>NZRL01000162.1 GCA_002696205.1 Rhodospirillaceae bacterium | reverse complement strand
TGTGTCCACATCTACTGCAGGTGACGCTAGTGCGACACGGGCAGTCCACTTGGAACAAGGAAGGACGGCTACGACCACCAGGTCGATCCCGACGCAGTGCGGCGGCTGCGGCAGTTCGTTCACCACACAAGGCAAACGAACATTACCGACGAAATCTGGGAACGTGTCCTGGGCGTCAACCTGCACGGGGCCTTCCGGCTATGCCGGGCCTGCCTGCCGGGGATGGTCGAACGCGGCTGGGGCCGGATCGTCAACTTCGCCGGCATGAACGCCATCCACGGCTACAACGGCCGGGCGCATGTCAGCGTGTCCAAGCACGGCTCCTGGGGTCTGACCAAGGCACTGGGCAAGGAATTCGGGCCCAAGGGAATCACGACCAACATCATCTCCTCCGGCCCGATCGGCGGCGATCATGCGGACGCGGCCATGGCCAAACACATCGCCGAAATGGCGGCGCGGGTACCGGTCGGCCGCGTCGGCACGCCGGAGGAGATCGCCGCCATGATTTCCTACTTGGTATCCGACCAGGGCGGCTTCATGAACGGTCAGCTGATCCAGATCAACGGCGGTACCGAAACCTGAGTTGTGCCCCCGCGATCGGCCGTGCCGATGGCCATCCCGTCCGTTATTTGCTAAGAATTTTCGATACTTGGCGAGTATGAGGCGGCGATGAAGCTGATCCGGGGGAACTCCCTTATCGTTCTGGCGGCTTGGCTGACGGCCTGGGCCGCGATGGCCGGCCCGGCCGGGGCCGGAACGGACGACTGCGCCGATACCTCCTTGCCGGCGGCGATACGGGCGTTTGCCTGCAGTGAAGCGATTCAGGCCGGCGAGACCGACCCCGAGAAGTTCGCAGACCTGTTCATTCATCGGGCCGAGGCCCTGACCGAACAAGGATTCCCGGAACAGGCCCTGTCGGACCTCACCCGGGCGGTGCGCCTGGCCCCCCGGCAGGGCCATGCCTTCGTTGCGCGCGCCCGCGCGAATTTCGCCCTGCACCGCAAACAACCCGCGATCGACGACCTGGCAAAGGCATTGCGCCTGAACCCCGATAACGTCGAGGCACTGGTCTTACAGGCGAGAGTTCTGAACACGGCACCCACGCCGCTGAATTTGCGCAACGCCGTCCGCAGTGCAACCAAAGCATTGAAGATCAAACCTAATCACTATGACGCCCTGGTCGAACGCGGCTCGGCGTATCGCAAACTCCGTCGGTATCAAGACGCCTACTACGACCTTGACCGGGCGGTCGCAGACAACCCGGATAACGGCCGCGCGTTTTTCCACCGAGGCGCCACGCTTCTAGCCCAAAAGCTCTATGACATGGCGCTTGCCGACTTCGACCGCGCCGCGCGCCTTTTGAAAGATACCGCCTCCACCTTGGCTGCGCGGGCCCTCGTCCACTCTCGGATGAAGAATTTCGATCTGGCAATCGCCGATCTAAGCGACGCCCACGACATTCACCCCGACGTCGCCATGATCCTCCGGAAGCGGGCGCAGGCCTGGGCGGCAATAAGCCGATACGACAACGCCATCGCGGACATGGACGAAGCGATTTCCATCGCGCCGAACGATTTGCGGAACTGGTACCGGCGCGCCGACATCCATCTCAAAGCCGGCAATCTTCAATTCGCGTCGGACGACGTTGAACATGTCCTGAAGCTGACGCGTTTGAAAAGCGACCCCTTCCTTCTGCGGGCCCGTATCCGTCTGGAGAAGGAGGAATTCGCCGACGCCTTCAAGGACATGACGTTCTCTCTCGCCGCCAACCCTCGGAACATCGATGCACGGTTGTTGCGTGCCTTGGCCTTCGTTTCCGCCGAAAGGTTCGAGGAAGCGATCCGCGATTATGACATCGTTCTGAAAATCGACCCGGAGCATGCCGACGCCCTTTTGGCACGGGCCGGGGTCTATCTGACCCAACGGCAATACGACCACGCCATTCAATCGTTCACGGCGCTGCTGCGTTTTCAACACACCAACACGACCGGGCTTCTCGGGCGCGCCACGGCCTACCTGGCGTCGAACCAGCCGACGCGGGCGCTCAATGATCTCGACTACATTTTGCTGCGTGAACGCCAGAACCCCAAAGTCTGGGCGCTGCGCGGTGCCGTAAATGCCAAAGAACAGCGGTTCAAGGAGGCGGCTGAAGATTTGGCCTCGGCAATTTCCGCGGCGCCGGACGACAATAAACTGCGCCTGGTCCGGGCGAGCTACCTGGCGCAGGCGAAGTTCTTCCCCGAGGCGATTGCCGAACTCGATGTGGTCTTGGATGCAACGCCCGACAACACCGTCGCGCGGCGGGCCCGGGCGCTGGCGAATTATCATGGCAGGCGGTTCGCCGCGGCCGTCCGCGACGCGACCAAGGTGATCGAGGATCAGGAAACGCCTGTCGATGCGCTGTTGATCCGGGGCGCCGCCTTTCGCGCATTGAAGGATTGGGAAAAGTCGCTGGCCGATTTCAAGGCACTGCGCGAGCTCGATCCCTACAACCGCCATGTCCTCCTGCAGGAGGCCTTTACATTACACAACCGCGGACACCTCGGTCAGGCAGCGGCCCTGTACGAACGGGTAACCACCGAAACCCCGTCCCAGACGCGTGCGATCGCCGCGCTGGCCTATCTCAAGGCGTCGAACGGCGCCTTTGACGAGGCATTGCAAGACATGGATCGCGCGCAATCACTTGCGCCGAAGGACCCCTGGGTCAAATCGATCCACGCCAGCATCCTGTCACGCTCTGGCGATCACGAGGCAGCAGCGGCAATGGCGACGGAAGCGCTT
Organism: Rhodospirillaceae bacterium; assembly: GCA_002696205.1. Classification (GTDB taxonomy): domain Bacteria; phylum Pseudomonadota; class Alphaproteobacteria; order Rhodospirillales; family Casp-alpha2; genus UBA1479. The sequence continues at coordinate 13,711 of NZRL01000162.1, read as the reverse complement.
TCGATCGACCCGTTGTTCGGGCAAGCATTGATTGCCCGTGCCTTCGCCCTGTTGGGCCTACGGGAATACGGGCAAGCGATCGCCGATTTCCGCAAGGCCACGGACCTCTCGCCCAATGATGCGTTGGCCTGGCTCGGCATGAGCGAAGCCGCCCGCCTTTCGGGAAAACTGACGGATGCCATCGAATACGTGTCGAAAGCGATCGCGAAGCAACCTGATTTCGCAGAAGCCTATTTGGCGCGCGGCCTCGCGCGTGCCGCTCTCGGTGAACGAGAAGCCGCGCTGGCCGACTTCGACCACGCCTTGAAACTTAACCCAGGGCTCAAAGAGGCCGTGGATTCCCCTGAGCTTTGGCGTCTCCACGATCAGCTACGCTTCCCGGCCCCGGTCACCGCATGACCATGGCGAGGGGGCGCCCACCGGCGGGAGCGGTCTTGCATGTTGACCCGACCCTCAAGTCGGTCGTAGACAGGCCCGGCGGCTGGCGCCTCGACAATCGCTTGACGCCCGCCGATCCGCCGTTTTCCTGATTGCCGGCTTCCGGCGCATCCCCTCGACCCGACACTTCCCGAACAGGCACCACGACGACATTGCTCATGGACCCAGAACAACAATTTCAGGCCGCCGCCAAGATGTACCAGGCAGGCGACCTTAGCGGCGCCGAAGGGCATCTGGATGCCCTGGTCCAGACATTGCCGGAAAACCCCAATGTCCTGCATCTGTTGTCACTGGTCCGGTTGCGCCTGGATAAGGCCGACGCCGCGGCGCAAAGCCTGAAGGCATTGACGGATGTCGCCCCTGGCTCGGCAGAGGCCCATGAACTTTACGGCATCGCCTTGCGCCAGGCCGGCCGCGTGAACGGTGCGATCCGCCAGTTCAACCGCGCCCTGGAGATTACCCCCGACTCCGCCTCACTCCATTACAACCTGGGCAATGCCTATCGCGACGACCATCAGGTCGACCAGGCAATCACCCATTACTCGCGGGCGGTCGAACTCGATCCGGAAAACCTGAACGCACGCTTCAACCTGGGCCAGGCCTATGTCAGCCAACAGGATTGGAAACGCGCGACGGGAGCGTTCGTCGCCCTTGTCGACCGCGCGCCGCAGGATGCGGAAGCGCAAAGGGTTCTGGCCGACACGGCCCATCAGGCAAAGGCCTATGCCGTCGCCCGCAAAGCCTGCGAAGCGGCCCGCCAAGCCGCACCGGACGACGCGGAATTGACGCTGCTCTACGCCGAAATCATGACCTGCCTGGGCGAATACGAAACGGCGGCGGCCTGTTATGACAGCCTGCTCGGCGGACAATCGTCGGATACGGGGATTCTGCGCCTGAAAGCGGCCAACCTGCGCGCCATGGGTGACGCCGACGGCGCCCTCGCCGCCTATGCCCAGGCGGTCGCCATCAATCCCGCCGACCCGGGCAACCGGACGGAATTGGGGCGCCTACAAGAGCGCATGAACCGCCTGGACGATGCCTGGGAAACGATCTCCCCGGGCCTGGAAGCACTGCCCGGCGATCCCGGTCTGAATTTGGTCGCGGCCCGCTTGGAACGGCGGTCGGGCGATCACGACAAGGCCCTGGCGCGGCTCAAAGGCCTGGACCAGAAAGAGCTAACGACGTCGCCTGCGTTCGGTGAAATCCGGTTCGAAATGGGGTTCCTTTACGAAGGTCTGGACCGGCCGGGCGATGCCGTCGAAAACTTCGAAGCCGGCAATGCCTTTCTAGCCAAGGATACCCAGGAGGCAGACCTCTTCCGCGCCCGCTCGCGGGAATACCTGGCCCGTCTGCGACAGGCCTACGACGGGCTCCAATCCGGCACAGCGGTGTCCACGGCCGCCCGTCAACCTCAAGACGGCGCCGCCGATCCGGTATTCCTGATTGGTTTTCCCCGTTCCGGCACAACTTTGTTGGATCAAGTCATGGATGCCCACCCAGGCATTCAGGTGTTGGAAGAACAACCGACCGTTTCGACGCTGCGCAATCATCTTCTGGTCCGCGACGACGGCTTTCCCGCCAATCTGTTCACGCTGTCGGCGGATGATCTTCTCGAACTGCGCGAACTCTACTTCAAAACCGTCGATCGCCTGATCGACCGCGACCCGGCGGCGCGGCTGGTCGATAAATTGCCGCTGAACATCCTGGATGCCGGACTGATTAAGCGGGTTTTCCCTGACGCGAAATTTATTCTGGCCCTGCGCCATCCCTGCGATGTCTGTCTGAGTTGCTTCATGCAGCCGTTCGACTTGAACGAAGGCATGGTCCACTTCACCAGCTTGGACGAGACCGTCCGTTTCTACGCCGACGTCATGGAGTTGTGGCAAATTCAACGCGATGCCTTGGACCTTGATATCCATGAAATCCGATATGAGGATCTTGTGCAGGAAATCGAGCCGGTCGCCCGTAAGTTAATGGATTTTCTGGATGTTTCCTGGGACGACAAGGTCCTGGATCCGGCGGCGCATGCCCGCCGTCAGACATTTATCGGCACCAGCAGCTATCATCAAGTGACCGAGAATGTAACGACCAAAGCGGTTGGCCGTTGGCGGAAATTCGAAATTCACTTAGCGCCGCATCTCAACCGACTGCGCCCGTTCATCAAGGCATTCGGGTATTCGGGAACAAACGATTAAAGCGACCGGGGGTAAAACCTGGTATTTGCTGCAGCGCACTCCCACCTTAGAATAGCGTCACACCATCGCCGGAGCGCCTCGGATTCCAACGAGACAGCGCGGGTCCCGAGAGCGGACTGGGCGACACGACCAGAATTGGGGAAGTTGAAGAACCATGCGGAAATACCTGACCATCGACCTGTCCACCAAATCCGTCACCAGCGAAGACTTATCGGGCGAAGAGATCGCTCGCGCGGGCCGCTACCGGATCGCCAAGACGCTGGTCGACCGCGACCTGGCCACGGTCGATCCCCTGTCGCCGGAAAATCCCTTCGTGATTTCCGCCGGCCCCTTCGCCGGATCCAACTTCTCCAACGGCAACCGGATTTCCATCGGCTGCAAGAGCCCGCTGACCGGCGGGATCAAGGAATCGAACGGCGGCGGCACGATGGCCTTCGCCCTGGGCCAGCTGGGTATTTCGGGCATGACGCTTGAGGGTGCGGCTGATGATTGGGTCGTCATCCGCATTCCGCTGGAAGGCGAGATCACCTTCGAGGACGCGACCCCCTATCTGGGCAAGGGCGTGTTCGAAGCCGCCAAGCTGCTGGGTGAAAAGTACGGCGACAAGGTCTCCATGGGCATCACCAGCCCGGTCGCCGAATACGGCGGCCTGATCGGCGGCGTCACCTTTACCGATCCCGAAGGCCGCCCGACCCGGATTTGCGCGCGCGGCGGCGTCGGCGCTGTCCTGGCGTCGAAGAAGGTCAAGGCCATCGTCTGCGACAAGAACAAGATGCCCGACTTCCACGACCGCAAGAAGTTCATGCAGTCGCTGAAGACCTACGGCGGCAAGATTCGCGAAGACGCGGCGACCCAGAACCTGGGTGCCCGCGGCACCGCCATGGTCGCCGACGTCATCAACCATTTGGGCGGCCTGCCGGTCGCCAACTTCCGCGACGGCCGCCAGGTCGATACCTCGACCGGCGACGTGTTGAAGATCGGCGGCGACTACATCCGTGAACAGAACCTGGAGCGCGGCGGCGAGCCGACCCATGCCTGCATGCCCGGTTGCCTGATCAAATGCTCCAACGTCTATGCCGACGAGGAAGGCAATGAACTGGTCGCCCCGCTGGAATACGAGACCATCGGCCTGATGGGCAGTAACTGCGGCCTGACCCATCCGGACCAGATCGCGCGCGTCAACGCCATCGCCAATGACCTGGCCATCGACACCATCGAAACCGGCGCCTTGCTGGGCGCGATGATGGATGCCGGCCTGGGCGAATACGGCGATGAGAACTTCATGCTGGAGGCCCTCGCCGACATGCGCGACGGCAACGAACGCGGCAAGATCCTGGCCCAGGGCACGGCCCGCGTCGGCGAGCATTACGGCATCACGCGCCTGCCGATCATCAAGAAGCAATCGATCAGCGCCTACGATCCTCGTGTCATCGAGGTCACCGGTATTTCCATGATGCTGACGGCGCAGGGTGCCGACCATACGACAGGCAACCTGCCGGCCTTCGAATGCGCCGGGAAATCGACCGAGGAACTGACCCTGGAAAGCCTGAATATCCAGGCCAAGTGCGCCAGCGTGGACAGCCTGGGCATTTGCGTCTTCGGCCGCTCGGTTCACAACGCCGAGCCGGAATTGATTATCAACGCCCTGAACGATGCCTTGGGCACGGACTTCGATGTCGAGTTCTTCGACCGCCTGGGCAAGGAAACCCTGGCGCTGGAGAAGGAATTCAACGACGCCGCCGGCTTCACCACCGACGACGACGAACTGCCTGATTTCTTCTATCAGGAGCCCCTGGCCCCGACCATGAAGATGGCCCGCCACCACGCGGCGACGGTCAACGAGATCCGCGAACGTTGGCTCGCCGAATAAGCGGCGCCGCTTGGGGAGCCCAGAGCCATGAGTTGGCAGCCGACGGACGACCCGCAATGCGATGAAGAAGACCAGGGGACAGTTGCCCTGGTCATCACGCCCAAGGAACACGACATCGGCGGCCTGATCGTGCGGCGGACGCTGCCCAACCGTAACCGCCGCGCCGTCGGACCTTTCGTCTTCTTCGATCAGATGGGTCCGGCGACGTTTGCCCCGGGCCAGGGGATCGACGTGCGCCCGCATCCGCATATCGGCCTGGCGACCATTACCTATCTCTTCGACGGTGCGATCATGCACCGCGACAGCTTGGGGATCGCCGAGGTCATTCGCCCGGGCGAGGTCAATTGGATGACGGCGGGCTCGGGTGTCGTCCATTCCGAACGGACACCCGACGAAGAACGCGCCGCCGGTCATGTGCTTTCGGGCATTCAAGCCTGGATCGCCCTTCCCATCGATGCCGAGGAAACGACGCCGGGCTTTTCCCATCATGCGGCGGAAGACCTGCCCGCCTGGGACGGAGACGGCTACCGCGTCCGCCTGATCGCCGGCCGTCTGGACGGCAAGGAAGCGCCGGTGCAGACCTATTCACCCATGTTCTACGCAGATGCGCGGCTCGACGCCGGGGCGTCCGTTACCCTGGCCCCGGAACACGAGGAGCGGGCCATTCATGTCGCCGAAGGGGCGATTGAGATCGCCGGAGAGCGGTTCGAGGTCGGCCAGACCGTGGTCTTGACCGCAGGCAGCGACGTCACGGTGACGGCCACGGACGGATCACGGGTCATGCTGCTGGGCGGTGCCCCTTTGGATACCGTGCCCGACGCGCGGCCGAACCAGCCCCGCCATATGTTCTGGAACTTCGTCTCCCACTCAAGAGAGCGGATCGAACAGGCCAAGGACGATTGGAAAAACGGACGCTTTCCGGCCGTGCCCGGCGAGACGGAGTTCATCCCCCTGCCGGAATAAGCTGACTGCCCCACTCAAGTAACGGCGGGATACCGTTCAGGCGTCCTGCCCGGCCGGTTTCGCCAAGGACGCACCGAGCGTGTCGTGGACGTCGCGGAACTTGTTTTCCAGCTTGTCGAAGGTGCCTTCCAAGGCGGCCAGATTATCCTGCAGGGATTGCACGGCGGCGCGTTGCGCGAGAACGGATTGGGCAAGTTCTCGCCCGGCCTTGCGAAGACGCTCCCGAACCGATTGGTCGGGGGCTGCGCGGGTGATGACGGTTCCGGAGAACGCATTCATGTCATGGTCCTTTCGTTCGTTGGCCGACTTCACGCGCAGCCACTCGCATGAAGAAGATGGGTCATAGTCACTTACCCATTATGCCGACAAACCTGACGCAGGCATGACAATGTGAGTAGAATCGAATGCAGCCTCTCCGGCCGCCGGTTCACGCCGGGGCGAAGGCCCTACTGCCGTCGGCGTTCGGCCCATATGTTCAGGAAGTTGCCGGCAAAGATCACCGCCGCCCCGCCCAGCACCCAGGGGTCCAGCGCTTCGCCGTAGAACAGCAGTCCGGCGAACGCGATCAACGGCAGACGCAGGAATTCCATGGGAACCACGACGACGGCATCGGCTTCGGCGAAGGCCCGAGCCAAGCAGTAATGAGCGCTGAGACCCGTCACGCTGACCACGAAAATCCAGGGCCATAAGGCCATCGACGGCGTCGTCCAATCGAACAGGGACGGGATCAGGCCCAGCGGCAATTGCACGAGGCACATGTAAAAAACGATCGCCAGAGCCGAATCCGTTCGCGTCAGCTTCTTCGTCATAAGATAGGCGAAGGCATAGCCGACCGCCGCCATGAGCACGGCGAGCGCCGCCGTCGAAATCGGCACGAGCCCCGGCCGCACGACGATCAGGATACCGGTGAACCCGATGGCGATGACCAATGCCCGCATCGGCGTGATGTGCTCCTTGAGCAACAACGGCGCCAGAAGGGCCGCCCAGATGGGCATGGTGAATTCCAACGCGAAGACCTGGGCCAGCGGCAGCAGCGAAATGCCGTAGAACCAGCCGAACTGCCCCACGTAATGGGCCATGTTGCGCAGGACCTGCAGCACCGGCTGATGCGTCACCAAATGGTGCCAGCCCGCCCGCCAGATGATCAGCAATGCCACCAGAAGGCCGATGGCGCTGCGGAAGAACAGGATATTCAGAGTCGACAGCTCGGCCGAGAGTTCGCGCCCGGCGATGGCCATGAGTGCCAGGGACGATAACGTCCCCAGCATCCATAGCGCTGCCTTGAGAACGGGCGGCATGATGGTCGCGGCCCGCCTGGATCTAGAACTGCAAGGTCAGATCGCGCGGATTGGCCATGCAGGACGCCACGTCGAGCGCCTGTTCTTGGGACAGCTTCGGCTGCTGGCGCAGACCGATGTTCATGCGGATCGCCTGGTCATAAGTCGAAAGACCGGTGAGCAATTCGCCCGCCGCCTTCTCACGCCAGGCGATATCCGTGTCGAACGCCGCCTTGGCATCGGCCAGGGCTTTCTGCGCTTTCTCCATATCCGGCTTGTCGCCGCGCAACGCACGGCGGGCGTCTGCCAGAGGTTTCTGGATTTCCCGGGTACCCGAAATTTCGCGCATGACCTTTTCCAAATCGTTGATCAGCGTCATGGCCTTTTCCATGTCCGATTCGGCACCAACCGCCGCCGGCAGACCGGCGAGGGTTTCGCCAAGCGCCGACAACTCGTCGGTCGCGGCAAGGACCCGTTTGATTTCGATCAGCGGCTCGTAAGCGCCGTCCACGTTGCGTTCGTAAAGCCTCGTGGCAAGCGTTTCCGCTTTCTGCAGTTTAACGAAGGCATTGTGACGGGCCCGCCAGTCTTCGGGCACTTCCGCTTCGTAGGCCTTGATCTCGGTCTGGAGTTCCTCGATCTGCGCTTCCAATTTGGCTTTGCGATCATCGGCGCTGCCGTCGCGCGGCAGTTGGCGGATCGTCCGCTGCTTGTACTTGATTTCTTCCTTCAAGCGGCGGGCCTGGCGCTGCATTTCACGGACTTCGACATGCAACGGCAGATAAGCGGGTGTCGCCTCGGCAACGGCCTTCTCGGCCGCATGGATCTTATCGACCAACTCGAAAGTCTTTTCCGCCTTGTCGAAGCTGGATTTCAAATCACCGCGCAATTCGCCCGGGAGCATCGAGATATCCAGGCCGCGGGCCGAGGAAATGGCCGCACGGATCGCATCGCCCTGCGTGTCATAGACCTGGAACAGGTGATCCTGGACACAGGACGACAACGCAGGATTTCGGGGAGGCGGCGCCGTGTCGGAAGTCAGGCTCACGCGCTGTGGCAGATAGTTCACCATCTGCGGCGTCAGACCGACGATCACGAGCGCCAGCAGTTGCAGGGCGATGAACGGAATGACCCCCTTGTACATCTGGATCGTTTTGACGGCGGGCGGCGCCACACCTCGCAGATAGAACAACGCGAAGCCGAAGGGCGGGGTCAGGAACGAGGTCTGAATGTTCAGGCCGATCATCACGCCCAGCCAGACGGCCGTCACGTTGGCCGACGGGTCCATCAGCAGGATCGGCGCAACGATGGGAACCACGACGACGGCGATTTCGATGAAGTCCAGGAAGAACCCCATGATGAAGATGACCAGCATGACGATGGTGAACTGGGCCCAGAACCCGCCGGGCAGGCCGGTCAGGAATTCACGCACGAGTTCCTCGCCGCCGAAGGCGCGGAACGCGGCGGTCAGCATCGCGGCACCGATCAGGATGATGAACACCAGCGACGTCGTCTTGGCCGTTTCGACCATGACGCCCTGAAGGGTGTCTTCGATCTTGAAGGCACGCCAGCCGCTCCAGACCAGGGCGATCAGCAAGGTCACCGTGAAGATCACGCCAAGCGTCACGCCGAGAACGTCAGCGGACGTATTGATCGCTTTCACGTTGACGTGGAACTGATTGCTGATGACAGCCAATGCGACCAGGGAAACCAACGCCATGATCGCCGGGTAATAGGCGTTCTTATGCCCGTCGCGAAGCCGGTAGCCGCCCATGATCAACGCACCCGCCGCGCCGATGGCACCGGCCTGGTTGACCGTCGCGACGCCGGTGATGATCGATCCCAGAACCAGGAAGATCAGGGTCAGCGGCGGCACCAGGGTGATGAAGACCTTGACCATGAACTTGCGGTCGATGCCGCCTTCGCGCGGCACGGCCGGGGCCATCTTCGGCCGGAACAGGGCAAGCCCGAGAACATAGGCCATATACAGCCCGACCAGGACCAGGCCCGGTACGAAGGCGCCCAGGAACATCTCCCCGGCGCTGGTCGACGTCACGTCGAAACCGGACGGCATCAGAAGGTTGCCCGTGGATTCCTTGTACAGCTCCTTACGCGCGGTCGATGCCTGATCGACCGCGCTGGCCAGCTGGTCGGCCAGGATGATCAGCACGATCGACGGCGGGATGATCTGGCCCAAGGTGCCCGAGGCCGCAATGGTCCCGGTCGACAACGAATTGGCGTAGTTGTTGCGCATCATCGCGGGCAGCGAGATCAAGCCCATGGCGACCACGGTCGCGCCGACGATGCCGGTCGTCGCGGCCAAAAGCGCGCCGACGAAGATCACCGAAATGCCCAGGCCGCCCGGCACCGGGCCGAATAGCTGCGCCATGGTGACCAGCAGGTCTTCGGCCAGTTTCGACCGCTGAAGCATGATGCCCATGAAGATGAACAGCGGAATTGCGATCAGGGTGTCGCGTTCGGCCTCCCAATAGACGCCGCGGAAGTTCGTGACGCCGGCCGACAGCCATTGCCAGGCGCCGCCTTGCGCAAAATAGGCATCGACGTTGCCGGCGAACAACCAGCCGCAGAGCGCCGCCAGGGAAATTGTGAAGATGGCGGAACCGGGCAGCGCGAAGGCAACGGGAAACCCGATGCCCAGCGCATAAGCCATGGTCACCATCAGGACGACAAGAAAGAGAAGTTCCATGGGTGTCGTGTCCTTGTCGCTTAGGCGTTCGCGTGGCTGGTGTGGTCGCGGCCGCCGGGTTCACCCCGGACATCGGCGACGGCATCCAGCATATAGCTGATGAATTGGATCATCATGGAGATGGCGAACACGGCCAGGAACCCGGCCATCATGTATTTCACATACATGGAAAAGCCGGTCTGGGTCGTTTCCCATGACAGAATGGGCGAATTGATGACCGCGTTCTGGCCGCCCATGCCGACGATCAGAATGACCCAGCATAGCGTGACGCCCAGGAACACCGACCCGAAGGCGTTGACCATGCCTTTCCGTTTGGGGTTGAACGCGGCATAGAACACATCGACGCGGACATGGCCTTCCTCGATCAAGGTGTAAGCACTCGCGAACAGGAACAGGGCCGCGTACCAGAACCGCACGAGATCGCCCATGAACACCTGTTCATAGGAGAAGATGAACCGTGTGATGACGATCAGCAGTTCCGCCCCGACGATCAGCAGCGCGAGCCAGGTAAAGCCCAGCGTGCGCGTGAAGAACGCCGTGACGATGGCCGCCGCCGTCAACGGCAGATGCACGTACGGACCGCGGAATTGCGATTTGCCCAACTCCAGCGCCAAGTCGTCGCCGAACACGGCGGGGAGGAAGCCCTCGACCCGCATGAAAGACAGAATGGCGTCGGCCACCCCGATATAAAGCACGGCGAAATAAGCCATGCGGATCAGCAAGGCATTGCCGTCGGAAATGAACTGGCTGTCCTCGCGCAGGGTGCGGGAACAGGTCTTGACTGTATAAAGCGCGGCGGCGGCGATCCCGGCCACATAGGCCAGCATCTGCACCCAGGCGAGCGGCGACGACGCGGTCTCTTCGCCGTGACGGCCCAAATGCAGGGCCGCCCCCTCGCCCGGCCAGCCGAGCCAGAACGTCAGATAGTTATTGATTAAGAAAACACAGAGTGCGGATAACACCGCCCACCCGAAGAAACGGACGGCGACGGTCGTCCGGGGCGATACGTCAGGGGAAGCAACCGCCCCGTTCGCATCAGGCATCGTTTGCTCGGCCGCCATGAATTGGCAATCCTTTGTTGTCTTGATTGTCCGGCCCCCAGGTGGTCAGGGCCCGGTTTTGTTCTGAGCAAAGGCATCCGGAGCGCGTTCCCCGGATGAATTTCAAACGCGATAGGATCGACCGGACAAGGACGGGACGGAGCAATCGCCCCGTCCCGCCTTATGCCGTGTCGCGTCGGCAGTTAGACTTTAATGCCAAGCACGCGGTTACGCTGGTTGGTGTAGCCCGTATCGGCCAGCAGCATCCAACGACCGACATCGCCCCGGAACGAAGCGAAGCTCTCGTGGACTTCCTTGGCCAGCGGGCTGTGCGCCTGCACTTCCGCGAAGACTTCCTCGGCGGCCTTGCCGAAGGCGTCATAGACATCATCGTTGAAGGCGCGGAGCTTGACGCCGTGATCGTTGATCAACTTGCTGAGGTAGGTACCGTTGTTGGCGTTGGTTTCCGCCATCTGGTGGGCATTTTCCTCGGCACAAGCCGCGATCAGGACCGCCTGGTCGCTCTTCGAAAGCGAAGAGAACCACTTCTTGTTGAAGCCCATGTTGAGCTGCGACGCGGGCTCATGCATGCCCGGGTAGTAGTAGAATTTCGCCGCTTCATAGAACTTCATGAAGTAATCGTTGTACGGGCCGACCCATTCGGTGGCCTGCACGGCGCCGGAAACCAGGTTTTCGTAGATCTGGCTGCCCGGCAGGGACACGGTCGAGGCGCCCAGCTTGGCCAGGACGTCGCCGCCCAGACCCGGGATACGCATCTTCAGGCCCTTGAAGTCGTCCGGCGAGTTGATTTCCTTGTTGAACCAACCACCCATCTGGCAACCGGTGTTGCCGCAGGGGAAGCCGATGATGCCGAATTCGTCGCCGACTTTTTCCAACAGCCCCTGGCCGCCGCCGTACTTCATCCAGGCGTCCATTTCCGCATAGGCGAAACCGAACGGAACCGCCGTGAAGTAGGCCCACGCCGGGTGCTTACCCTTCCAGTAATAGTCTGCACCGATATAAGCCTGGGAGTTGCCCGAGGCCACTTCGTCGAAGGAATCGAACGCACCGACACGTTCGCCGGAGGCGAAGTATTTGACCTGGATACGGCCGTCGGTCAGCAGCGGAATACGTTCGGCCAGTCGCTGGGCGCTGAGGCCCAGGCCCGGGAAGTCCCGCGGCCAGGTAGACACGATATTCAGTTCCTTGCGGCCCTGCGAGATCGCGGGCTTGGCAATAGTCGTGGCAGCGGCACCGGCAACGCCGGCGACGGCAGCCTTCTTCATAAACTCACGTCTTTTCATGCAAATTCTCCCTGTTTGCGTGGTAGTCCAGATAGGTCGTATTATTTATTGGGACAGATTTTGCACAGGCTGACGCCCGTTGGCTACAGCCAATTGATATTTAACCGTCACATTTGACCGGTCTGATATATGACCGGGCAAACGGCTAAAATATGGGCAAAAATGGCCGGTTTCCGAGGGGGGCACGCCCTCGGAAGACCGTCAATAATCGCTTTCGGACACAACCGTTGCGGGTTACTTGGGCTCCCACGATGTCCGCGGCACGGGCATCGCCTCCCATTTCTGGGACGACGACGACGAACAATGAGCCGTCGTCAACGCTCCCGGGGCAGCGGCCTTTTCATAGGCTTCGCGGGCCTTGTCGACAGCCGCCTTGAGTTTGCCGGCCTGTGACTTCATGGCGGGATTGATCCGGCTCACCATGTAGATGCCGGTCCATTGCACGGCCTGGCCGACATAGGCATGTTGCAGGTCGGCTAATTTCTTATCCGACGCCTGGGAGCCCTTCTTGGCCGTCGCCAGGCAATCCTTCGTGGCCTTGCCGTCCTTGTACTTCTTGAACCGATCGTATTTCTGTTCGAAGACGAATCCGGAATTGTCGTAGGACGCCTTGACCTCGGCCGCCATCTTGGGATCGATCCCCGGCAGGACCGGCACCGTTGTCGGCAGGACCGAGCCCATGGGTTCGTCGATCCAGATATGCGGCGCATGGAAGTCCGTTTTGGACAGCCGGACGAAGGTCAGCTTGTTCTTCACCACGGCCAGTTCCTGGTGCGATTTTTCCGGCGAAGACGTATCGCACTTGCCAGACGCCAGCACACCGTCCGCGCGCCGACGCATGCATTTCTTGGTCGACTTGTTCTGGAATTGGAACATGCAGGGCCCAGACGCCACGGGGGCGAACGAGGGCAGCTTCTTCATGTGCTCCTGAATCTGCGGCGGCAGATGGCCGAAGAACGGCACCTTGGGCTCGAACACCGGCCCTTCGACGACACAGCGCCGCGTGCCGCTTACGGGCGGTTGGCTGAGAAGCCCGTTGTCGCCCGCCGTGAACTTCTGACTGGCGTCGTTCCGGCATTCCTGCAGGTTCAGTTGGCGCCCGTCGTAGAAGGCTTTCTTCGCGGAATCGGCGGTGACACAGCGGCCCATCTGGCGGACTTCGCCGTAATTGGTCAGGGCGAATTGCTGGTACTGAGAACTTGAACATTCGCGCGCGACCAGGCGGCGGATGTTGGTGTCGCCGGACGTTTCCAGGCACCGTTCCTTGCCGTCGATCTTGTGCGCCAGGCGTTTGTACGAATCCGCCTTGGTGCCGTCGGGCAACGTGTTCTCGATCACCCATTTCTGAAGCTTGTCGCCGGAATTGCATTTCTGCAGGGAAAGCAACGAGCCGATCCCGCCGACCGACCCCTTCGTCGGAGGGGCGGGCACGAAATTTCCGCCGGCAATCTTGATCGTCGTCAGCTTGCGCTGCCCCTGGGGATGAACGCTCAGGCAGAGCTTGGTTCCGATTTTCTGGATCAGGCCGTCCTTGCGGACTTTCCAACGCTGGTTGTTGACCGCGTGGCGGTTGTTGTTGCCGCCTTTCTGGAACATGGCGGGATTGAATTGCAGGGCGCTGGGCCGCTGGAAACAGTCATGCAGCGCGACGCTGCCGCCGTCCTGTGCCAGGCATTTGCCGAGCGACCGGATTTCACCGTTCCAACGGAACGAGAAGCTCTGGTTGAAGTCGCCGTTGCAATCCCACAGCACCGTTTCCGGAATGGGCAATCCGTCGACCTGAAGCTGAGTGCGAATTTCGACGCAGCGCTTGTACGTGGCGGAGCGGATCATGTGATAGGCCGGCAGAATGCGGCCGTCTTCGTCCACGTTGGCGGGCTCCAACTCCCATTCCGCCGCCTTGTCCGTGCAGGATTG
>NZRL01000161.1 GCA_002696205.1 Rhodospirillaceae bacterium | reverse complement strand
GGGTCGGCCGACCAAGCGCGAACGGCGGGAAACGGACCGTTTGCGGGGCGCTTAATTCAGGCGCCTTCGGGTGGGGGGCGGTACCCTTAGGCGGCCTCGCGGCCCGTCAACTGAACCACCGGGAAATCGACATCCGTTTTCGCGACGTTGTTCAGGTAGTTGGTGAAGGTATTGAGCGCGACCTGCGCCACGGCTTCGGTGATATCGCCGTCGTCCAGACCGCTCGCGCGGGCGGCCGCGATATCGGCGTCGGAAACATGACCGCGGTTTTCGGCGATGCGGCGGACCAGGGTCAGGATCGCCTGGGTCCGGGCATCGTTCGATTCACCGCGCAGGTTGCGGACGGATTCGGCGTCGTCGACCTTCAGGTTCTTGGAAATGAAGGTATGGGCCGAAGCACAGTATTCACAGCCATTGACCCCGGCCACGGCCAGGGCGATGGCTTCGCGTTCCTTCGGGCTGAAGGCGCCGCCGGCCAGCGCACCGGAGAACTGCAGGTAGCCCTCCAGGGCGGCCGGACGGTTGGCCATGACCTGGGTCAGGTTGATGGCGGCGCCGAGCTTGCTTTTGACGATATCGAGAAGGTCCTTGGCCTTGCCTTCGGCCTGGTCGGGATTGACTTGATTCAAACGGGACATGATGGGCTCCTTTCGGGGATCTGTGAGGTCGGCGCTCGATCTCTCGGCCGCGCCGTTATCTATGTTACGGACCAGTCGGTAACAAACTGGCCCCGAAAAAAGCCGCTTGAAGCGGCTGGTGGCGGGGGTTATATGTGTTACGGACCAGTCAGTCAACAATTATTTTCTCATGGAGGATTTCCATGGCCCGGCCCCGCGCATTCGACCCGGATACCGCCCTTCAGGACGTCATGAACGTGTTCTGGAAGAAAGGCTACGAAGGGGCCTCGCTGCAAGATATCGAGGCCGCGACGGGCCTCAACAAACAGAGCCTCTACCGCGCCTTCGGCGACAAACGGGCGATGTATCTGGCGGCCTTGGATATATATGAAAAGAACATCATCGCCGAGCGCATCGCGCCCTTGGTCAAGACCGGCGACAGTGCCTATGACCGGTTCGATGCCCTGTTTACCAATGCGATCACCGCGCGAACCGTGAATGGCGACCGTCGCGGCTGTTTCCTGTGCAACGCCAGTATCGATCAGGCGGCCCTCGATGCCGGGACCGGCCAGAAGGTCCAGGCCATGATGGGGCGTATCGTGACCCTGTTCGACAGCGCCCTGGCCACGACCCCGCCGTTCGACCGCGATAGGGACGCCCGCCGCGCCCAGGCGCAGGCGCTGCTTGCGGCGTTTCTCGGCTTGCGGGTTCTGGTCAAGGCGGGGGTCGAGGAACAGGCCCTGATCGAGGCCAAGGACGCGGCCCTGGCGCCCCTGCGCCTGGTGGCTGCGGCCTGACCTAGGCCATTCCGGCGCGTTTGCGGAAAATCACCGACAGATTGTTGGCGGGCATCTGCACCGTTTCGACGAGATGCAGGCCGCGCGTCCGGGCCTCCATGGCGACATCGTCCAGATTCCGCACGCCCCATGACGAATCTTCGGCGCGCAGGTTCGCATCGAATCGGGCGTTGCTTTCCGCCGTATGACGGCCGCCGATGGCGAAGGGGCCGTAAAGATAGAGCAGGCCCCCTTCGGGCAGAATTCCGGCCGCGCCGTCCAGCAGGCCGAGGCAGGCCGACCAGGGCGCGATATGAATCATGTTGGACGAAATCACCGCGTCGGCTTGTGTGACCGGCCAGGGTTGCTGCGTCACGTCCAGGGCGATGGCCGGAGACAAGTCCAGGCCCTCGTGCGCCGCCCAGGCATCGACCGAGGCACGGTAGCGAGGCTCCATGTCGGAGGCCTGCCAATCCAGATGCGGCATGGCCCGGGCGAACCCCACGATGTGTTGGCCCGACCCCGACCCGATCTCCAGCACGCATCCCGTGGGCGGCAGCACACGGGTCAGCACTTCGGCGATGGCGTCGCGGTTGCGGCGCGTCGCGGGAAAATCCAGGCGTAGGTCGGGGGCGTCGTTCGGCATGGTCCGTCATGTACGGGCTGTATCGGGCCGAGGCAAGGAAAACCCGGACTTCCAAGGCCGGATGGCGGGGGTCGAATGGTGCAAGTGGTAAACCCGTAATTTAGCTGTGGTTGAGGCTTCGTTCCGCACATGCTAACTGACTTGCATGTTAGCCAAACTCAAATCCTGGGCGGAGCGGGTCTCCCAGGCCCCCGAAACCGCCAACGCCCCCGCCGCCGATACAGGCGAACTGGCTGCCGCGACGGCACTGTTATTGGCCGAAGCGGCCTCGCTGGACGGCGATTTCGATGCCGACGAAGCCGACGCCATCGAACGCCTGCTGATCGGAGAGTTCGATATCGACGCGGCGGAAGCAACGGCTCTGGTGGCCGATGCCCGCGAGCGCACGGATACCACCGTCGAACTCTACAGCGTGACCCGGACCATCAAGGACCGCATGGCGCCCGAAGACCGGGTCCGCGTTCTCGAGATGATCTGGTCCGTCGCCTATGCCGACGGCGAGGTCCACGATTTCGAATCGAATCTGGCCCGCCGGGTCGCCGGCCTATTGCATGTGACGGATCGCGACGCCGGGGCGGCGCGCAAACGTGCGATCGCCCGCATGGCACAGGATGCGGGGCCGCATTGATCAGACCCGCGATACCGCGTAATTAAGATGCCCTGAACAGGTTTCGCAAACTTATTGCTTGTTTCAAGCCGACTGCTTTTTGACTTTATCGATCTCATCGACCTTACGGAGCCCGTAATGACCTACATCGTCACCGAGAACTGCATTAAATGTAAATTTCAGGACTGCGTCGAAGTCTGCCCCGTGGATTGCTTCTACGAAGGCGAGAACTTCCTGGTCATCCATCCGGACGAATGCATCGACTGCGGCGTTTGCGAGCCCGAATGTCCCGCCGAAGCGATCGTTCCCGACACCGAACCGGGGGTCGAGGAATGGCTGGAGATCAACACCAAGTTCGCCGCCCAATGGCCCAACATCACGGCGAAGGGCGAATGCCCCGAAGATGCCGAGGATTGGAACGGCAAGGAAGGCAAGAAAGAGATGCTGAGTTCGAACCCGGGCGCCGGTAACTGATTTTACGCCCCGTGTCTTCGACGCGGGGCGGATCCGCGTCTCCTCGAATTCAAGCCTTGCGAAAACCCTGAAATCCCCCGGAAAGACTGGGGGAGTTCGGGGTTTTTGTGCACCTGCGAGGGTGGGGCTGGTTTTACAGCCTTTTTTGTGTTATCATCGCTGATTGTTGGCCGAAAGGTCTATGTCCCCTCGGATTCGCCCAAACGTTCGTCCGGGGGGATTTTTGCGGCCAACATTCGGCTGTGGATAGGCGGAAACCGCCTGCCGGGGAAGACAGCCATCCGTTTCAGGAGAGGACCGGTCAGCGGCCGAGCGTGTGCCGCGGGGTGGTCTTTTTACTTCCTGGAGCAAACCGCCGGTTCGAGAACCCTGGGGAGGAGGACGGATCGCGGCGGGCTTGGGCGGCCCAATTAAAAAGATGGGTAATATCGGAGTTGACCTAACCTATGTCCAAACAAGAAGAACTGCAGATCGGCACCGGCGACTACGTCGTCTACCCGACGCATGGCGTCGGCAAGGTGATTGGTGTCGAAACCGAAGAAATCGCGGGCCATAAGCTCGACCTGTTCGTCATTTCCTTCGACAAGGACCGGATGACCCTTCGGGTGCCCGTGTCCAAGGCCCCGACCTCCGGTCTGCGCAAGCTGTCGACGCGCAAGATCATGGACGAGGCGATGACCACCCTGAAAGGCCGGGCGCGCGTCAAGCGCACGATGTGGAGCCGCCGGGCCCAGGAATACGAAGCCAAGATCAATTCGGGCAATCCCGTTTCCATCGCGGAGGTCGTCCGCGACCTGCACCGGAACGTGGGCCAGCCCGATCAGTCGTTCTCCGAACGCCAGATCTACGAAGCCGCCCGCGACCGTCTGGCCGCCGAGCTGGCCGCCGTCGACAAGACGGACGTGGAAAAGGCCACCGAGAAGCTGGAAAAGGTGCTGCGCGCGGCCTGATCGGCGCCCGGCATTCGATTGGATGAAGAAAGCGGCCGGCCCCCGGGGGGGCGGCCGTTTTCTTTTGCCGTGTTCACGGGGCGGAAGCCGCCGTCAGGGGGTGACGATCTTGACCTTTTCGCCGGGAGTCAGGGCGTCTCCCGGCGTCATGCCGTTCAGCGCCCGGAACCAATCGATCTTGAAGGACTCCATGGGCATGCCGGCGGCCAGGTCTTCCGCCGTGTCGCCCCGGTTGACGGTGATGACGCGAAGCTTCAATGCCTTGACCGCCGCGGCCTCAGCATCGGTCATGCGGCGCAGGCTATAGGTCGTGCGGCGTAGGTCCTCGCTATGCTTGGCGGTTGCGCCCGGCGGCGTCAGGAACAGGAAACGGTAGATGCGGTCGCGGGCGAACCGGGCGGCGACGAGGCGTACGTCCCGCGTCCCTTCGGAGGTATTGATCCGCGCACTGCCCGTCGCGGCCTCGATGCCGTTGACGGTCAGGCGTTCGACCCCCTTCAGGCGCCCGCCCCCCCAACCGGCGACATAGGCGCGGACGTCCGAGACCTGGGACGCGTCTTTCTGATTCAATTGGTTGAAGACGATGGTCGTATCGTCCGGTCCGTAGGCGACGACCTGAGAGGGTGAATTGCTCAGGTAAAACCCGGGCGGGACTTCGAAGCGGAACTTTAGGTCGGGATGCTCGAACACCCGCCCCCGCACCACGCCCTGTTCCGGGGCGTCGCCCCACAGCATCCCGTCGATGCGGGCAAGGTAGTCCTGACGGCCCAGGCGCGGATCGGCGTTGGGCGGCACGCGGGCCAGGCGGATCGCCTGGGCGATCCGGTCCGAGGTCCGCGGGTGGGTCGACATGATGTTGTCCGCCGGGTCTTCGTCGGGGCGGCCACGTAACCGCTGGCTGATCGAGACCTCCTGGCGCAGCTTGCGGAAGAAGCTTTCCAAAGCGCGCGGATCGTATCCGGCGCGGGACATGTACCGCACGGCCAGCATGTCGGCTTCCAGTTCCTGATCCCGGGAATAGGCCTGCAGATACAATTGCCCGAAATGTCCGGCCATCTGATTGAGTTCGCCCGGCACGCCGAAGACCGAGCCCAGGATGCTGGCGCCCAAGAGGCCGATATTGGTCGCCATGGCCGCGGAATACCGCTGTGCCGTGTGGCGCGCCGTGACATGGCCGATTTCATGGGCCAGGACGCCGGCCATTTCGGCCTCGTTCTCGGCCAGCGAGATCAGACCCCGGGTGATGTAGACGTAGCCGCCGGGCAGGGCGAAGGCGTTGATGTTGGGTTCGTTCAGGACCGTGAAGGTGAACTTGAGATTTGGCAGGTCCGAGACCTTGGCCAGTTTCTCCCCGACCCAATCGACGTAGGTCTGGATCGTCGGATAATTGTAGGTGCCCCCCATCTCCTTGAGAATCTTGGGGTGCTCTTCGGCGCCGACCCTGATTTCGTCCTGTTCGGACATGAAGGCGGTGAAGCTTTGCTCGCCGGTCGCCGGATTGGTCGAACAGGCCGCGACGGAAAGTAGCGGCAGGATCAGTGTGAATACGGCCACAAGGCCGAGGGGGGAACGGTCTTGGTTCATGCGGAATATATAAGAACGAACGGCGTCACTTTTCCAGAACCTCGATTGCCTCCGGATGGGTGATCTCGATCATCGGGCCGTTGCGCGATTTCAACCAGCCGCGCACCCGAACCCATTTGCCGCCGTAGGTTTCGGGGCCCAGGCCCTCGCGGCGGAACTGGCGCGCCGTTTTCGGCGCCAGGCGGACCGTGAAATCGGACCGCCAATCGGTTCCGAAATTCAGATAGATCGTACCGCGCACCTGGGCGGCGTCGACCACCCGGCCCTCGACGACTTGGAAGGTTCCGATATCGCGGCCGAGCGCCGAGGGTGCCGGGCTGCGCACCGCGTAGAACGGATGCCCCCAGATCCCGCGCCCGGCCGAGCGGGCCTCTCGTTCCGGGGCATACATCTCCGGCGCCCGCTCCCGATTGTCGGGAAAGGTATAGACCCGGGCCAGCCCGCGTCGCAGCATCTCGCCTTGCAGCCACAGACCGTCCGTCGTCGTCAGATGGGCGAGCAACCGGCCGTGGCGGTCCATCCGCGACCCGCCGTAAAACAATTGCACGGTCTTGTTCAGGCAGAGTGCTTCCAATTCTGCCTTGGCTTCCTTGGCCAGCGGCCATTCGGCGAAGCCTTTGCGGCCGAGCGGCAATTTGGGCGCCTGGATGCCCGTCATGCGGACCTGACGCGCCCCGGCGATCTCCCGGTCGAGGATCACCGTGTCGCCGTCGACGACCTCGATCACCCTCGCCGTCTCGCCGGCGTCCAGGCCCTCCAGCGCCGCCGCCGGCCAGGACAGGAGGATCATGAACATTGCGGCAAGGCAAAAGCGGATCATGGCCGATCCCCTTCGCCGATCCCGGCAAGCGCCCAGACCTCGCCGGGCGTGCGTCCGGCCTCGCGCAGGCTGCGGAGCGTTTCCGACTTGTCCCGCTTGGCGAAGCGTTTGCCGTCGGGCCCGGTCAGCAGCCCATGATGACGATAGAAAGGCGTGTCCAGGCCGAGCACGGCTTGCAGCAGGCGGTGCAGATGGCTCGCCGCGAACAAATCCTCGCCCCGCGTCACGCAGGTCACGCCCTGGATATGGTCGTCCAGGGTGACCGAAAGGTGATAGCTGGTCGGCGTGTCCTTCCGGGCGAGCACCACGTCGCCGAAAATCTCGGGCGTGGCTGTTTGCGCGCCCCGGTCCAGGTCGGTCCAGGTCAGCGGTCCCGCTTGGGCCGAGGCCGCGTCGGTCTTGAGGCGCAGGGCATGGGCGTCGCCCGCCGCGATCCGGTCCTTGGCCTCGACCGGGTCCAGGTGGCGGCACGTGCCGGGATAAAGCGGGCCGTCGGGCCCCTGCGGAATATCGTGGGGGGCATGGCCGGCGGCCTCGATCTCGCGGGCGATCTCGGCGCGGGTACAGAAACAGGGATAGATCAGACCCCGGCCGTCCAGATCGTCGAGGGCCTGGGCGTAATCGTCCATATGATCGGATTGGCGGCGCACCGGCACCTCCCAGGTGAGGCCCAGCCAGGCAAGGTCTTCCAGGATCGCCACCTCGAATTCGGGGCGGCAGCGGCCCCGGTCGATATCCTCGATGCGGATCAGGAACCGGCCGTCGGCCCCGGCCCGCCGGGCCTCCGCCCAGGCGAACCAGGCCGAATAGGCATGGCCCAGGTGCAGCAGGCCCGTCGGGCTGGGCGCGAAGCGCGTGACGGTCGGGGCGGGGGGCGTCGGCATGGCGGCGAAATAGAGTCCTCAGAGACGGCGGCGGCACGAATCGTTAACCATTCTCGGATAACAATGGCATGCCGGTATCCAGGATGAAACCGGCCCCGTGTTTGAATAAAAGAGCGTTTGATTGGACGAGCCCCGAGCCATGAGCAAATCGAAGAAGCCCGCCGACCATCTCGGACCCGACCTGCCGCCGGAAGACGATATTCCGCATCTGACCGGACCGATGGTGATGCCCGCCGACGGCTCCAAGCCGGAACAGATCGTGCTGTTGCTGCACGGTGTCGGCGCCGACGGCGACGACCTGATCAATCTGGCGACCTATTTCGGCCGGGTTCTTCCCAAGGCCGTGTTCATCGCGCCCAACGCGCCGTTCCGGTTCGATGGCGCACCGTCGGGGTTTCAATGGTTTTCCATTACCGACCCGTCCAAGGAACAAAAGCTCGAGGGCGTCAAGATGGCCGCCCCCATCCTGAACGCGCTGATCAACCATCTCTTGGCCGAATTCGAATTGGACGAAAGCAAGATGGCGATCGTCGGTTTTTCCCAGGGCACCATGATGGGCTTGCATGTCGGGCTGCGCCGGGTCAAGCCGCTGGCCGGGATCATCGGTTATTCCGGTGCTCTTGTCGGTGGGGAACTGCTGGCCGACGAGATCAAAACGAAACCGCCGGTCCTGCTGATGCACGGCAACCTCGACCCGATCGTGCCGCCGGACATGATGCACCACGCCGAAGATACGTTGAAGGCTGCGGGCGTGCCCGTGGCGGCTTATCTCTGCCCCAATCTGGGCCATGGACTGGATGACATGTGCATTCAGTTGGGCATGGAGTTCCTGGCCGAGATGTTCGGCATCGACGTGCTCTCCGTCGCCGGGATGAAACCCTAATCGGCAGGGAACCTTTCGGCCCCGGCGAGGGGACCGAATTCTCATCGAATTTTGACCTTTCGCCCGGGGCCGTGCCACCTTGTCCCGGGCCGTGATCACGCGTGCGGGGCCCGGCGGGCGGTCATGCGTCTGTAAGGCGTTCGTCCGGATGCTTGTCAAAAAAACTTCACGGCCGGAACATTTGGCGCTGAATCACAATATGTAGTATTCTCCGATCCAGCAGGAAGAAACATGAGGGATGACGCCCGTGAGCGCTTCCGCCGAAAGCTGTCCCGCTCTTGTTCTCAACGCCGATTTCCGGCCGCTGAGCTACTTCCCCCTTTCCCTTTGGTCCTGGCAGGACACCCTCAAGGCGGTGTTTCTCGACCGGGTCAACGTGGTCTCCGAATATGACCGCGTGGTGCATTCCCCCAATCTGGATTTCCGCCTGCCCAGCGTCATCTCGCTGAAGGAATATGTCTCCATGGGCAGGCGCCCGGCCTTTACCCGGTTCAACGTGTTTTTGCGCGACGCCTTCCATTGCCAGTATTGCGGCGACCATTTCCCGGCCGATGAGTTGACCTTCGATCACGTCATTCCGCGCGCCCGGGGCGGGCGGACGTCCTGGGCCAATGTGGTTACCGCCTGCTCGCCGTGTAACCTTCAGAAAGGTCACCGCCTGCCCAGGCAGTGCGGCATGGTGCCGCTGCGCGAGCCGGAGCAGCCGACGAACTTCTTGTTGCAGGAAAATGGGCGGGCTTTCCCGCCCAATTATCTTCACGAAAGCTGGCGCGACTTTCTCTATTGGGACACCGAACTGGAGCCTTGAGGGCGCCGGTCCGTCCGTCGCCATTCCGCAAGGCCCTTCCGTTATTGCGGCCCGTTGATCAGGTCATGACGGCGGCGGACCTCGTCCGGCCAGGTGCTCTTGATATAGGACAGCACGGCGATGATGTCGTCGTCGCTCAGCACATCGGCAAACCCGGGCATGTCGCTTTCGTATCCGCCGCCGACCACGGCGGCCGGGCCGCGCTTGGTGATGTCGAACAACTGGGCGTCGGGGTGGTGCCAGGTATGGCCCGTCCTGTCATGGGGCGGTGCCGGCAGGCGGCCCGTCGGCAGGCGTTCGCGCCAATTGGCCTGGCCTTCCAGGTTGGCGCCGTGGCAGACGGCGCATTGCTCCTGATAAATAGCCTCGCCGCGCGCGACGGCCTGCGCGTCGTCGGGGCGCAGGTGAATTTCCGCCGGGCCGCGATTGCCGTCGTACCAGGCCCAAAGCGCAGCACCGACAAGCGCCAGCGTGACCACGGCCAAGGCGGCGAGCGTCCCCTTGATCTCGGCCCGTGTCATCGGCGGCCTTCCTGGGTTCTGGATTTTCGAATTGCGTCCATCGGTTCTTGTCGCCCCGGGGGGGCGGGCCGTCAAGCCCGCCCCGCGTTGGCCGGAGGATTGGTGGCAGTGGATCAGTGGCGCGCGTAGACGCTGGCCGATCCGTCCGCCTGGAACAGCAGGACCTCATATGGTTCCGGGTTGGCGCCTTCCATGCCGGGCGATCCGATCGGCATGCCGGGTACGGCGAGGCCCCGCGCCTTGGGCTTCTCCGTCAAAAGGCGGGCGACGTCGGCGGCGGGGACATGTCCTTCGATCACATAGCCGTCGACGACCGCCGTATGGCAGGACTGAAGGTGTTCGCCGACGCCGGTCATCTTCTTGATCGCCGTCAGGTCCTCCATCTCGACCGTCTTCATGTCATGGCCATGAGACCGCATATGTGTCACCCATTCGGCACAGCATCCGCAGTAGGGCGACTTGTAGACAGTGATGTCCGCGGCCACTCCGGCCGTAGGCAGCAGCGACAGCAGGATCAGGACCGCGGCGAACACCGCCGCGGCCCCTCCCAACGAAATTGATTTCATTCGCAATATCTCCTTACAACCAGAAGCTCAGCCCGGTGACGAACTTGACCGCCGAGGTGTCCTCGCCCTCGTCGCGGGCGAAGTTGGCGGTGGCGCCGAACTTGCGCTCGTAATGCACGCCGATATAGGGCGCGAATTCGCGGCGCATTTCGTATTTCAGGCGCAAGCCCAACTCGACCGTGTTGATCCCGGCGCCCGAATGAATCTTCCGATCTTCGCTGAACGACAGATCGGCCTCCGCCTGAGGGACCAGGACCAGGCGTTGCGTCAGCAGCCATTCGACCTCGGCCTCCAGACGGGCGGAGACGTCCCCGGTTTCGCTGACGAACAGATTGGCATCGGTCTCAATGAACTGTTCCGCCAGGCCCTGAATGCCCAGCACGGCATAGGTGCGGTCCGGATCGGGGCGCAGGTTGTGCCGCAGGCCGACATTCATGTCGAAGAAGTCGGAGATCGGGCGGCGGTACAATGCCTGTACCTCTGCCTTTTCCAGACGCTTGCCGATCGGGTTTTCGCCCTTCGTCTTGAAGGCCAGGCGATGGTCGTCGTTGCCGATCCAGCCGTCCGCTTCCCAGGCGAGCGTATCCGTGCCTTCGCCGGTGCGCATTTCGACCTGTTCTGCCTGGACGTGCCAGTAGATGGCGTCGTCCATCGCGTCGGCTCGGGCCGGCGAACCGGGTTGCAGGATGGCCCCGACGGTCAGGGCGGCGGCCAGGGTGACGGTTCTGATGGACGTATTCATCGGCTGACCTCGGCCGTCTCGCGTTCGACCACGACCTTGCGGAACATGCCGGACGCCATGTGGTACATCAGATGGCAATGAAAGGCCCATTGGCCTTCGGCGTCGGCCTCGATATCGGCTTCCACCGTCTTGCCCGGCGCGATGGAGATCGTGTGCTTCGCCGGATTGTACTTGCCCGATCCGGTATCCAGGATCTGCCACATGCCGTGCAGATGCATGGGATGGGTCATCATGGTTTCGTTGATGAACTTGAAGCGCACCCGTTCGCCGTATTTCAGGCGGATCGGTTCGGCGTCGGAATATTTCACGCCGTTGATGGACCAGACGTAGCGTTCCATGTTGCCGGTCAGGCGTACGATGATTTCCCGCGCCGCCGGGCGGTCGGGGTATAGCGGCTTGATCGCCTTCAGGTCGGCATAGGACAGGAACTTGCCGCCCTCCGCCGCCTTCGGCATCAGTCCGCTGCCGGGCGCGTAGAAAGGATCGTCCTTGTCGCCGGACGCCATCGCGCCATGGGCCGAATGATCCATGCCCGCCATCGACTGGCCTTGCGGCATTGCGTGCCCGGCGTGGCTTTCGCCCTTCATCACCGTGCCGTCGGGCATGGTGTGGGTCATGCCGTGACCTTGATGGTCGGCCCCCGCCATGGTCGACCCGTCGGGCATGGTATGCGTCGGGCCGTGGCCCATCGCCGAGTGATCCATGGGGGCGGACTTCTGGGGCATGGCCCCATGGTCCATCGATCCGTGATCCATCGATCCGTGGTCCATGCCGCCGTGCCCGGCCATGTCGGCCATGGTCAGGAACTGTTTCGGGCGATTGGGCGGCAGGTCCGCGGCCATGCCCATTTCCGGGGCCAGGGTGCCGCGGGCGAAGCCCGTGCGCGCCATGCTTTCGGCAAGGATGGAGAACGCCTTCGCATCCGTCGGGCGGACGATGACGTCATAGGTCTCCGCCACGGCGATGCGGAATTCGTCGACCGGCACGGGCCGCACGTTATTCCCGTCGGCCTGTACCACGGTCATCTTCAACCCCGGCATGCGGACGTCGAAGAAGGTCATGGCGGCGGCGTTGACGAAACGCAGGCGCACGCGTTCACCCGGTTTGAACAGGCCCGTCCAGTTCTGATCCGTGTTCTTGCCGTTCATCAAAAAGACGTAGCCCGAGACGTCGGCGATGTCCGCCGGGACCATGCGCATGCTGCCCCAGTCCGCGCGGTCGGCGAGGGTGCGCCCGAGGCCCATTTTTTCGGCGTCGTCCAGGAAGGTCGATAGCGTCCGTTGCTGGTAGTTGTAGTAGTCGGCGGATCGCTTGAGGTTCATCAGGATGTCGCGCGGGCTATCGTCGGGATGCCAGTCGGACAGCACGACCGTGTACTCCCGGTCGTAGCGGAACGGTTCGCGGGCTTTCGGGTCGATCACCAAGGCGCCGTACATCCCGACGGCTTCCTGCCCGCCGGAATGGCTGTGGTACCAATAGGTGCCTGCCTGCTGCGCCGGGAACCGGTAGGTGAAGGTCTCGCCCGGTTTGATGCCGGGGAAGCTGATGCCCGGCACGCCGTCCTGCTGGTACGGCAGGATCAGTCCGTGCCAATGGATCGAGGTGTCTTCGTCCAAGGTGTTGGTGACGTTGATGATCAGGTCTTCGCCCTCGGTGAAGCGCAGGACCGGGCCCGGTACGGTGCCGTTGATCGTCATCGCCGTCTGGTCCCGGCCGGCGACGTTGATGGCCGCCTTGCCGATGGTCAGGTCGTAGGTCCCGGCCCAGGCCGGCGGGGCCAGGGATAGGGTCAGGGCGGCGGCAAGGGCCGCCCGGAACAGATGTCGCATGGGGTGTCTCCCTTTATCGGTCGCCGTCATTTGATGCGGATCGGGCCCATCATCCCGGACTCGTAATGGCCCGGAACGTTGCAGGCGAATTCCAGCGTCGCATCCTTGGGGAAGGTCCAGATCATTTCCGACGATTTGCCGGGTTCGACCAGGACGCTGCCGCTTTCGGCCCCATGCTGGTGGCTCATCGGCGCCATACCGGGGCCGTGGTCCATCTTCATGCGTTCCGGGTTGATCCGGTCGGCCTCGATCATGCCGTGCTCCATCATCACCATCATTTCCTTCTGATGGGCGGCGTGCATGGCGGCGGTGCCCAGGCCGAATTCGTGCAGCAGGCTGCCTTTGTTGACGATCTTGAAGCGGACGGTCTCGCCCGCCTTCACGGTGATTTCCTCGGGTTCGTAGTAATTGTCCTGCATGACGATATCGATGGTGCGGGTCACGTCGGCGGCCTTGCCGGGCCCGCCGATAGCGTCGGTCATGGCGCCGTGATGTCCGGCGGGGCCGTGCCCGCCCGGCATCTGGTCGCCCTGCATCATGTGGCCGCCTTGCATCATATGGCCTTGGCCTTCATGGCCGTGGCCCGGCTGCCCGGCGCCGGCCAGGGCGGGTTGGGCGAACGTCAGGCCGGCGGCGACGGCCAACCCGGCAAAGGTTCCTCGGGTGGTGAAATTGAATGAATTGGACATCTTGTGATCCTCGGTTGTCGGTTGAATACACGGGTGGTGTTTCGAACGACGGCGACAAGGATGCCGCCGTCCCGGCAATGGATTTCCGTGGGATCGCTGGGGCCGCCGTAACGGCGTTGCCTAGGGGATCACGCGCCCTCGATCAGGGTCGTCGGTGTCGTGTGAATCGAGTGTCGCGCCGCCCGGTCGGGGCGCACGGAAATCACAGGATGCGCCGGGGCGGCTTGAACAGGGCGCCCAGGGGGCGCGACGCGGCGGCCTGATGGGCGCGCGGCGTCAGGCGTTCCATAACGACGGAACGGACCGGGACGAAGGTGATTTCCGGATTGGTGAAACTGGGGAAACAGGCGCTGGCGCAGCAACCGTGCATGGCGCCGTGCTTCTGGGGCGATGCGGGATCGGCCTTGGCACTATGGGCGGGGCCGTCGCAATGCTCTTCGGCGGGTTCGGTCATGGCGGTGCCGCCATGATGGCCGCCGTGATGGCTGCTCTGGGCAGTAGCCGGTGCAGGAGCCGGATGGTCCGTCGCCAGGGCCGCATGACCCATGCCGACGCTTGTGAACAGGACGGCGACGGCCAGCACCGTGGCGCAAAGGCGCCGCAGACTGCGGATCGAACGCGATGTCCCGTTCATTTTCATCATGGCCGATATTTTACCATTCGGGTTCCGTGTCCTTCAAGAAAGCCGCGTGACCGCCCGGCGCTCAATGGTCCGGGCCCGCCAGGCCGTCGATGATCGGACAGTTGGGCCGTTGGTCGCCGTGGCAATGGTCGACCAGGTGCTTCAGCGTTTTCTGGAAGGCTTTCAATTCGGCGATCTTGTCCGCGATCTCGGCCAGGCGTTCCTGGGCGATGGCCTTGACGTCGGCGCTCGCACGGTTTTCGTCTTCATAAAGCGACAACAGGGCGCGGCAATCCTCGACGGAAAAGCCCAGGCCGCGTGCCCGCTGCACGAAGCGCAGCTTGTGCACGTCGTCGGGGCCGTAGACGCGGTAGCCGTTTTCGCCCCGCGCTGGCACGACCAGGGAAATGTCTTCGTAATAGCGGATCGTCTTGGCCGGCAGGCCCGATTGCTTGGCGGCGTCGCCGATGTTCATGGCGTCAGGCCTCCCCGATGTCGGCGCGGCGCAGGCGCAGCGCGTTGGTGATGACGGAAACGGAACTCAGGCTCATGGCCGCCGCCGCGACCATCGGCGACAGCAGGATGCCGAACAGGGGATAGAGCACCCCGGCCGCCACCGGCACGCCCAGCGCATTGTAGACCAGGGCGAAGAACAGGTTCTGTTTGATGTTGCGCATGGTCGCGCGGGCCAGGTTGCGCGCCCGCACGATGCCGTTCAAATCACCCTTCACCAGGGTCAGCCCCGCACTTTCGATGGCCACGTCCGCACCCGTGCCCATGGCGATGCCGACATCGGCCTGGGCCAGGGCGGGGGCGTCGTTGACCCCGTCGCCGGCCATGGCGACCCGGCGGCCCTGGGCCTGCAGGTCCTTGACGATCTTCGCCTTGTCCTCGGGCAGGACGTCGGCGCGGATGTCGTCGATGCCCAGGTCGGCCGCGACCGCGCGGGCCGTGCGTTCGTTGTCGCCGGTCGCCATGACGATGGCGAAGCCCTGGGCATGCAGCGCCTTGATGGCGTCGGCGGTGGTTTCCTTGACCGGGTCGGCGACGGCGATCAGGCCCGCCAGCGCCCCGTCCACGGCGACGAACATCACCGTTTCGCC
The DNA here is from genome assembly GCA_002696205.1 of Rhodospirillaceae bacterium. Classification (GTDB taxonomy): domain Bacteria; phylum Pseudomonadota; class Alphaproteobacteria; order Rhodospirillales; family Casp-alpha2; genus UBA1479. Next base: position 19,722 of record NZRL01000161.1, on the reverse strand, counting down.
CTTGTCCCGCCGGGCGTCGGCGTCGCTGCCCAGGCTGCCCCGGTCGAGCCCCAGGTCGTCCATCATGCGGGCGTTGCCCAAGGCGACCTTGCGGCCGTCGACGCGGCCGGACACGCCCTTGCCGGTCACGGCCTCGAAATTCTCGGCTTCGGTCAAATTCAGGCCCCGGTCTTCGGCGCCTGCGACGATGGCTTCGGCAAGCGGGTGTTCCGATCCGCGTTCCAGCCCGGCGGCCAGGCGCAGGACGGTGTCTTCCTCCTGACCGTCCGCCGCCTGGACGGCGACCAGTTTCGGTTTGCCCAAGGTCAGGGTGCCGGTCTTGTCGACGATCAGGGTGTCGACCTTGGCGAAGCGTTCCAGCGCCTCGGCATTCTTGATCAGCACCCCCGCCGCGGCGCCGCGCCCGGTCGCCGTCATTACGGACATGGGCGTCGCCAGGCCGAGCGCGCAGGGGCAGGCGATGATCAGCACGGCGACGCCGGCGACCAGGCCGTAGGCCATGGCCGGGGACGGTCCCCAGATCGTCCAGGCGATGAAGGCCAGGACGGCCACGGCGATGACCGCCGGCACGAAGATTCCGGCGACGGAATCGGCGACTTTCTGGATCGGCGCGCGGGACCGCTGGGCTGAGGCGACCATTTCGACGATCCGGTTCAGCATGGTATCGGCACCGACGCGCTGGGCCTCCATGATCAGGCTGCCCGTGCCGTTGATGGTCGCACCCGTGACGGCATCGCCGGCGGTTTTCTCGACCGGCACCGGCTCGCCGGTGATCATCGATTCGTCGATGGACGACCGGCCTTCCAGGACGACGCCGTCGACGGGAACCTTGTCGCCCGGGCGGATGCGCAGGCGGTCACCCGATTTGATCTCATCCAGGGGCACTTCTTCTTCGGTGCCGTCGGCGCCGATGCGCCGGGCGGTCTTGGCCGCCATGTCCAGAAGTGCCCGGAGGGCGGCCCCCGTGCGGTCGCGGGCCCCCAGTTCCATCAATTGGCCCAGCAGGACCAGGACGATGATCACGGCGCCTGCCTCGAAATAGACGCCGACGTGGCCTTCCGGCCCTCGGAAACCGTCGGGGAAGATGCCGGGGGCGATGACGGCGACCAGACTGAACAGATAGGCCGCGCCGACGCCCATGGCGATCAGGGTGAACATGTTCAGGTTGCCGCTGACGATGGATTTGACGCCGCGCTGGAAAAACGGCCAGCCGCACCACAGGACGACCGGCGTCGCCAGGACCAATTCGATCCATTGCGCCGCCGTTTCGCCGATGGCCCCCCGGATGCCCAGACCCACCATGGGCCCCATGGCCAGGACCAACAGGGGCAGGCTCAGCACCGCGCCGACCCAGAACCGCCGGGTGAAATCCACCAGTTCCGGATTGGGGCCTTCGTCGCCGCTGGGGATGCCCATGGGCTCCAACGCCATGCCGCAGATCGGGCAATCCGCCGGTTTATCGCTGACGATCTCCGGGTGCATGGGACAGGTGTATTTGGTGCCCGCCGGCATTTCTTCCGCCTGCTTGCGATGGGCGCCGGACAGATAATGCTCCGGATCGCCGGAGAACTTTGTCTGACAGCCTTGCGAGCAGAAATGATAGGTCGTGCCGCCGTGGTCAAAGGTCGGCTTGCCCGTGTTCAATTGCACGGTCATCCCGCAGACGGGGTCTTTCGCGGTATCGCCCTTCGCGCCGTCATGGCTATGGCCGTGGCAGCAGCCGCCCGCCGGTGCGGTGTCGGAGGAATGGGTGTGTGGGGCGTGGGAATCGCTCATGGCAGGGATCCAAATTTCATGTTACTCGCCCTACATAAGGGTTCCAGTCGCTGGAAGGTCAAGGGTAGTCACATGTCGCCTCAGGGCGCCATAGGCCATGCCGATACATCCCATCGGCATTAGCGATTTGACGTATGGCTACGCCGATGGCGACACTCGCTCTTTCTTCCTCCAGGAACGAGCGCCCGGCCATGCCCTTTGAAACGCCCCCCGCCCAATCCGAAGGCGAGAGCAATACCTCGCCCCGGCGGCGCGATTGGGCAGAGGGGGCGCTGGGCGCCGCCTCGCGGACAGCACTCGACGAAGACGCCAAGCTGTTCCTGCATCAGTCCGTCTCGACGCCCTGCCTGTCCGTTATCACCAAGGCCGAAGGTCCCTGGATCGAGGATGCCGAGGGGCGGCGTTATCTCGATTTTCACGGCAACAACGCCCATCACATCGGCTACGGCCATCCCAGATTGAAGAAAGCCATCGCCGATCAGATGGACGAACTGCCCTTCGCACCCCGGCGGTTCGCTTGCGCGCCCGCGACGGCGCTGGCCCGCAAGCTGGCGGATATCGCGCCGGGGGATTTGTCGAAGGTGCTGTTCACCACGGGCGGGTCGGACGCGGTCGAGGTCGCGTTGAAGCTGGCCCGCGCGGCGACGGGCCGCTTCAAGACCGTGTCGTTCTGGGATGCTTTCCACGGCGCGGGGTTCGGCGCGTCCTCGGTCGGCGGCGAACAATTGTTCCGCGGCGGCGCCATCGGCCCCTTGCTGGCGGGCACGGAACACGTCGCCCCCTTCGCCTGCTATCGCTGCCCTTATGGGTACCCGGAACAGGACGGCCAGCCGGACCTGGACCTGTGCAAGATGACCTGCGCCAACATGCTGCGCTACGTCCTGGAAAAGGAAGGCGACGTCGCCGCCGTGATCGCCGAGCCGGCGCGGGCTGTGCCCTACATCCCGCCGCCCGGGTTCTGGGCCGCCGTGCGCCAGGCTTGCGACGACGTGGGGGCGTTGCTGATCTTCGATGAAATCCCGACGGGTCTGGGCAAGACCGGTCGGATGTTCGCCTGCGACCATGACGGCGTCGTGCCGGATATCCTGGTCATGGGCAAGGGGCTCGGTGGCGGCATCCTGCCGCTCGCCGCCGTGATCGCCCGGCCGGAACTGGACGTGGCGGGCGACTACGCCTTCGGCCATTACACGCATGAGAAAAATCCCGTCACCACGCGGGCGGGCCTGACCACCATCGAGATCATCGAGGACGAAAACCTGGTCGAGAACGCGGCCACCGTCGGCGCCCATGCGCTGGCCCGCCTGCACGACATGAAGGCGCGCCACGGCGTGATCGGCGACGTGCGCGGGCGCGGATTCCTGTTCGGCGCGGAAATGGTCAAGGACCGCGCGGGGAAAGAACTCGCCCCGGAATTGGCCGAAGACGTTCTCTACCGTTGCCTCGACGGCGGCCTGTCGTTCAAGATTTCCATGGGCAATACCCTGACCCTGACGCCGCCCCTGGTGGTGACGATGGCGCAGATGGACCAAGCCCTCGACGTTCTGGACCGCGCCATCGCGGATGCGGCCCAGGCCGCCGGTCTCGCCTAACCTTCAAGACCCGGAAAGGGGCCCGCCATGGTGAAAGCCGTCCGCACGGACCGCGAATTGGAATGTCCGGCGATCGATGCGGGGCTTGCGGCCTTGGGCGTCGATCTGGTCAAGGTGCCCGACGGCGCGGGGGAGAACGTGTTGATCGACGCGGTCGCCGACGCCGAGCTGATCCTGATGTGCTACACGCCGATCACCGAACGGGTGATCGAGGCCGCGCCCAAGCTGAAGGGCATCGTCAAATACGGCGTCGGCATCGACGCCATCGACATCCCGGCTGCCCGGGCGCGCGGCATCCCCGTGGTCAACGTCCCGGAATATGCCGAGCGCACGGTGGCCGAGGGGGCGTTCACCCTGATGCTGGCCCTGGCCAAACGGCTGATCCCCATGGACCGCGCCATGCACACCGACGGCTGGATCTGGCCGACCGGCGACTGGCGCGGATCGGACATCGCCGGCAAGACCGTGGGCATCGTGGGGGCCGGGCGGATCGGCCGGTCCTTCGCCCAGATGGCGGGCGCGGGCTTCGGGGCCCGCGTCATCGCCTACAGCCCCCATACCCCGCCGGAAGAATTGCAGGCATTGGGCATCGAGCCGGTCGCCGACCTGATGGACTTGATGGCGGAAAGCGACGTGGTCTCCGTCCATTCCGTGCTGAACGACGAGACGCGGGGCCTGATCGGCGCGGCCGAGCTTGCCGCCATGAAGCCGACGGCCTTCATCATCAACGTCGCACGTGGCGCGGTGGTCGACGAAGCGGCTTTGGTCGAGGCCCTGGTCGAAGGCCGCATCGCCGGGGCGGGGCTGGATGTCTACAGCCAGGAGCCCCTTGCCCTCGAAGGCCATCCCATGAGCGCCCTTTACGGCATGGATAACGTGATCCTGCTGCCGCATATGACGTTCTTCACCGACGAGGCCATGGAACGGCTGGAGGAGGAAACCCTGGCGCGCTGCCGTGAAATCCTCGACGGCCGCCCGGTCACCGTGAAATCGCCGGACCCGCGCCTGCGCGCGCAGACACAGGGCGTGACCTTCGTCGATCCGTGAGCAGGTGCGGAAATCCCCTGGCGCGTTCGGGGCCGGGGGGCTAACGTCCGAACGTCCATCGCAGCCGCGCAACGAGCCTGAAAGAAAGGCCGCCATGTCCGAAATTCTCTCCTGTATTTCCCCCATCGACGGATCGACCTATGCCGAGCGCCTTGCCGCCGAGGACGCGACGATCCGTGCCGCCCTTGACCGCGCCGCCGCCTGCCAGGCGATCTGGCGGCGCATGCCGATCGCCGAGCGGGCCATGGTCTGCGCCCGCATGGTCGATGCCTTCATCGCCGACAAGGAAGCGATTTCGGAAGAGCTCGCCTGGCAGATGGGCCGGCCCGTGCGATATGGCGCCGGGGAGGTCGGCGGGTTCGAGGAGCGGGCCCGGCATATGATTTCCATCGCCGAGGCGTCGCTGGCCGACCGCCCGGCGCCGGACAAGCCCGGCTTCACCCGCTTCATCCGGCGCCAGCCGCTGGGCACGGTCCTGGTCGTCGCCCCCTGGAACTATCCCTATCTGACGGCGGTCAACGCCATCGTCCCGGCGATCATGGCGGGCAACGCGGTGATCCTGAAACACGCGACGCAGACGCCGCTTTGCGGCGAGCGCATCGCCCGCGCCTTCCAGGCCGCCGGCGCGCCGAACGGATTGTTCCAGGTTCTGCACCTGACCCACGATCAGACGGCCCAGGTCGTGGCATCGCCGGAAATCGGTTTCGTCGCCTTCACCGGCTCGGTCCCCGGCGGGGCGGCCATGGAGCGCGCCGCGGCGGGCCGCTTCATCGGCCTGGGCCTGGAACTGGGCGGCAAGGATCCGGCCTATGTGCGGGCCGACGCCAACCTGCCGCACGCCATCGAAAACGTGACCGATGGCGCCTTCTTCAATTCCGGGCAGAGCTGCTGCGGGATCGAACGGGTCTATGTTCATGCCGATGTCTACGACGATTTCGTCGCGGGCATGGTGGACCTGGCTAAGACCTATGTCCTGGGCGACCCGACGGACGACGCGACGACCCTCGGCCCCATGGTCCGCGCCCGCGCCGCCGATTTCGTGCGCGGCCAGATCGCGGAGGCGATCGCCGGCGGGGCGACCGCGCATCTCGACGCGGCGGCCTTCGACCGCGACGCGGCGGGCAGCCCCTATATGGCGCCGCAGGTTCTGACCGGCGTCGATCATAAGATGCGGGTGATGACGGAAGAATCCTTCGGTCCCGTGGTCGGCGTGATGAAGGTCGCGTCGGACGACGAGGCCGTCGCCCTGATGAACGACAGCGACTTCGGCCTGACCGCCAGCATTTGGACGTCGGACGAAGCGGTGGCGCTCGAATTGGGCGACCGGATCGAGACGGGGACCCTGTTCATGAACCGGGCCGACTACCTGGACCCGGCGCTCGCCTGGACCGGGGTCAAGAATTCCGGGCGCGGCTGCACCCTATCCCCCCTGGGCTACGACCATCTGACGCGGCCCATGTCCTTTCATCTTCGCACACAGGTTTGACGCCCATGACGACCATGTCCCTGACCGGCAATTGGAACTATCCCACCGCCATCCGCTTCGGCGCCGGGCGCCTGTCCGAACTGGGCGAGGCCTGCAAACAGGCGGGCATGGCCAATCCGCTGCTGGTCACCGATCCGGGCCTGGCGGCCCTGCCCATGGTCGGCGACGCGGTAAAGGCGGTCGAGGGGGCCGGGCTGACCATCAAGGTCTTTTCCGACATCAAGGGCAACCCAACGTCCGACAACGTCGAGGCGGGTTGTGCCGCCTTCAAGGCGGGCGGCCATGATGGGGTCATCGCCTTCGGCGGCGGCAGTGCGCTGGACGCCGGAAAGGCCATCGCCTTCCAGGCCGGGCAGACGCGGCCGCTGTGGGATTTCGAGGACGTGGGCGACAATTGGGCCCGCGCCGACGCGGACGCCATCGCGCCCAACATCTGCGTCGCGACCACGGCGGGCACGGGGTCGGACGTCGGCCGCGCCGCCGTCATCACCGATGCCGAACGGCATGTGAAGAAGGTGATCTTCCATCCCAAGATGATGCCGACGGTGACCATCGCCGACCCGGCCCTGACGCTCGGCCTGCCCGCCCATGTCACGGCGGCGACGGGGATGGACGCCCTGGCCCATAACCTGGAGGCCTACCTCGCGCCGTTCTATCACCCCTTCGCGAAAGGGGTCGCGCTGGAAGGCATGATCCTGGTCAAGGATTGGCTGCCGACGGCGGTGAAGGACGGATCGAATTTGGAGGCCCGCTCCCACGTCATGGCCGCCGCCATGGCGGGGGCGACGGCGTTTCAGCGGGGCCTTGGCGGCATCCACGCGCTGGCCCATCCGCTGGGCGCTCTTTACGACGCGCACCATGGATTGCTGAATGCCGTGCTGATGCCCTACGTGGTCGCCGCCAACCGCCCGGCCATCGAAGGCGAATTGACCGATCTCGCCCGCGCCCTCGACGTGCCCGGCCATTCGCCGGAGGGGCTGATCCAATGGATTCTCGACCTGCGGGCCGAGGTCGGCATTCCGCATACCCTGGTCGAGATGGATATTCCGGCGGACGACGCGGAAAAAATCGGCGCCATGGCGATCGAGGATCCGACCGCCGGCGGCAACCCGATCCAATTCACGGCGGACCAATACGCCGCATTGTTCCTGGACGCCCATGGGGGGCGTCTGGAATTCTAGGCAGATCGAAACACGCCCGACGGGGCAGGCAGGGGGACCAGGCATGAAACCGGAACAGGTCAAGACGGCGGCCGACGCCAAGAAGATCGTCGCCGAACGAAAGCTCGACTACGTCAAGGTCGGGGTCGTCGACATGGACGGCGTGATGCGCGGCAAATACATGAAGGCCGACAAGTTCGTCTCCTCCCTGGATAAGGGCTTCGGCTTCTGCGACGTGGTGCTCGGCTGGGACTCGTATGACCAACTCTATGACAACGTCTCGGTCACCGGCTGGCATACGGGCTATCCGGACGCGCCGGTGCGCGTGCTGCCGGAAACCTGCCGGGAAATCGCCTGGGAGGACGGCATGCTGTTTTTCCTCGGCGAATTCGATGGCAAGCACGAAGAGGTCTGCCCCCGCGCGACCCTGCGCCGGACCTTGGCGAAGGCCGATCAGATGGGCTTCAAGGTGCTGGCCGGGCTGGAATACGAATTCTTCCTGTTCGAGGAAACGCCCCATAGCGTGCGCGAAAAGAACTACCGAGGCATGAAACCGATCCAGCCCGGCTGGTTCGGCTATTCGGTCCTGCGCAACACGGTCGACAGCGATCTCTACCGCGACCTCTTGGACGGCTGCGTGAAGATGGACATGGCGTTGGAGGGCCTGCACGAGGAAACCGGCCCCGGCTGCATGGAGGCCGCGATCCAGGTCGATACCGCCCTTGCGGCGGCGGACAAGGCCGCCCTGTTCAAGACCTTCGCCAAGATCATGGCGCAGAAACGGGGCCTGATGGCGACCTTCATGGCGCGCTGGTCAGAGGACTGGCCCGGCCAGTCGGGCCATATCCATATGTCGCTGCAGTCCAAGGCGGGCAAGCCGCTGTTCCTGGACAAGAATAAGCCCCATGGGATGAGCGACATGATGCGCCATTTCGTCGGCGGGCAGCAGAAACTGATGCCGGAATTCCTTTCGATGATCGCCGGCACGGTCAACAGCTACACCCGCCTGGTCCCCGGCTTCTGGGCGCCGACCGACGCGACCTGGGGCATCGACAACCGGACTTGCGCGATCCGCGTCATTCCGGGATCTGAGAAATCGCAGCGCGTCGAGTTCCGCGTCGCCGCCGCCGACGCCAATCCTTACCTGGCCTTGGCCGCCGCCGTCGGCGCCGGCCTCTGGGGCATCGAGAACAAGATCGAGCCCGAAGCCCCCTGCGACGGCAACGCCTACGACAGGAAATGGCCGAAGAAGCTGAACCTGCCCCGCACCCTCGGCGAGGCGGCCGGTCGCCTGACGGCCTCAAAGCCCGCCCGGGCCCTCTTCGGCGACGCCTTTGTCGATCACTACGCCGCGACCCGCGACTGGGAAGAACGTGAATTCCGCCGCGCCATCACCGACTGGGAGATGGAGCGGTATTTCGAGATTATCTGACCCGCTGCCGTTTGCAGCACCCGGTCGCTTTTTTCTGCCGCTCGGGTCGGACGTAGGGTAGAAGATAGGCATATGCGCGGGACGCGCCATTCAGCGGAAAGGGCAGGCCAATGGGCTCAGGATCGACACGACCGAACAACGCCGACGACAAGATGTTCGCCGCGATCGAGCGGGGGGATCAGGGCGATTTCAAGGATCGGAAGCCGCCCAAGAACACGGATGTCCAGCTCATCAAGGACAAGGCCCTGCGGACGGAAAAAGCGCAGCAGAAAACCGAATCGTTGAGAGCGCTGCGGTTGGCTGCCGAAAAAGAAAAGGCAGCCGAAAAGGCAGCCAAGGCCAAGTGAGAGAGGACGCCGGGAGGCGAGTGGTGCCGGGCGTCCATTGAGCCGGTGCGCTGGTCCTTTTCGCCGTCGCTGTCGCCGGCCCGGGGTCAATTCAACGGATCATCCCCGCCCTGGGAGCGGACGTATTCGGATTTGAGTTTGGCGAACAGGTCGTTCTGTTGCGGGTCGAGGTCGAAGCTGTAGGCCTGGAAGGCCTCGACCGGCAGGGGTTTGGAATAGAAATAGCCCTGCGCTTCATCGACGCCCAACGCGTAGAGCATGTCGTGAATGTCGCGGGTTTCGACGCCTTCGACCGTCACCAGGAAGCCCAGGTCCTGCATCATGCGGATCGAGTTCTCGACCAGTTTGAAGGATTTCTCGTCCTCGTTGATCTGATCGACGAAGGACTTGTCCAGTTTGACTTTGTCGATCGGCATGTCGCGCAGCATGGTCAGCGACGAATAGCCGGTGCCGAAATCGTCCAGGGCGATGGTCAGGCCCAGGTCGCGCAGCCGGTTGAGCGCCGCGGTCACGCGCTTTGGCGCGCTGGCGACGGCGGTCTCGGTGATTTCGATTTCGATCAGGTCCGGGTCGATGGAAAACTGATCGAAGGTGTCCTCGACGAAATCGACGAAATTGACGTCGATCAGCTGGCGCGGCGAAACGTTGACCGCGAGCTTCGGAAAAAGGTCCGTCGATTGCCGGGTGCCGCGGACCAGGGCGGATGCCTCCAGGAACACGAATCGCCCGATGGCGTTGATCAGGCCGGCGTCCTCGGCGATCGGAATGAAGACGTCGGGCGGGATCATGCTGCCGTCGCTTTTCGTCCAGCGGACGAGTACTTCGCCGGCGTTGGCCCGCCCGCTTTTGATGTCGATCTTCGGTTGAATGACGATGGCGAATTCGCCGATCTGGATGGCGTCGCGGATCTGGTGGGTGATCGTCGAGGTGAAGACCATGGAGTTCAGGCGGTCCTCGTTCATCAACCGGACCCGGCCGCGGGCGTTCAGTTTGGCGTCGCCATAGGCCATTTCCGCATGCTTGATCGCGGATTGGGGAGTGTCCGCAAGGTCCGGCACGCAGATGACGCCGGTCGTGATGTCAACCTGAACGCGGGCATCGGCTACGGTGACCGGAACCGCGACGACTTCGTCGAGCCGGCCGCGCAGGTTCGCGACCGCGGTTTCCGGGGATTGGCCGGTTGGGATCTGATCGATCACGACGAACTGGTCGCCCGAAATTTTTCCGAGGAAGGGGGATTCCCGGAATTCCGCCTCGAGACGCCGCGCCATGGCATCGATGACCATGTCGCCGACTTCAAAGCCGAACGATCCGTTGATCGAGCGCATCCGGTCGATGCCGAGGACGGCCAGCAGATAGGCGGTGTCTTTGTCGTCGCCGAGAAGGTCCGCCAACAGCATCTCAAGGGATTTGAGGTTCGGCAGGCCCGTCAGCAGGTCGGAAAAGGCGAGGCGGTGGAGCTCCTGTTCCTTTTGTTCGACCTCCGACATGTCGCGGATGAACGAGGTATAGAGGCGTTCGCCTTCGACCGCGCAATAGAAGACGTGGATATCGACGGGAAACAGGCTGCCGTCCCGTTTCTTCGCATTGATGCGGCGCAGGCGGTTCATGACGGGGGTGTTTTCGCCCGACAGGTGGCGTTCGACGTATTGCCCGTGGGCGGCGGCGTTCTGATCGTTCATCAGGCGTTCAACGCGCTCGCCCAGCAGCTGTTCGGCGGTGTCGTATCCGAACATCTCGACGGCCGTTTCATTGACGAAAACGATCTTCGAATCGCTCGTCATGCAGACGATCGCATCGTGCGAATTGTGGAAGATGGCGTCGCTTGCGATCAGCGCATTCTTAATGTTTTTCAACCGCATGGGGAATCGTACCACAAATGATACCGAATGCCATCCGATGAGGCGGGTGAATGCCGACGCGGTGCCTTAGTCCCGCTCCGCCACCGCCATTTCCCAGAATGCACTGACGACCCGCGTCTCCGCCCGGTTTTCCAGGCAGACCATGTATTCGTGCATGGGCAGTTTGCTGTCTTCCAGTTCCAGCATGGCCAGGCGGTTATCGTGGCCGAATTCGGGCTTCGAGACGAAGCCGACGCCGTTGCCGGTGGCGACGGCTTCGCGGATGCTTTCGCGGCCTTCGACCTCCATCACCGTCCCCATCTGCAGTTCCAGGCGCGCGAATTCCTGTTCGATCAGACGGCGGGTGGTCGAGCCGCGCTCGCGCAGCACCAGGGGCTCGCCCGCCAGTTCGCGGAACTTCACGGCGCGGCGGCCGGCCCAGTGGTGGTCCTGGGAGATCACGGCGACCAGCGGGTCGTCGCGGAGGCTGAGCACCTTCAGCCGCGCGTCGTCGGGAACATGGGAGAACACGCCGACGTCGGCATCGAAATCGTAGAGCTGGTTCAGGATGTCTTCCGAGTTGCCGATCTTCAGGTTCACGGTCACGCCCGGATAGGTGTTGCGGAAGGCGCGGACGATGCGCAGCACGTGAAAGGGCGCGTCGGCGGCGAGGGTCAGGGAGCCGACCAGCAGGTCCTGCGATTCCTTGAGGTACTCCAGGGCCTCGGCCTCGCATTCGAACATGCGGTTGGTGATCGCGAGCAGGTGCCGCCCGGCGTCGGTCAGCGAAACCGAACGCGAGGTCCGATTGAACAACAGGACGTCGAAATCACGCTCCAGCTTGCGCACCTGGTCCGACAGGGTCGGCTGCGTCAGGTTGAGGAATTCCGCGGCCTTGGAAAACCCGCCCTGGGTGGCCACCGCATGGAACGCCCGCAGTTGCGAATAGTACATAGATGAAACCGATACGACCTATATAAACTGACGATTTGACTTATATTTCCGGAATGCGATTGAGTCTATACGGAAGCCCGATGCCCGCCCGATTTCGGGGCGTTTGAGGGCTTCCGCCGGCATCGGCGCCGGCAGGGGGGCGGAATTGGTGCAGTGCCGAACGAATCCTGTTCCCACACAGTAGAAATGGTTAATACTGTCACATGCCGGTAACGGCGCGTGCCGATAATCCGGCGATCCAACAGGGAGTATCACGATGAAATTCAAATGGTTCAGCGGCCTCGCCATGGGGCTGGCGGTGGCCGCCACGGCCTCCGTTCTGGGCGCCGCCCAGGCAAAGGCGAAAACCGATCTTCTGGTCTACACGGCCGTCGAAGCGGACGAACTGAAGAAGTTCAAGAAGGCCTTCGAAAGCGACTATCCCGACGTCAACATCAAGTGGGTGCGCGATTCCACCGGGATCATCACCTCGAAGCTGCTGGCGGAAAAGGACAACCCCAAGGCCGATATCGTCTGGGGCGTCGCGGCGACCAGCCTGCTGCTGCTCTCCAACTACGATTATTTCCAGGGCTACGCGCCCAAGGGCTTGGATAAGCTGTCGAAGAAATATTACGACACGACCAACCCCGCGCCGCTCTGGGTCGGTCAGCGCGCCTGGATCGCCTCGATCTGCTTCAACACGGTCGAAGGCGAGAAATACAAGCTGCCGGTTCCGACCTCCTGGGACGACCTGACCAAGCCGGTCTACAAGGGCCATGTCATCATGCCGAACCCGAACTCCTCGGGCACCGGCTTCCTGGACGTGTCGTCCTGGATCCAGCTGAAGGGCGAGGACGCGGCCTGGAAGTACATGGACGCGCTGCACGAAAACATCGCGCGCTACACGCATTCCGGCTCCAAGCCCTGCAAGCTGGCGGCCAAGGGTGAAATCCCGATCGGCGTGTCCTTCGCCTATCGTGGCGCCAAGTCCAAGAACGACGGCGCGCCGCTGGAAGTCGTCGCCCCGTCGGAAGGCGTCGGCTGGGATCTGGAATCCTTCGGCATCGTCAAGAACACCAAGAACCTGAAAGCCGCCCAGGCGCTGGCCGATTGGTCTGTGTCCAAGAAGGCCCAGGAAATCTACAACGAAGAGTACGCGGTCGTCGCCATGCCGGGCATCGCCAAGCCGGTGAAGAACTTCCCCCCGGGCATCGAAGACAAGATGATCAAGAACGACTTCAAGTGGGCGGCCTCCAACCGCATCCGCATCCTGGACGAGTGGCGCAAGCGCTACGACGGCAAATCCGAGCCCAAGTAACGGAATTGCCCATTCTGATCTGATTGAATGGATGGCCCCGGCTCCTGATAAGGGGCCGGGGCTTTCTATTCGGGGATCAGTGCATCTGATACCATTCGTCCCGGAGGGCTGGGGAAGTGACCGACACGGATAAAGGGGCCTATCTGAAGGTCCGAAACGTTCTCAAGAAATTCGGTGAGTTTACGGCGCTGCACGATATCTCGCTGGACGTGGCCGAAGGCGAATTCGTCTGCTTCCTGGGGCCGTCGGGCTGCGGCAAGACGACATTGCTGCGCGCCATCGCGGGGCTGGATATCCAGACCGCCGGAACGGTCGAACAGGCCGGGCGCGATATCTCGGCCCTGCCGCCCAACGAACGGGACTTCGGCATCGTTTTCCAGTCCTATGCCTTGTTCCCGAATCTGACCGTTAAGAAGAACATCGCCTACGGTCTGGAAAACCGGAAGATGGCCCGCGCGGCGATCGACACCCGGGTGTTCGAATTGCTCGATCTGGTCGGGCTCAAGGATCATGCGAACAAGTATCCGGCACAGCTGTCCGGCGGCCAACAGCAGCGCGTGGCGCTCGCCCGCGCGCTCGCGACCTCCCCGGGCCTGTTGCTTTTGGACGAACCCCTGTCGGCGCTGGACGCCAAGGTACGCATTCACCTGCGCCACGAGATCAAGGAACTGCAGGAGAAGATCGGCATCACCACGATCATGGTGACCCACGATCAGGAAGAGGCCCTGGCCATGGCCGACCGCATTGTCGTGATGAACCACGGCGTCATCGAACAGGTCGGCACCCCCGAAGAAATCTATGCCGAGCCGGCGTCGCCCTTCGTCGCCGACTTCATCGGCACGACCAACTTCATCGACGGCGAGGTCCAGGCCGGCGGCACCGTGAAGGCGGCGGGCATGGTCGTCGAATGTGCTTCGGCGCTCGACGGTATGGCGCCGGGCGAGAAAGTGACCGTCTGTATCCGGCCCGAGGACGTCAAGATCACCGAAGGCAGTGACGGCGACGCGGGCGTCGCGGTTGAGATCACGGATATCGAGTTTCTCGGCTCGTTCCAGCGATGCCACGTCAAGCCCAGGAACGCGGGCGGCAAGGCATTCCTGATCGACCTGTCGGCCAGCCGCGCGCGTGCCCTGGCGATCAAGGAAGGCGTCACCGTGCAGGCGGCTCTACCGCCGGAATTCGTGCGCATCTACCGGCCGGCGGCCGGGGCCTGAGGGACCGGTCATGGCAAACGGCACCGCCACGACGGCGAACGCGGCCCCGCTGATCAAGCCCAAGGTCAGCGGAGAGGATTGGATCATGCGCGCGGTGCTGATGGGCATCGCGCTCTATCTCCTGATCTCCATCGTCCTGCCGCTCTACGCGATCCTGTCGAAAAGCTTCAAGAACGCCGACGGCGTTTTCGTGGGGCTTGCCAACTACGTCAACTTCTTCTCGACCCCGGCCCTGTTCTGGTCGATCCAGAACAGCCTGACGGTGACGCTGATCTGCTGCGTCATCGTCGTCACCTTGGCCTTCATCTATGCCTATGCCCTGACGCGGACCTGCATGCCGTTGAAAGGATTGTTCAAGGGCGTGGCGCTGCTGCCGATCCTGATGCCGTCGCTTTTGCCGGCGATCTCGCTGGTCTATCTGTTCGGCAACCAGGGGATCATCAAGGAATGGCTGTTCGGTTATGAAATCTACGGTCCCATCGGGATCGTCATGGGCGAATGCTTCTATGTCTTCCCGCATGTCCTGACGATCATGCTGATCGCCATGGCCAATTCGGACGCGCGGCTGTACGAGGCGTCGGACGCCTTGGGGGCGTCCAAGATCAAGACCTTCTTCACGGTGACCCTGCCCAGCGTCCGATACGGCGTGGTCTCGGCCTTCTTCGTCTGCTTCACCCTGGTCATCACCGACTTCGGCGTGCCCAAGGTCGTCGGCGGCAAGTACAACGTGCTGGCGACCGACATCTACAAACAGGTCGTCGGCCGCCAGGATTTCGAAATGGGGGCGGTGGTCTCCATGGTCCTGCTGCTGCCCGCATTGTTCGCCTTCGCCGCCGACCGCCTGGTGCAGCGCAAGCAGGTCGCCCTGCTGTCCGCCCGCGCCGTGCCGTACCAGCCGAAAAAGAACGCCGGCGTCGATTACGGCATGTTGGCCTTCTGCGGGGTCATCGGCTTCATCCTGGTCTCGATCCTGGCCATGGCGGCCTATGCGTCGTTCGCGACGTTCTGGCCCTATAACCTGTCCCTGTCGTTGAAGCACTACGCCTTCGAGATGATGGACGGCGGCGGCTGGGATGCCTACTACAACTCCATCGAAATGGCGGCCTGGACGGCGGTGATCGGCACCGCCATGGTCTTCACCGGCGCCTATCTTGTGGAGAAGAGCAAAGGCTTTCACACTGGCCGCGCGGCCATGCAATTGCTCTGCATGGTGCCGATGGCGGTGCCGGGCCTGGTGCTGGGGCTCGCCTACGTGTTCTTCTTCAACGCGCCGGACAATCCGCTGGGCTTTCTCTATCACACCATGCCGATCCTGGTGATCTGCACGGTCACGCATTTCTACACGGTCTCGCACCTGACGGCGGTGACGGCGCTGAAACAGCTGGACGCGGAGTTTGAAAGCGTCTCGCAGTCATTGAAGGTACCGTTCTACAAGACCTTCTTCCGCATCACGGTGCCGGTCTGTATGCCTGCGATCCTGGATATCTCCATGTACTTGTTCGTCAACGCCATGACGACGGTCTCGGCGGTGGTGTTCCTCTATTCGCCGGATACGGCATTGGCCTCCGTCGCTATTCTGAACATGGACGATGCCGGGGACGTTGCGCCCGCCGCCGCCATGGGCATGATGATCGTCGGTACCGCGGCTGCGGTACGTCTCGTCCATGCGGGCTTGACGCGCGGCATTCTCGGCCGCACCCAGGCCTGGCGGAAACGCTGATCCGACAGGAAAACCGAAACGGTCGGTTCGCGTTGTCGAATAGTTGTCATCTATGGATGATATCCGAATTAACGATTTGACGGGCGGCCTCCCGGGGGCGGAAACTCCGCTCCATCGCCGGCCCCGCGTGGTGCCGAGACGACGGACCCGGCGCCGATGAAACTTTGTAAACGGAAAGGCCACGCCATGACCCTGACACCCGGTGATCCCCTGCTGCTGACCCCCGGACCGCTGACCACGGCGGCCGAAACCCGCGACGCCATGATGCACGACTGGGGTTCGCGCGATCAGTCCTTCATCGACGCCAACGCGACCGTGCGCGCCGCGCTGTTGAAGATCGCCAATGCGGAAGGCAGCCACGTCTGCGTGCCGCTGCAGGGCTCCGGCACCTTCGTGGTCGAGGCGACGCTGGGCACCCTCATCCCCAGGGACGGCAAGGCGTTGATCCTGATCAACGGCGCCTACGGCACCCGCATGGGCAAGATTCTCGATTATGCCGGCCGCGCCTATACGATCATGGAAACGCCGGAGGACACGCCGCCGGACCCCGCTGACGTGGCCGACGCGCTGGCCGACGGCGACATTACCCATGTTCTCGTCGTTCATTGCGAGACGACCTCGGGCATCCTCAACCCCATCGAGGATATCTCCCGCGTCGTCGCCGAGGCGGGCCGGTCGCTGATCATCGACGCCATGAGCGCCTTCGGCGCCATCGAACTGGATGCATCCAAGGTCACCTTCGACGCCGTCATGGCATCATCCAACAAATGTTTGGAAGGCGTGCCGGGTATGGGCTTCGCCCTGATCCGCGAGAGCGTGTTGGAGGGCTGCAAAGGCAACGCCCATTCGCTCGCCCTCGATCTCTACGATCAATGGAAAGCCATGGAAGGCAACGGTCAGTGGCGCTTCACGCCGCCGACCCATGTCATCTTCGCCTTCGCCAAGGCGATCGAACAGTTCGAGGCCGAAGGAGGTCAGCCGGGCCGCTTCGCCCGCTATTCCAACAACTGCAAGATTCTGGTCGACGGCATGGCCGAGCTCGGATTCCGCACCCTGCTGCCGCAAGGTCTGCAGGCGCCGATCATCGTGACCTTCCACATGCCGTCCGACCCGGCCTTCGATTTCCAGGTGTTCTACGACAAGGTCAAGGATCGCGGTTTCGTGCTCTATCCCGGCAAGCTGACCGTCGCCCCCAGTTTCCGCGTCGGCTGCATCGGCCACCTGGGCGCGGACGAGATGAAGGCGGCACTGAAGGCGATGTCGGAGGTTCTCGATGAAATGGGCGTCAAGACCGGCGCGCCGCAGGCCGCCGAGTAGGCGTTCGCGTAAAATTCTTTAAATAAATCAATGAGAAGAACGGGTCCGGCTGCCATCGCGCCGGGCCCGTTTTCATATTGATTTAACCTATCAATCACATAGTTATTAGCGATTTGACATATCCTTAGCCTCTCACGAGAATTTCCGCCAACCGGTTGGGCCGCCGTCAGGCCCCGCAAAGGAATTCAGAGGTTAAGCATCATGGATCAGTCGCAATCGCATCCCAGCACCGTCTCCGTCAACGGACGCACCTATGCCTGGCCCAGCCAGCCGCTGGTCGTTGTCTGCATTGACGGGTCCGAGCCCGATTACATCGAACAGGCCATCGCCGGCGGCCATATGCCGTTCCTGGAAAAGGCGCTGAAGGGCGGATCGGACCTGCGGGCCGATTGCGTGGTCCCCAGCTTCACCAACCCGAACAACCTGTCCATCGTCACCGGCGTGCCGCCGAAGGTGCACGGCATTTCCGGCAACTTCTTCCTCGATCCCGACACGGGCGAGGAGGTGATGATGAACGACCCGAAGTTCCTGCGCACGGACACCATCTTCAAGGCCTTCCACGACGCGGGTGCCAAGGTCGCCATCGTCACGGCCAAGGACAAGCTGCGCCGGCTGCTGGGCCATGGCCTCGATTTCACCTCGGGCCGGGCCGTCGCTTTTTCGTCGGAGAAGGCGGATGAGACGACGGTGGCCGAAAACGGCATCGCCGATGCCCAGGCCATGGTCGGCCGCCCTATCCCCGATGTGTATTCTGCGGACCTGTCGGAATTCATTTTCGATGCCGGGGTCAAGCTCATGGAAACCATGCGCCCGGACCTGATGTATCTTTCGACCACCGATTACATTCAGCACAAGCACGCCCCCGGCACGCCGGTCGCCAATCAGTTCTATGCGATGATGGATAGCTACTGGGCGAAGCTGGACGCGCTGGGCGCCGTCCTGGCGATGACCGCCGACCACGGTATGAACGCCAAGTTCAACGACGCGGGCGCGCCCGACGTGATCTACCTGCAGGATGTCATGGACGGCATCGTCGGCGCGGGTGCGGCGCGGGGGATCCTACCGATCACCGATCCCTATGTGGTGCATCACGGAGCACTCGGCTCCTTCGCCACGGTCTATCTGCCCGACGGCGCGGACCAGTCGTCCGTGGTCAGCAAGCTGGCGGCCGTGCCGGGCATCCAGAAGGTCTATGACAAGAAACACGGCTGCGCCGAGTTCGAGCTGCCGGAGGACCGCCTGGGCGACCTGATCGTGGTGTCGGAGAAATCGAAGGTGCTGGGCACCTCCGCCGACCGCCACGACTTGAGCCAGTTGAAGGAGCCGCTGCGCTCCCACGGCGGGGTTACCGAACAGAAGGTGCCGCTGATCGTTACCCGCCATGCCGATATCGAGACCGGCAAGCGGCTGCGCAATTTCGACGTCTTCGACGTCGCCTTGAACCATACGGCGCTCGCCGCCAACGCTGCCTGACCCAAACAACCTGTCTTTCGGGAGGATAAACCCCATGGATACTGCCGCCGCCGTTCTCAACGACGAAGTCATTCACGAACGCCTGCGCATCGTCGGTGACGATGGCAACCGCGATGAACGCATCGAGGTGCTGAACCCCTATTCGGGTGCCGTCGTCGGCACGGTGCCGAAGGCGTCGGTCGCCGATGTGCGGAAGGCGTTTCAGACGGCGGCCGATTATCAGCCGACCCTGACCCGTCACGAGCGCGCGGAAATCCTCAAGAAGACCGGTGAAATCCTGTATTCCCGCCGCAACGAGGTTTCCGACCTGATCACCGCCGAATGCGGGATTTCCAAGAAGGACTCGCTTTACGAGGCCGGCCGGTCGAACAGCGTCTTCAGCCTGGCCGCCGCCTTGACCCTGATGGACGACGGCGAGGTCTTTTCCTGCGACGTTTCGCCTTCGGGGCCGAAGCGCAAGATTTTCACCACGCGCAATCCGCTGACGGCGATCAGCGCCATTACCCCGTTCAATCACCCGCTGAACCAGGTCGCCCACAAGATCGCGCCGTCGGTCGCCACCAACAACTGCATGGTCCTGAAGCCGACGGAGAAAACCCCGCTGACGGCGCTGTTGCTGGCCGACGTGCTGTATGAAGCGGGCCTGCCGATGGAGATGCTGCAGATCATCACCGGCGACCCGGCGGAAATCGCGGATGAATTCATCACCAACGAACATGCCGAACTGGTGACCTTTACCGGCGGCGTGCCGATCGGCAAGTACATCGCCGAGAAGGCCGGCTACAAGCGGACGGTCCTGGAACTGGGCGGCAACGACCCCCTGATCGTCATGGAAGACGCGGACCTGGAAAAGGCCGCGACCCTGGCGGCCGCGGGCGCGACCAAGAACTCGGGCCAGCGCTGCACGGCGGTCAAACGCATCCTGGTCGTCGATGCCGTGGCCGACGCCTTCGTCGAAATTCTCAAGGGCAAGGTCGAAGCCATCAAGTACGGCGATCCGATGGATCCGGATACCGACGTCGGCACGGTGGTCGACGAGAAGGCCGCCATGATGTTCGAGCGGCGGGTC
>NZRL01000160.1 GCA_002696205.1 Rhodospirillaceae bacterium | reverse complement strand
CTGGCGTTTGACCCCGGCCGGATTGGACAAGGGGCCCAGGATGTTGAAGATCGTCCGCACCGCCATTTCGACCCGTGCGGGCATCACGTATTTCATCGCGCTGTGGTGGCGCGGCGCCATCAGGAAGCCGATCCCGGCCTCGGCGATGGCGCGTTCGACCAAGGGCATCTCCGCATCCAGATTGACGCCCAGGGAGGTCAGCACGTCGGCCGCCCCCGATTTCGACGACAAGGCGCGGTTGCCATGCTTGGCCACCGGCACGCCGCAGGCCGCGACGACCAGGGCGGCACCCGTGGAAATGTTGAAGGTCCCCGATCCGTCGCCGCCGGTGCCGACCACGTCGATGGCGCCCGCGGGGGCGGAAACGGTGGTCATTTTGGCCCGCATGGCACGCACGGCGCCGGTGATTTCGTCGACCGTCTCGCCGCGCAGGCGCAGCGCCATCAACAGGCCCGCGATCTGCGCCGAGGTCGCCTCGCCGGACATGATGACACCGAAGGCGTCCTCGGCCTCCTGCGCGGTCAGGGGCGTGCCTTCGGCCACCTTGGCCAGATAGGGTTTCATCGCCTCGCTCATGCGGCGGCCTGTTCCGGCGTCATGCCGATGAAATTCTTAAGCAACTGATGACCGTGTTCCGAGGCGATGCTTTCCGGGTGGAACTGCACGCCGTAGATCGGCATCTCCTTGTGCGAGACGCCTTGGATCACGCCGTCCTCGCTATGGGCCGTGACGCGCAGGCAATCGGGAATGCTGTCCGGATCAAGCGTCAGCGAATGATAGCGCGTGGCGGTGAACGGGCTTTCCAGCCCGGCGAACACACCGGTACCGTCGTGGGTGATGGTCGAAACCTTGCCGTGCATGGGCTTGGGCGCCAGCACGACCTTGGCGCCGAACGCCTGACCGATGGCCTGATGGCCCAGACAGACGCCCAGCAACGGCACCTTGCCCGCGGCGGCGGCGATCATATCCAGGCAGATCCCAGCCTTGTCCGGATCGCAAGGGCCCGGCGAGATCACGATGCCCTTGGGGTTCAGCGCCAGAACGTCTTCGGGCGTGACCACGTCGTTCCGGAACACTTTGACCTCGGCACCCAGCTCGCCCAGGTAATGCCAGAGGTTGAATGTGAAGCTGTCGTAATTGTCGATCAGGACAAACATTTCGTATTCTTACAATCAGTTAGCTCAGGCGTGCGGCCCGTCGGCGAAACGCCGCGACAGGCCCCTGAGAAGCGCGACACAATGCCCCCCGCAGTCGTCGCCGGTCAAGGGGAATAGGCCCATTCCATCGCCGCGAAATCAGCCGTTTCCCGGGGATCAGAGCAGGATGAACGCCCCTCCCGCATAAGCGCCGGTTCAATGGGAAGCCGACGAATGCAATTGACCGCTGGTTTCACAGGCGCAGGCCGTTGACCTTAAATTCACGAATTAGGCGCCATAAGGCGATTGGCGGAAGCGCCTCTGATCTCACCGGAACAGCCGCCAGGTCGGCACCTTGACGGCGCCGGTCGTGAGGAGTACCAGCAGCGTCAGGGACGGGCGCGAGACCACGCATTCACAGCTTAAACGGCTTCAGCGATGACGGATCAGCCCAAAGGACTTTTCAAAACGGCGATTTCAGACCCGGCGGTGCGTCTGGCGGCGCTTGGCGGCGCCCTGGGCGGTGCCGTGCTGGTCCTGGCCGTCGTGCTGATCGTCGGCGGGCCGAAGAAGGCGCCGACACCACCCCCGGCCGCGCAAGAATCCCAGGTCGCCAAGATCGACGCTCCGCCGCCGCAACACGTCCGCCAGCCGGTCCCGACCTTGCCGTCGCGCGCCGAACCGGTCACCGGCAGCACGCCGTTGCCCGTACCCGCCGATCCGGCCCCGTTGCCTGCGGCGCCGGCTCCGGCGATGGAAGCCTATCCCGACCTGCCCGTGGCACGCGTCGAACCGGCACCCACCGGCCCGGCGCCGACGGTCGACCAGAACAAGACCAAACCCGAAGCACCATCCGCGCCGCCGCCCGACATGGTCGGGCCGCCGCCCGCCGACAAGCCGATGATCGCCATCGTCATCGACGACATGGGCGTCGATCAGCGGCGCTCGGCCCGGGCCATGAAGCTTCCGGCCAAGGTCACCTTGTCGTTCCTGCCGTATTCCCGGGATTTGAAGGCACAGGCGGCGGAGGCCCGCAAGCTGGGGCACGAAATCATGCTGCACGTCGCCATGGAGCCGGAAAGCCCCGAGGCCGATCCCGGCCCCAACGTTCTGCTGACCGGTGTGCCGGAACAGGAGTTGCTGACCAACCTGCGCTGGAACCTGGGGCAGATGGACGGCTATGCCGGGATCAACAACCACATGGGCAGCCGCTTCACCCGCGATTTGGCGGGCATGCGCACGGTGATGGCGGAATTGAAGGAACGGGGCCTGTTTTTCCTGGATTCCGTGACCAGCCGCGACAGCGTCGGCGCCAAGACGGCGAAAGAGGCGGGGGTGGCCTATGCGACCCGTGACGTCTTCATCGACCACAAGGACGACGAAGCCTTCGTCCGTAAGCAGTTGGAACGTCTGGAAGCCAAGGCCCGCAAACACGGCAGCGCCATCGCCATCGGCCATCCGCGCGATATCACGCTGCGGGCGCTGAAGACCTGGCTGCCGAAGGTTCAGGCGGCGGGGTTCGAGCTGGTCGGGGCGTCCAGGTTATTGCACCGGCCTGCTCCGTCGCCGACGCATCTCTCCGGAACCTCCGGCTAGACGCGGTGAACCGGCTGAGCCTCGGGGTCAGCCCGCGAACTTGACCGCCTCCGCGGCGGCACTGACCAGGGCGCGGGATTTGTTGATGCTTTCCTGGTATTCGCCTTCGGGTGAGGAATCGTGGACCACGCCGCCGCCGGCCTGAACGTACATCACGTCGTCCTTGACCACCGCCGTGCGGAGCGCGATGCAGCTGTCCATGTCGCCGTCGGCACCGAAATAGCCGATGCAGCCCGCGTAGACGCCGCGCCGGTGTTTTTCCAGCTCATCGATGATTTCCATGGCCCGCACCTTCGGCGCGCCCGAAACCGTGCCCGCCGGGAACCCGGCATAAAGCGCGTCCAGGGCGTCCAAGTCCGGGTTCAATTCGCCTTCGACGTTCGAGACGATATGCATGACGTGGGAATAGTTCTCGATGGTGAACTGTTCGGTCACGGTCACCGTGCCGGTCTTGGCGACCCGCCCGACGTCGTTGCGGCCCAGGTCCAGCAGCATCAGGTGTTCGGCCAGTTCCTTGGGGTCCGAGAGCAGGTCCTGCGCCAATTCCTGGTCCTCGGCGGCATCCTTGCCGCGTTTGCGGGTACCGGCGATGGGACGGATGGTGACCTTGCCCTCGCGCACGCGGACCAGGATTTCCGGGCTTGAGCCGACGATGGCGAAGTCCTCGAAGTCCAGGAAGAACAGGAACGGCGACGGATTGAGACGCCGCAGCGACCGATACAGCGCGAACGGCGGGTAGGGGAATGGAACGGAAAACCGCTGCGACAGGACGACCTGAAAGACGTCGCCGGCCTTGATGTATTCCTTGCCCTTTTCGACCATCTCGTGGAATTCGCCCTGGGTCATGTTGGACGACGGGGTCAGGTCGGGCACGTCCCGTTCCGGATGGGCGCGGGCGGCTTCGGGCAGGGGCGTGTCGAAATCGGCGACGATGCGTTTCAGGCGTTCGACGGCGGCGCCATAGGCGCTTTGTGCGTCCACGCCGTCCTTCGGCCAGATCGGCGTGAAGACGTTGATCACGTCCTTGATCGTGTCGAACACGGCCATCACGGTGGGCCGCAGGAAGATGCCGTCGGGAATGCCCAGCACGTCCGGATTGTTGTCGGGAATATCTTCGACCAGGCGCACCGTGTCGTAGGACGCATAACCGACCAGGCCGGCGCTCATCGGCGGCAGGCCCTCGGGCAGGTCGATGCGGGATTCCGCGACCAGCGACCGCAGCGAGGCGATGGCGCCGTCGGCTTCCGCGACCGGGCAGGGGGCGAAGCCGGCCGGATCGGTCAGAACGTCGCGGTTGATTTCCGCGACGTTGCCGTGACACCGCCACACCAGATCCGGTTCCAGCCCGATGAAGGAATAGCGGCCGCGCACGGCGCCGCCTTCGACGCTTTCCAGGACGAAGCTGTTCTTCTTGCCGCGCGCCAGCTTGAGATAGGCCGAGACGGGCGTTTCCACGTCGGCGACCAACGAGGTCCAGATGACTTGCGGCTCTCCCCGGTCGTAGGCAGGGGCGAAGTCGTCGAATGCGGGTTCGATTTTCATCGGCTTGCGTAACGAACGGCCGGGATCATTGGCCGGACTGGGCGGCGGGATTGAGAACCTGGCGCAGGATGTTCTCGTTCACGGTAACGCCCTTTTCCTTGCGCAGCGCGGCGGCCAACTGGGTCACCACGTCGTCTTTCCACAGCCCTTCCAATTCGCCCTTCATGGCGGTCACGCCGGTCGTATCGGCGCCCGGATCGGCGGGGGTGATTGATTTCACCATGGAAACGAAATAGCCGCCTTCGGCCCGCGTCACCTTGGCCTCGCCGTTTTGCAGGGTGAAGATATCCTGCAGAAGCTGGCCCGGAATGCCCGACTCGCTGCGCGGCATGTAGCGCTTCAACTTCAGGGTTTCGGCGAAGACCGCACCCGTCTCGTCGGCGATGACCTTGGGGTCGTCGCCGCCCTTGAGCCGATCCGCCAGCTGCTTGGCGAAGGCCAGGGCCGCATCGCGGCGGCGTTCGGCGATCACCGCGTCCATGACCTGGCCTTTGACCGTTTCGTAGGGACGCAGGGCCGGTTTGGTGATCTTGTCGACGCGCAGGACGAAGAACGCTTCGCCGCCCAGTTCGCGCAGGGTGGAATCGGCACCTTCCTCGGTATCGAAAGCGGCGGCGGCGATGGGCGCCGCGTTTTCGGGCAGACCGGGAACCGGATTGCCGGCGGCGTCTTTACCCTGGGCGTCGATGGCCGGAATCTTGATCGGCTCGATATTCTGCGACCGGGCGGCTTCCTCGATGGTCGCGCCCTTGCCCAGGTTGTCTTCCAGGTCGTTGACCAGCGTGTAGAGATGATCGATCGCGCGTTCGTGGGCGATCGAGGCTTTCAGCTTGTCCTTGACCGCGTCCAGGGTCGCGGCCTGGCCGGGTTCGACGTCGCGGACCTTGACGATATAGAAGATGCCGCCCGGGCCGGAGACCGGCGCGCTGACGCTGCCCGCCGGGGTCGAGAACGCGGCCTCGGCGATTTCATCCAGCACGTCGTCGCGCGTGACCTTGCCCAAATCCGTGCCGGCCTCGTCCATGCCCGCCAGTTCCTTGGCGACGTCGGCGAACGAACGGCCTTCGGCCAGCATCTTGGCGGCCTTGTCGGCGGTGTCCTTGTCAGCCAGGACCATTTGCGACAGGGTCCGGGTTTCCGGCGTGTTCAAGCTGTCCTTCTGTTCGTCGAAGGCTTTGGCGATGTCCTCGTCGGTGACACCGGCGGGATCGGCCAGCCGCTTGGCGTCGATCATGACCAGCGTGACGGCGCGGTATTCCGGCGCCGTGAAGGGGCCCGGGTTGTCCTTGTGATAGGCGCGAAGGTCTTCATCGGTCGGCTGGGCGGTGATCTGCGCCTGAGCATCGGTGACGTAAAGCGTTTCCGCCACCCGCGTTTCCTCGCGGTAGCGATAGAAGGTTTCGGCCAGGACCCGGGGGGCTTCGACCCCGGCCTCGACCGTATCCAGCAACTGGCCGCGCGCCAGTTCGCGGCGCGCACGGTCGAGGAATTCCTGCTCGGTCATACCGAATTGATAGAGCATGGCCTGGAACTTCTGGCGGTCGAAGCCACCGGCGCCCAGGTTGCTGCGGAAGGCGTTGGACGACCGCACGGCCTCGCGCACGATGTTGTCCGACACGGCGATGTCCAGATCGCGGGTTTCGGCGTTCAACAGGATATCGTTGACCATCTGCCCCAGAACCGATTGCGGCAGGCCCAGCATGCGGGCGGTCTCGGGCGTCAGCTGCCCGGCGAAGCGCGGGTTCAGGCGCGCCATTTCGCGGCGCACTTCGTTTTCCACGTCGCGGCGCGTCAGCTCCGTCCCGGCGACTTCCGCCACGGGCTGGTCTTCGGCCCGGAACTGGACCATGTCCCCGACGCCCCAGGCGGCGAAACTGATGATCAACAGACCGAGGATGATCTTGACGACGACCGAGCCGGTTCTTTCACGTATCTGACGGAGCATGGAAAATCCTTTTGTTGAACGTCTCCCCGGCGCTCTCTTGTTCTCTCTCCCCGGGGGCGGCGCATCATAGGGCCCGTGGAAGGGCCTCGCAACACCACATCCCCGCTGATATGGGCGATTTTCCCGGCCCGGCAACGGCATGTGGATTGGCAGGGTCCGGGGCCTGTGATAGACGGATCGCCTTCAAGGGACTCTTCACCACAAATTGGCAAGCGGGCAGGAAATCAGATGAGCCAAGAGCGGACGACGCTGATCGCGGGAAACTGGAAAATGAACGGCGGCCTGGACGAGGTCGACGGCCTGGCCGGTGATCTGGCCGGGCGGATGACCGGTCTGACGGCGGCGCCGGGGTTCGAAATGGCGGTCTGCCCGCCGTTTCCCCTGCTGCCCATGGTTGCTTCGGCGATCGAGGAAAGCGGCATCGCGCTGGGCGCTCAGGACTGCCACGGCAACGAGAAAGGCGCCCATACGGGCGACGTCTCGGCCAAGCTTCTGGCCCAGGTCGGCTGTGCCTATGTCATCGTCGGCCATTCCGAGCGCCGCACCGATCACGGCGAGACGGATGAACAGGTCCGCGCCAAGGCCGAAGCCGCGCAGGCCGCGGGCATGGCCGCTATCGTCTGCGTCGGCGAGACCGAGGCCGAACGGGACGCCGGACGGGCGACCGAGGTCGTGGTCGGTCAGGTGGTGGGTTCGGTTCCCGAGGGAGCGACGGCCGAGAACCTGGTTGTCGCCTACGAGCCCGTCTGGGCCATCGGTACCGGCAAGACGGCGACCCCGCAGGACGCCCAGGACATGCACGCGGCGATCCGCGCCTCGCTGGCCGACCGCTTCGGCGGCGATACGGCGGCGGGGATCCGCATTCTCTACGGCGGGTCCATGAAGCCGGGCAACGCGGCGGAACTGCTGGCGCTGGCCGATGTGGACGGTGGTCTGATCGGCGGGGCATCGCTGGTCGCCGACGATTTCTGGGCCATCGGCCAGGCCGCCGGATAGGACAAAGCGGGGTAGGGGCGAAAAGGCCCTGGAAATCCCTGTTGCAAAGCAGTAAAACCCGCCCCAACTGGTTTGGGGCCGGTGCGGCCCGCGTTTCCAAAGTGACGCGACCCGGCCCGATAGGAAGGAAGTTTGATGGAACACGTAATCCTGGTCATTCACCTGTTGCTCGCCATCGGCCTGGTCGGCGTCGTGCTGCTTCAGCGGTCCGAAGGCGGCGGCCTGGGCATCGGCGGCGGCGGCAGCGGCGGCGGCATGGGCGGTTTCATGACCGGCCGCGCGACGGCGGACCTGTTGACCCGGACGACCGCGATCCTGGCGACCCTGTTCATGATCACCTCGCTGGTGCTGGCGATCATGGCGGCGCACGACCGTAAGGCCGCGACGGGGTCGATTCTCGACCAGCCGGCGCAGACGGCCCCCATGCCGGCCGAACCGGCCGCCCCCGCAGCCCCGATCGCGAAGTAAAATAGTGGCGGGAATCCGGGACTTCCTGAACAGAGATCGGAGGCGGGAAAAAACCCGCCTCTTTTCTTTTGGCCCCTCCACCCCAGGTACGTATTGTGTACGCCCATGACGCGGTTCATCTTCATCACCGGCGGCGTGGTCTCTTCCCTCGGAAAAGGACTGGCATCGGCGGCTCTCGGGGCCTTGCTGCAGGCGAACGGCTATAAGGTCCGTTTGCGCAAGCTGGACCCCTATCTGAACGTCGATCCGGGGACCATGAGCCCGTATCAGCACGGCGAAGTCTTCGTGACCGACGACGGGGCGGAGACCGACCTCGACCTTGGCCATTACGAACGGTTCACGGGCGTTTCGTCGCGCCAGACCGACAACGTGACGACCGGGCGCATCTATTCCGACGTGATCGCCAAGGAACGGCGTGGCGACTACCTGGGCGCCACGATCCAGGTCATTCCCCACGTCACCGACGCGATCAAGAATTTCGTGATTTCCGACCTGACGGACGAGGATTTCGTGCTCTGCGAAATCGGCGGCACGGTCGGCGATATCGAGGGCCTGCCGTTTCTGGAAGCCATCCGTCAGCTGCGCAACGATCTGGGGCGCGAGCGCACGATGTACCTGCATCTGACGCTGCTGCCCTATATCCCGACGGCGGGCGAGTTGAAGACCAAGCCGACGCAGCATTCGGTCAAGGAACTGCTGAGCGTCGGGATTCAGCCCGACGTGCTGCTCTGCCGCGCCGACCGGCCGCTGCCCGAGGGCGAACGCAAGAAAATTGCTCTGTTCTGCAACGTGGATGAACGCAACGTCGTGCCGGCGCTGGACGTCGATACGATCTACCGGGTGCCGCTGGCCTATCACGCGGAGGGCCTGGATACCTCGGTTTACCGCCATTTCAACATGGAGGCGGGCGAGCCCGACCTGTCCCGCTGGCAGACGATTTCCGAAACGGCGATCCGCCCGGAGGAAGGCGAGGTCGCCATCGCCGTGGTCGGCAAGTACACGGTGCTGCCCGATGCCTACAAGTCGTTGATCGAGGCCCTGACCCACGGCGGCATCGCCAACAACGTCAAGGTCAACATCAAGTGGATCGAGTCGGAAATCTTCGAGACCGAGCAGGACGCCCTGCTGGGTCTGGAAGACGTCCACGGCGTTCTGGTCCCGGGCGGCTTCGGCGAACGGGGGGCGGAAGGCAAGATTTCCGCCGTGACCTTCGCCCGCGAACGCGGTGTGCCGTACTTCGGCATTTGCTTCGGCATGCAGATGGCGGTGGTCGAGGCCGCGCGCAATCTGGCCGGGGTCAAGGGGGCGAGTTCCACGGAATTCGGCGATACCCAGGAGCCGGTCGTCGGTCTGTTGACCGAATGGATGAACGGCAATCAGCTGGAACAGCGCAAGATCGACGGCAACCTGGGCGGTACCATGCGCCTGGGCGCCTTTCCCTGCACGTTGAAGGACGGCTCGCGGGTGCGCGACATCTACGCTCAGACCGACATTTCCGAACGCCATCGCCATCGTTATGAGGTCAATACCGAATATCGGGCGCGGCTGGAGCAGGCGGGCCTCAAGTTCACCGGCATGTCGCCGGACGGGCTGCTGCCGGAAATCGTTGAAATCCCCGACCATCCGTGGTTCATCGGGGTGCAGTTCCACCCGGAACTGAAATCGAAACCGTTTGAGCCGCATCCCTTGTTCACCTCGTTCATTGAAGCGGCGGTGAAGCAGGCGCGGCTGGTCTAAGCCGCCGTTTTTGGCGCTCGGCAGGTCGTCTCGTAACGTTCGGCCCCTAGACTTCGGGCCCCGCAACCTAGGAAAGACAGTTTCCGTGTCCTCATCGATCACCGTCGGCGACCTGACCATCGGCAATGCGGAGCCCCTGACCCTGATCGCCGGGCCCTGCGCCATGGAAAGCGAGAACCACGCCCTCGACATGGCGGGTGCGCTCAAGGAAATCACCGGCAAGCTGGGCATCGGCCTGATCTACAAAAGCTCCTTCGACAAGGCCAACCGGACCAGTGCGTCGAGCCCGCGCGGCATGGGCATCGACAAGGCATTGCCCGTGTTTCAGGCGGTCAAGGATCAGATCGGCTGCCCCGTGCTGACCGATATCCACGAAGCCGGCCAATGCGCCGAGGTCGCGACCGTCGTCGACGTGCTGCAGATCCCGGCCTTTCTCTGCCGCCAGACGGACCTGTTGCTGGCCGCCGGCGAAACCGGCGCCGCGATCAACGTGAAAAAAGGCCAGTTCCTGGCGCCCTGGGACATGCAGAACGTGGTCGACAAAATCAAGTCGACCGGCAACGACCGGGTCATGGTTTGCGAGCGCGGGGCGAGCTTCGGCTACAACACCCTGATTTCCGACATGCGGGCCCTGCCGGTGCTGGCCCAGACGGGCTGCCCCGTGGGGTTCGACGCCACCCATTCCGTGCAGCAGCCGGGCGGGCAGGGCAGCAAATCCGGCGGCCAGCGGGAATTCGCACCCGTCCTGGCCCGTGCCGCCGTGGCCGTGGGCGTCGCCGCCGTGTTCATGGAATCCCATCAGGATCCGGACAACGCGCCGTCCGACGGCCCCAATATGATCAAGCTCGACGACATGCCGGGCGTGCTGGAAACCCTGGCCGAATTCGACCGGGTTTCCAAGGCGCGGCCCATTTCCATTTGAGGGGCTTTCCATTAAAAAGCCCGCAACCGACCACCACCGATACCAACCCCATCAGACGGCCCACCGGCCGATCCCGACCGGAGAGTGACAATGACCGCCATCGTTGACGTGTTCGCCCGTGAAATCCTGGACTCCCGCGGCAATCCCACCGTGGAAGTGGACGTAACCCTGGAAAGCGGCGTGCTCGGCCGCGCCGCCGTGCCGTCGGGGGCCTCGACCGGCGCCCATGAGGCGATGGAACTGCGCGACGGCGACGAAGACCGCTATCTGGGCAAGGGCGTGTTGCAGGCCTGCGAGGCCGTCAACGGCGAGATTTGCGACACCCTGGCCGGCGCCGACGTCGAGGACCAACTGTTCATCGACGGCACCATGATCGAACTGGACGGCACGCCGAACAAGGCGCGTCTGGGCGCCAACGCGATCCTGGGCGTCAGCCTGGCGGCGGCCAAGGCGGCGGCGGAAGAGGCGGGCCTGCCGCTTTACCGCTATGTCGGCGGCTCCTTCGCCCGTGAACTGCCGGTGCCGATGATGAACATCGTCAACGGCGGCGCCCATGCCGACAACCCCATCGATTTCCAGGAGTTCATGATCATGCCGGTCGGCGCGGAAGACTTTCCGAACGCGCTGCGCATGGGGGCCGAGGTCTTCCACACCCTGAAGAAGGGCCTGGCCAAGGCCGGTCATTCGACCAACGTCGGCGACGAAGGCGGATTCGCGCCGAACTTGAACTCTTCCGAAGAAGCCCTTGATTTCATTATGAAGGCGATCTCGGACGCCGGGTATACGCCGGGCGAGGACGTGGTTCTGGCGCTGGACAGCGCATCGACGGAATTCTACCGCGACGGCAAGTACGTGATGGACGGGATCAGCAAGACGCTGTCGGCCGATGAGATGGTCAAGGTCT
>NZRL01000159.1 GCA_002696205.1 Rhodospirillaceae bacterium | reverse complement strand
ACGGCCCAGACTTCGGAAACCACGACCCCGCCCGCGAACGGCCGCCCGTTCCGCGTGATGTTCGTGCACGCGCCGGACCCCGTCTATTCCGACACCCAGACCTATGGCGCCATCTTCATGCCGGTCTGGGCCTATACCCTGGCCGCGCATATTCCGGACGACATGGGCGTGGAGGTTCTGCTCCACGACACCCGGGTCCAGGGCAAGACGAACATCGCCGAGGCTGATCTGTATCTGTTTTCCGGCATCAATCAGGACGCGGCCTTCATGAACAAGGTCCGCGCCGAATTGAAGGTCCGGTTCCCGGCGGCGCGTTCCATGGTCGGCGGGCCCGTCGCCTGGTCGTTCGATCAGGCCAGCATGCTGGAACAACTGAAAGATTTCGACCATGTCTTCGTCGGCGACGCCGAAGCCTCCATCGCCGGCTTGATCGCCGATGTGCGGGACGGCCAGCCCATGGACCATGTTCTGAAATCACCGGGCCGGTTCGAGATCGCCCAGTCCAAACCCATGCACCGGGGCCTGATGGACGCGACCATTTCGCGTTATTACGGCGCGGTGATCGAAGTCTCGCGCGGCTGTCCGTTCCTTTGCGAATTCTGCGACATCCGCATCATGGACGACAACAACCGGCCGCATAACAAATCGGCCGACCTGATCGTCGAGGAACTGGATCATCTCTGCGAGATGGGCGTCAGCCAGATTTTGTTCGCCTGCGACAATTTCATCGGCGAGCCGCGCTGGGCCGAGATGGTGATCGACAAGATCCTCGCCTGGAAGGAACGCACGGGCCATACGCCGTCGCTCTATACCTGGCTGACCATCAACCTGCACAACCACCCGGAATTGATGGCCAAGATGCGCCGCGCCGGGTTCGACATGCTGTTCATCGGCATCGAGAGCTTCTCCAAGAATTCGTTGCTGGAAACCGCCAAGGTACAGAATTCGGCGACGGAACTGACCGACGTGGTGCGGCAAATCCAGTCGCGCGGCTTCATCGTCGTCGGCGGCCTGATCTTCGGCTTCGACAGCGACGACGACGACTGCTTCGACATCACCTTGAAGGGGCTGACCGACGCGGCGCTGTTGTCCGGCGACCCCAGCTTGCTGACGGCCCTGCCCGGCACGCCGCTTTACCGCCGCATGAAGCTGTCCAAGCGCCTGCGCGACGTGCGGTTCGGGCTGGGCGGCTACAAATACCAGACCAACATCAAATACCTGCTGCCCCGGCGCCGGATGATCGACGGCTACAAGCATTTCGTCGATGTCTTCACCGACGGCGAATATCAGTACAACCGCCTGAAAGCCTTCTTCGACCTGCAGGCCGAAGGCCACCATGTGCCGATCGAGGGCCAGGGTTTCGGCAATACGGGCCTGTTCCTGAAGATGGTGTTCAAGAACTGGCGGGCGCTGCTGCAACTGACGCAGCGCCTGGCCCGGTTCTCCATGAAACCGTCGCGCGTCTATTACGCGCTGAAGGGCTTCGGCATGGCGTTTTCCCGCCGCAAACAGGTGCCCAATTGGTTCGGCTATTTCCAGTTCTGGCTGTTCGCCTGGACCAACGCGGCGCTCAAATACCTGAACCTGTCAGACGCGGATTTCGATATCGAAAGCGTGCCCGAAGATTTCGACATCACCGGCATCCTGCCGTCCGATTACGGCACGACCGCGGCCGAGCCGATCCCCCAGGGCAAGATCAAGGCGCAGCTCCGCGCGACCACGGCGCAGTTGGAAAGCGTGATCGAACAGAAAAAGGCCGCCGCCGCGGGATAGCACGAAGCTTTTCGGCGACCTTGGCCGCGCCTTGGCTGAATTGCGCGTTCCCGTGTAGAATGAATTGCGTTCTTGGGGACATATTCATCATGGCAAAGCTGCTGATCATTGACGACGACGAGGTCTCTGCCCGCTTTTTCGGGGAAATTCTGACATCAATGGGGCATCGGGTCGCCGCGCTGGGATCAGCCGTCGATGCCGCTGAGGTGGTCGGGGAAATCACGCCTGACCTGATTTTGATGGATCTGGAGATGCCGGAAGTTGACGGAACTGAAGCGACACGTCGTCTCAAACAGATCCCGGAATTCAATAGCATTCCCGTTGTGATCCTAACCGCACATTCCGAAGTCCAGGCGTTCGACGAAGTTCAGGCAGCCGGAGCGGACGGTTTTCTCAACAAACAATCAGACCGACCGACGATCGAGCGCACGATCGAATCCGCCCTCGCCGGGCGCCGCAGCGGATAGAACAAACGCAACAAGACGCGAGACCACCCTTCGCAATTCACCCCTCTTACTATTGCAACCCATGCCGGGTCTCCAACGGTCGGACGACACTGGCAAGGCTCTTTTTCCACATCCATTCCACCCGTGCCGGAGACCAGCCCGTGAAACCGATCGTCCTGTTCAAACGCAAAGCGCCGTATATCGAGGACGAATTGGCCGGCGATTTCGCGATGTTCGATTACGTTCCCGCCGACGGCGTGCCGGGTGCCGACGTTCTGGCCAAGGCCAAGGTGCTGGTGACCTCGGGCATCGAAGGGGCATCGGCCGAGGAAATGGACGCCATGCCCGACCTGGGCTTGATCTGCACCGTCGGCACGGGATACGAAGGCGTCGATGTCGCCGCCGCCAAGGCGCGCGGCATCCAGGTTACCCATGCCGCCAGCGTCAACGCCCCCGCCGTCGCCGACCACGTCTTCGCCCTGCTGCTGGGGGCGGTCCGGGCGATCCCGACCTATCATGCCTCGGCCTCGTCCGGGAACTGGCGCCACGGCATCGCCACCCGGCCCATGGTTGCGGGCAAGCGCATGGGCATCGTCGGCATGGGGTCCATCGGGTTGGAGGTCGCGCGCCGGGCCGTCGGCTTCGACATGGCCGTCGCCTATATGTCACGCCGCGAGAAAGATGACCTGCCCTGGCCGTTCCTGGCAGATATCAAGGAACTGGCCGAATGGGCGGACTATCTGGTGATTTCCGTGCCGGGCGGGGCCGCCACCCATCACATGATCAATCGCGACGTGCTCAAGGCGCTGGGCCCCGATGGCTATGTCATCAGCGTCGGGCGCGGCAGCGTCGTCAAGACGGACGACCTGATCGCCGCCATCCGGGCCGGTGAGATCGCCGGGGCCGGCATCGACGTTTATGAGAACGAGCCGGACATTCCCGAAGGTCTCCGCGACCTGCCCAACGTGGTGCTGACGCCGCATGTCGCGGGCACGGCCAACGAAACCCGCGTCATCGCGGCCAAGCTGATGCGCGGCAATATCGAGGCTTATCTGGCCGGTGAACGCCCCGCCAGCCTGGTTCCCGAGCTGGCCGCCGAGTTGGGCGACGGCTGATCCGCCGCCGCCCTTTTCCCGGCGGCCGGGAATGGCGTATGGTGCCGCCGCTTCGCATCACCCCTTCGACCCATTAGACGACAAGGCCCGCGCCGTTGGCTCCGCCGCTTCTTCATCTCCGCGATATTTCTCTGACCTTCGGCGGCACGCCCCTGCTGGAAGGCGCCGAGCTTGCCGTCATGCGGGGCGACCGGCTTTGCCTGGTCGGGCGCAACGGGTCGGGCAAATCGACCCTGTTGAAGATCGCCGCGGGCCAGATCGAAGCCGATTCCGGTGAACGGTTCGTTCAACCGGGGGCGACCATCCGCTACCTCTCGCAGGAACCGGATCTCAGCGGTCATGCCACCACCCTGGCCTATGCCGAGGACGGCCTGGCCCCAGGCGACGATCCTTACCGGGCGCAGTATCTGCTGGAAATCCTGGGCCTGACCGGCGAGGAAAATCCCAACAACCTGTCCGGCGGCGAGGCCCGGCGCGCCGCCCTGGCCCGGGCATTGGCGCCCAAGCCGGATATCCTGATGCTCGACGAGCCGACCAACCACCTGGACCTGCCCGCCATCGGCTGGCTGGAAAAGGAGTTGTCGGGGTTGCCCTCGGCCATCGTGATGATCAGCCACGACCGCCGGTTCCTGGAAACCCTGTCGAAGGCGACGGTCTGGCTCGACCGGGGCGAGATCAAACGCCTGGACAAGGGCTTCGGCGCGTTCGAGGAATGGCGCGACGATCTGTTGGAACAGGAAAGCGAGGCCAGGCACAAGCTGGACCGCAAGATCGCGCGGGAAACCCATTGGCTGATCCATGGTGTTTCCGCTCGGCGCAAGCGCAACCAACGGCGGCTGGGCAACCTCAACGAAATGCGCCAGCAGAAACGCGAACTACGGCAAGTCACCGGCGACGTGAAGATGACCGTGGCCCAGGCCGATACTCCCGGCAAGCTGGTCATCGACGCCGAGGACATCACCAAATCCTACGGCGACCGCACCCTGATCGACGGATTCTCGACCCGCATCCTGCGTGGCGACCGGGTCGGCATCGTCGGCCCCAACGGGGCGGGCAAGACGACCCTGCTGAACATCCTGACCGGCCTGGCCGAACCGGACACGGGCCGCGCCAAGGTCGGCGTCGCGGTCGAGATGGTGACCCTGGACCAGAAACGCGAAAGCCTGAACCCGCGTAC
Source organism: Rhodospirillaceae bacterium (assembly GCA_002696205.1). Classification (GTDB taxonomy): domain Bacteria; phylum Pseudomonadota; class Alphaproteobacteria; order Rhodospirillales; family Casp-alpha2; genus UBA1479. The sequence goes on along the minus strand of NZRL01000159.1, from coordinate 4,110 downwards.
CAGCCTTTCGGATGCCCTGACCGGCGGCAGCGGCGACACCGTTTCCGTCGCCGGACAGCCGCGCCACGTCATCGGCTACATGAAGGACTTTTTGTTCCTGCCCGAACAGGCGCCGACGCCGATCGGCGAACTGTCGGGCGGCGAGCGGGGCCGGTTGATGCTGGCCCGCGCCTTGGCCCGGCCGTCGAACCTGTTGGTCCTGGACGAGCCGACCAACGATCTGGACCTGGAAACCCTGGACCTGCTGCAGGAAATGTTGGCGGATTACGAAGGGGCGGTGCTGCTGGTCAGCCACGACCGCGATTTCATCGACCGGGTCGTGACTTCGGTCATCGCCTGGGAAGGGCCCGGGCAATGGCGGGAATATCCCGGCGGCTATTCCGACATGCTGGTCCAGCGCGGCGACGTCGCGGACCGCAAGGACGGCGGGAAGGAGAAACCCGGCGACAAGGCCGCTTCTACCGCCCCGGCGCCGACGCCCAAGGGAAAGCCGAAGAGCAAAAGCAAGCTCAGCTTCAACGAATCCCACGCCCTGAAGACCCTGCCGGGCCGCATGTCCAAGCTGGAAACCGAGATATCGGGGCTGAAGGATATCCTCGCCGACCCGGACCTGTTCGCCAAGAACGCGACCAAGTTCACCGACACGGCCGCCGCCCTCCAGAAAGCCGAGGACGCGCTCGCCACCCTGGAAGAGGAATGGCTGGAGCTTGAGATGAAGCGGGAGGAGATCGAGGGCGGCTGACGTCGCAGGCCCCCGATCCGTCGTCTCCCGGCGCCTATTGCACGGGCTGCATGCGGCCCGTGTGGCGGTCGATCTTGAACTTGCGGACGAGCGAGCCGTCCTTGGTGACGATGTCGGCCTCGATGGTATCGTCGTCCGTCGCCTTGACCGTCCCGACCTTCAGGTTGGGATTATTCGCCCAGGCGACCCGATGTTCCATCATATGTTCGACTTCATCGGCCGTCAGGTCACTGCGCAAAGGTTGGACCCCGCCCATCCCCATGCCGTGCCCGCAGCCCGACATCATGCCGGGGCCCATCATGCCCGCACCCATCATGCCGGGGCCCATCATAGGCATTCCGCCCTGATAGCCACCGCCCATCATGCCGTAACCCATCATTCCAGAGCCCATCATCCCGGGCCCCATCATGGGCATGGTGTTTTGGGAATCCTGGCTCATCATGCCCGCGCCGCGATGCGGCATGTCGTCGCGATCCCCCATCATGCCCGGGCCATGGGCCAACGCCGCACCGGCCGCCAAGCCGACCGCCCCAGCAAACGCCAAGGCCGTCGCAAAACCTGCTGTCTTTGTCATGATGCTTCCCTTTCGCGTTCTATTGAACCGATTAGGCCCGGGACTCTAACGCAAGGCGGGAAACCCTGTCCTTGACCTCGATCAAGCGCGACTGAATTACCCCCAGAGGGTGGCCTTGGGCGGATGGATCATGCCGTCGGTGAAATCGAGACCGTGATCCCGGTCTTCGCGCAGCAGCAAGGGGCCGTCGAGATCGACCACAGCCGCCCCCGGGGTCAACAGCGTCGCCGGCGCCATGCCCAGGGACGTCGCCACCATGCAGCCGACCATGACCTTGAAGCCCCGCGCCTGGGCCGCCTGGGCCAGGTCGAGGGCGGCGGTCAGGCCGCCGGTCTTGTCGAGCTTGATATTGACCATGTCGTAGAGACCGTCGAGCCGGTCCAGATCCGCCGCCGTATGGCAGCTTTCATCGGCGCAGAGCGGCACCGCGCAATCGAGGCCGCGCAGGATTTCATCGCCCTCGGCGGCGACTGGCTGTTCGATCATCTCGACGCCCAGATCCGCCAAATAGCCGCCCAGGTTTTCCAGCCTATGCAGGTCCCATCCTTCGTTGGGATCGACGACCAGCCGCGCGTTGGGCGCCGCCGCATGGACGGCATCCAGCCGCGCACGGACGTGCTCGCCGTCCAGCTTGATCTTCAACAAGGGTGCTGCCGCCAATTCCCCCGCCCGTTTGCCCATTTCCTCGGGCGTGCCGATGCCGATGGTTTCCGCCGTGATCGCCGGGGCCGGTTCGGACAGGCCCGCCAGTTCCCAGGCCCGCTTGCCGGCCTGTTTGCATTCCAAATCCCAAAGGGCGCAGTCGACGGCGTTGCGTGCCGCTCCCGGCGGCAAAAGGTCGATCAGACCCCGCCGGTCCAGCCCGCCCGCGATGGCGTCGGCGACTTCGGCGATCTGATGGATGACGCTGTCGACCGTCTCGCCATAGCGGGCATAGGGCACGCATTCGCCCCGCCCGGCGGGGCCGTCGGCTTCGGCGACCTCGGCGACGACGACGCGGGCCTCGGTCTTGACCCCGCGCGAGATCGCGAAGGGCCGGGCCAGCGGCCAGCCCTGATCGACGGCGGAAAGAATGCGCGCCGCCATGGGATCAGCCCTCCAAAAGGGCGTCGACGATGGGGCCGACGCCTGTGCGCACGGCGTCCACGGCGGGCAGGCCCAGGCGGGCGGACATCTCCGAAAGGTACGTCGCGGCCTCGGCATCGCCCATGGAACTGGTGTTGACCGAAACGCCGTAAACCTTGGCCCCCGGTTCGAACATGCGGGCCATGCGCTCGTTGGCCTCGATGCAGTCGGCCAGGTCCGGCACGGGCACGCCGGGCGTGCCGCGCATTTCCGTGCGCGCCGCATCGTGGCAAACGACCAGCGCCGTCGGCCGCGATCCGTGGATCAGACCCAAGGTCACCCCGGAATAAGAGGCATGGAACAGCGACCCCTGGCCCTCGACCACGTCCCAATGGTCCGGATCGTTCCCGGGTGTCAGCCATTCCGCCGCCCCCGCGATGAAATCGGCGACCACGGCATCGACCGACACGCCGTCGCCGGCGATGAAGATGCCGGTCTGACCGGTGGCGCGGAAATCGGCCTTCGCCCCCCGCGCCTTCAATTCCTTCTCGATGGCGAGGGAGGTGAACATCTTGCCGACGGAAACGTCCGTGCCGACGGTCAACAGGCGATGCCCCGCCCGGGCCTGACCGGAAGCGACGTCGAAATCGCGCGACGGATGACGCGCATCGGTCAAGGTCCGCCCATGGGCCTTGGCCGCCTCGGCGATGGCGGGCACGTCGCTCAGTTTCTTGTGCAGGCCCGCGGCCACGTCCATTCCGGCCTCGATCGCCTGGACGATGACGCCGGTCCAATGATCGGGGATCACGCCGCCCCGGTTGGCGACGCCGATCACCATGGTCTTGCAGCCGGCCTTGACCGCGTCCTCGATGGTCATGTCGGGAATGCCCAGGTCGGCCTTGCAGCCATCCAGGCGCAATTGCCCGACACACCAGTCGGGGCGCCAATGGACCACGCCGATGGCGACCTTCGCCGCCAATTGATCCGGCGCGTCGCCGACGAACATGAGATAGGGGGTGGCCAGAGCCATGGGGGATCTCCCTTCGGGTTCAACCAAACGGAAAGCCTAACACGGCCTTGGGTGGGAATGCAGGGTCAGCGCCCGGGCGAATAGTGGGCCAGGATGAATACGGCGACCGCCTGGGCCGCCAGGGCGACGGTGCGCCCCGCCTTTTTCATCCGTCCACGGATGGCGGCCTGACGGTCCGCGCGTTCGGCGGCGAGATGACCGGTCACCTCGACGGCGACATCGTATCCTTCGCGGTGGGCTTCCATGTACCGGCGCCGCCGGTCGGAATCGAAATCGGGGTGGAAGTGAAAGACCGTCATCGCCCGGCGCTTGCCGTCATAGGTGGAGAAGGCCAGGACCTCGTCGGTGCCGATCTCGTATTTTCGCACGACCAGGGGCGAGGCATCGAGCCCGCGCTTGGTCACCAGAACGCCGTCGCCGTAATCCTGTTGAAATTCATCAAACCAGTCCCCGGGGAGGAAGGCCGCAGCCCGCCGGGCACGCGCCGCTTCGGGGCCGTGGTCGTGCATCTCATCCGATGGCCGGGTATCGGAAATGCCGTTGTTTGACATGGCGGTCCATTCCTTTGGCAAGGGCGACGTCGGCACCGCCGACATGGCCCGTCGAAAGCCTGCCGATCCCAGGAAGTCCTTCCGAGTTGTCCGAGGGTAATATGTGTGGTCCATCCCACGATTTTGTGCGAGCCGTGCTAGTCTCCTT
>NZRL01000158.1 GCA_002696205.1 Rhodospirillaceae bacterium | reverse complement strand
TCGACGGCCGCGAGTACGCGACCGATGCCGAGGCGACGATTGCCGGCGGCGCGGCCGTTGTCGCCGTCACGGCCCTTGTTGCCGGCATTGCTGGCAACCTCGGCGCCGGGGAACAACTCACCATCACCCAAACCATTGAAGGCGTCGAAGGTTCGGCCGTCGTCACGACCGAGATTGCGGGCGGCGTCGACCTGGAGGATTTGGAGGCCTTCCGCCAACGTGTCCTGTTCCGGCAACGGTATCCGGCGCAAGGCGGCAGCGACCCGGACTATATCGTTTGGGCAAGCACCGTGCCCGGTGTGGCGGCCGTTTGGGTTTCGCCGAAGGAAATGGGCTCCGGCACCACGACCGTGCGCATTGCCGCCGACGAAAGCGCGGGCGGCCCGGTTCCGTCCGAAGCCTTGCGCCAGGCCGTCGAAGATAGGATCGAAGGCGCCATCAATCCTGTCACCAATCAATGGGAAGGCCGCCCCGGAACGGCCGAAGTGTTCATCGTCGCGCCGACCGCCAATGTCATCGACCTCGTATTCGAACGCCTGACGCCGAACAACCAGGCCACGCTAGACGCCATCGCCGAAAGCATGAAGGCCATGTTGCGCGACCGCCGCGCCCCTGCCGCGACCATCCGCTTTGACTGGATTAACGAGGCCATTTCCAAGGCGACCGGCGAGGATACGCACAAGCTGGCAAGCCCCACCGATGACGTGGTTTGCGGCGTTAACGAGATTGCCGTCTTAGGCGACGTCACGCCGCCGGAAGAATGATTAGGAAAGAACGGACCATGAAGACGCTCTATCAACTTGTGCACTACGACGTATTCCGCCTGTTCTGGTTATTCGTGGTCGTCTGGCTCGTCGGCAACTACGCCATGTTCCTCGTCGAAAAACTCGTCTGGGGCGAAGGCTTCCTCCACTGGGGTGACCTTCTTTGGCTCGCGTTGTTGGCGGCCCTGTTTGAGTTTCTCGCCTTCGATATGGGCCAGCAAATTGTCATCAGCTTCGGCAAGGCCGCTTTGTCGGGAGGCGATCCGCGATGACCGACCGCACAACCGACGATTTCTCCGCGTCGATCACACAGGCCATGCCGCAAGGTCCGGCCTTCCCTCGCGAGGGTGCACCCAACCGTGACGCCGTGGTCGCGGCCATCGCCGAGGAACTGGCGATTGAAGACGCGCTATCGAACAAGATGGTGCGCGAAAGCAATCCGCAATTGGCCGATGACCTGTTGCCGGAATGGGAAGCCGACTATGGCTTGCCGGAATGCGATCACGGCGGCACGGAAACGGTCTCTGAACGCCGCGCCGCGCTGGTTGAAAAGATCAACCGTGTCGGCTCGTTCAACCCAAATTTCCTGAAAGCCATGGCGGCCAAACTCGGCTTCGCCATTGAGGTCAAGGAACGTCGTCCGGCGCGGTGCGGTATTTCGAAGTGTGGCGGCGGGCACATGACGGCGGTGCCGAAGATTCGGTATTGGCTCACCGTGAAGGTTCTCGGCCCCCGCGTCACGCGCGCCAGGTGCGGCACGTCGAAATGCAGTGAAAAGCTCTTGTCGATCACGCCGGCCACCGATCTGGAATGCCGCCTCAACGCCATCAATCACAGCCACGTCAAACTGACCTTTGCATACGAGGAGTAAGGAACTATGGACTACACACAGCCCTTGGGCGCCGCACCTGGCACGTCGTACACCAACGGAAACCCCGACCTCGCCGAGGAAGGAAGCGACATCCCGGCCGCCGGGTTGGAAAACCCGCAACGTGAAATCGTCTACGTCATCACCGATGCCGGCCTTACCCCCGACAACGGAGACCTGACGCAACTCAACCAGGCCATCGACTTGAAGATCAAGGCCGCCCGCGAACAGATCATCTACGAAGGCGTGACCTTCGCCGCCGGGGTCGTGGATAAGAACGCGGTGCGGTGGGACGCGGACAATTCGGAATACGCCTTGGCCGTCGCCGACGGGACCGAGAACAACCAAATGCGCGGGTTCGCCGACGTGACGAATTCGCGGGTCTATGCCTTCGGCCCGACCCCCGACGGTTTCTTCGCCGGCCTGACACCGGAAACGACCTATTACCTTTCCGGCGACACGCCCGGCGCGATCACCGACACCCCGCCCGACGATGCCGTGCGCGTCGGCGATTCCCTTTCCGCGACCCGTATGGCCGTCGACGTCGACACGGGCGCCGGCGGTGGCGGTGCCGCCGGTGCCGGCGAGGGTTTCGTCTACATCAACGGCGGCGCGACCCTCGCCTTGGATGGGGACGCCGCGCCGAACGTCCATATGTTGTTGGACGCAAACGCCACGGTTGTGCCGTCCAACGTGGCCGAGGCGGACCAGGTCTATTCGTTCTACATCATGGTCACCCAGGACGGGACCGGCGGCCGTACCTTGACCCTGCCGGCGGGCACGGAATGGCCCTACGGCGAGGTTCCCACGTTCCCGACCAGTGCCGGAGACGTCGCCAAACTGACCCTGGAAACCTGGGACAACGGCACGACCTGGCACGCAAGCTGGGTGGGGGCGGAATATGCCTAGCGCCGCCCGTATCGTCAGACGCGCCGGCCGCCCCGTTCGGGTCCATCCCGAGGGGGATATGAGCCAGGTCTACATGCCCGCCAATGACTTCCTGCCGAAGCGGTTCCAGGCCGTGGACGTGCGGAAGTCGTCCGGCGCCGGTTTCGAAATCCACCTGTGGGGGTCGGGCGGCCTCTACAACCAGGGCAGCAACGGGGTTTCAGGCTATCGCGCCGGGTATGGCGCGGCCTTGGTCGGGAACCTCAAGCGGCAGTTTTTCACCCTAAGCATCGGCAACAATGACGAGGCCGATGACGTCATTACCACCCACACGAAGTACGGGGAAGGTCGCGGCGCCCGCCGTGGTGACCTCCCGTACATGGAATGCGGCGGCGGTGGCACCGGCATTCGCTTGGCCGATGGCTCTTTGTTCGCCATCGCGCCTGGCGGCGGTGGCAGCTACTCGGGCCAGGCCATCTACGGCTACTACGCCTACAACGGTGGGGACGCTGGCCTCTGGCCCCACGGTGGCGGCCAAGGCGGCCAAGGCGGCCGTACCTACGATGGAACCTCGGTTGGCCCGGCCGGAAACGGAGACGCGGACGGCGGCGGCAATGGCGGCACGAGTACGCCTGTTTCCGCGATGGACGTTGCCGGTTCCGGCGGCGGCGCCGGCGGTGACGGTTCCGGCGGCGGCGGCGGCGGCGGAAACGGCGCCGGCGTTGTTTCCAAGCCGGGTGGCAATGGCGGCGTCGACGGCGCTGATGGTGAAGACGGCGCATATAGCGGGGCGGACGCAACGCGGGGTGCCGGCGGGTACGGCAAGGATCATCCGACGATGCCGGGGTACGGCGGTCAGAAAGGCACCTATCACGGTTCCGGCGGCGGTGGTTACGGCGGCGGCGGTGGTGGTGGCACGAGCCACGGCGCCAGCGGCGCCGGTAGTGCGCTTGTCCCCGATGGGTGGACCCTGTCCCGCGCGGACGGTGACGCCGACCCCGACCGAAGCAATGCCGGTGACCACGATAACAACGGCGCCGCCAAAATCATCTATTAGCCAAAAGGACAGAGACCATGGAACAGCGATTCATCAAGATTTCCGACCAGCCCAAGAAACTGTTACGGGCAGGCGACGTGCAGGCGGCATTTCCGCATATCATGGGCGTGACGGCCATTCCTGACGCGGACCTGGCGGCGCTCGACTACGCGCGGTGCGCCATGGACCCGGCCCCGGCGTTCGATCCGGAAACCCAAGTTCAAGAGGAACCGGTAATCGAACAAGACCCGGACGATACGTGGCATTTCCGCACGCCGGTACGGGCCAAGACGCAAGCCGAATTGGACGCCGAGGCCGCCGAGGAAGCCGCCGCCGCCGCCGCGTTCATCACCGACGCCCTGGCGAAGGTCGACATCGACGCCGAAGCCGCGCGCCTTCAATTCATTACCCCCGGCGCCGGCCAGGCTTTGGTCTATCAGCGCAAGGAAGCACAGGCCCGCGCCTGCCTTGCTGCCCATGATGAACAGAACCCGCCGTCGACGGGCGATTTTCCGGCCCTTGACGCCGAGGTCGGAATTACGGCGGCCGACATCTTGGGCGTGGCGGCGGCCGTCGTTGCCCAGGCCGAGGCTTGGGCGCCTATCGGCGATCTGATCGAGGCGACCCGCCTTTCGGCCAAGGCGGCTATCGTCGCGGCCAACGGCGACCAGACCGCGATTACGGCCGTCCTGGACGGCCTTTCCTGGCCGGCGCCGGGTGCCTGACCCGGACGGCCCTCCACACTCAACCGTCAACCATCAGAGAAAGGAACTCTCCATGTCCGACACCTTCAAAAGCACCGACAACGACCGCACGGGCAACAACGCCATGCGGCACGAATACCGCGTGTTGACCGACGACGAAAAGGCGACCATGCAGCGCATCAAGGACTTGGGCGCCGAACTGTTCAAGGCCCTGGACGAAACCGGCCAGTCGCGGGAACTGTCCATCGCCAAAACCAAGGTCGAGGAAAGCGTTATGTGGGGGGTGAAGCACATCACCGCCTAACGCGGCGACCAGGATAGATGAACGGGAGGCGCGGCCGGCGATTCGGCCGCGCCTTCATTTCGCGAGGAAATCGACGCCTTGAACAGGGATGAACTGATTGATTGGTTTGGTGGGCATTCCACACCATTTCTGCGCCTCGGCGCCATAGGCGCGAAGCCCGCTGGGGGTGCCGTCGGCGCCTTGCTCCAACGCCACGAATTCAGACCATTTTGGCCCAAGCCATTCAATGCTGACCTGTGCCAGAAGGCCACGAGACTTAAGGCCACCGCTGGCGAAGCCGGAATCCCCCAGAACAACCAAATTGATCGTTTTCTTCTTGATGTCGCTAAGGTTGGCTTTAAGGCCTGGGCAGGCGTCCAGGATCATAACCCCGGCCCTACGCATGATCTTAACCCGTTCGGGCGTGTGATGATCGTTCGGCCAAAGAGGAATGGTGGCCGTAATCTGTTCGCTGGTCGGCTCACCGGCCGAGGCCGCGCCCCCCATTGAGAGGGTGAGGGACACGGCCAGGGCCAATAGGAGGGAGAGAGACTTGTTTGTCATCGAACGCGGGGGACTGTTTCCGTTGTCTGACGAAGGGTGCACCAAGTGCATCGCTTGAACAAGGCCACCCTAACCCCAATGGGCCAGAAAAGGCGATGTTCAATAAAATTTACTTTTGAACACCCACCCCGCGCCAGGCGCCCGAGTCCAAAAACGCGCGCCGAAAAGTCCAAAAACGCGCGCGCCGCCACAGGTGGTGGTCATGGTTCAGGCTCCTTTGTCACCTAATGCGTCACCTAATCGCCATTTTCCAAAGGAAAACGGCTTAGCGATTTCTCGCTAAGCCGTTGATTTTATTGGTACGCGCTACAGGGGTCGAACCTGTGACCTACTGATTAAAAGTCAGTTGCTCTACCAACTGAGCTAAGCGCGCCTAGTGGTCTGCAAATGCCGGAGGGCGGTGCCCGAAACGGCAGGGCCGGAAATTACGGGCCAAAAGCCGGAAGGTCAACGCCGGAAAGCGTTTTTCCGAGAGGTTTTTGCCGAAGCCTGCTCAATCCCCGTCATTCAGGCGTCAATCGGCCTCGTTCTTACGCTCGGCGAAGCGCGCGAGCAGCTTCGCTTTGACCGCCGGTGAGACGAAACTGGAGATATCGCCGCCCAGGGAGCCGATTTCCTTCACGAAACGCGACGAAATGAACTGATGACGCTCCGACGCCATCAGAAACACGGTCTCGACGCTGGGATCGAGGCGCGCGTTCATCCCCGCCATCTGGAACTCGTATTCGAAGTCGGAAACGGCACGCAGGCCGCGCACGATCAGCTTGGCATCGACCTGGCTGACGAATTCCATCAGAAGGTTGTCGAAGGGCCGAACCTCGATCCGCCCAGGCAGGTCGCCCGGCAGAGCCGCAATGTCCTCTTTCAACATCTCGACCCGTTCGTCGAGCGTGAACAGCGGGCCCTTGCCCGCGTTGACGGCGACACCGATGACCAGTTCATCGACCACCCGCGCACCGCGGGTGATGATGTCCATATGGCCTTTGGTGACGGGGTCGAAGGTGCCGGGGTATACGCCGCGTTTGCCGGGCATCAGGTATCCTTTTCAGGGTCTTCGTCTTGGTCTTGGTCTTGATCGTCGTCAGGCGCGGCGTCGGCCTCGGGCTCTGATTCGGGCTCCGGCGCGGAAGCCTCGCCGACCGGTTCGGATTCGGCACCGGCATCGACCACGACGGCTTCGCCGTCCTCGCCCTCTTCGCCTTCTTCATCATCGTCGTTGACGTCACGCAGACGCGAGACGGAGACGACCTGTTCATCCTCGGCCGTGTTGAACACGCGCACGCCGCGTGACGAGCGGGAATAGATCGAGATGCCGTCCACGGGCACGCGGATGATCTGGCCGCCGTTGGACACCATGATCAATTGGTCCTCGTCCAACACGCCGAAGGCCGCGACCACGCGGGCGTCCGGCGCCTTGCCACGGTCGACGTTGATATTACCGACGCCCTGCCCGCCGCGCCCGGAGATACGGTATTCATAGGCCGAGGTGCGTTTGCCGTATCCGTCCGCCGTGAGGGTCAGGATGAACTGTTCGTTCTCCAGCATTTCGGCGAACTTGGGCTCGGCCAAGCGGGCCGCCAGTTCTTCGTCACGGGCCTTGTCCTCGGCGCGTTCGGTGTAATCGCCGCTGATCAGCCGCCGTGAGGCATTGCGCGACTGCAGATAGGCGTCTCGGTCCTCGGTCTCGACCTTCACGTGGCGGACCACGGAAAGCGCGATCAACTCGTCGCCTTCGGCCAGTTTCATGCCGCGCACGCCGTGCGACGAACGGCCGGAGAACACGCGGATCGCCGTGACCGGAAAGCGAATGCATTTGCCTCCGGCGGCCGACAGCAGAATGTCGTCGTCTTCCGAGCAGACCCGCACGCGGACCAATCCGTCCTCGGCATAATCGCCTTCGAACTTCATGGCGATCTTGCCGTTGGCCATGACGTTGGTGAAATCGGACAGGCGGTTGCGCCGCACGAAGCCTGCCTTGGTCGCGAACATGACGAACAGTTCGCCCCAGGTTTCCTCGTCCTCAGGCAGTTGCATGACCGTGGTGATGGTCTCACCTTCCTTCAGCGGCAACAGGTTGATGAAGGCCTTGCCACGCGATTGCGGCGTGCCCATGGGCAAGCGGTAGACCTTCATCTTGTAGACCATGCCGGCCGAGGAGAAGAACAGCATCGGTGTATGGGTATTGGCGACGAAGACCTGGGAGACGAAATCCTCGTCCCGCGTCGCCATGCCCGAGCGGCCCTTGCCGCCGCGCCGCTGCGCCCGATAGGTGGACAGCGGCACGCGTTTCACATACCCAGCGTTGGTCACGGTGACGACCATGTCCTCGCGCTGGATCAGGTCTTCCAGATCGTGTTCGAACTCGGCGTCTTCCAAGGTCGTGCGCCGGTCGTTGGCGAATTTCTCCGACGTCTCGACCAGTTCTTCGCGCAGAACCTTGTAGAGCAGGTCCCGCGACGCCAGCAGTTCCAGGTAATAGGTGATCTGCTTACCCAGTTCTTCCAGGTCGCCGCCGATCTTGTCGCGCTCCAACCCGGTCAGTCGGTGCAGACGCAGTTCCAGGATCGCCCGCGCCTGTTCTTCCGACAGCTTATACTTGCCATCGACCACGGCGCGGCCCGGCTCGTCGAGCAAGGCGATCATCGGCTCGACGTCTTCCGCCGGCCAGTCGCGAGCCATCAATCCCTCGCGCGCCGTCTGGGGGTCGGGCGCGGCGCGGATCAAGGCAATGACCTCGTCGATATTGACGACGGCGACGGCCAAACCGGCCAGGACATGGGCCTTTTCCCGCGCCTTGGCGAGCTCGTAGATCGTCCGGCGGCGGATGACTTCCTCGCGGAAGGCGACGAAGGCGACGATGATGTCCTTCAGGTTCATCAACTTCGGCCGGCCGCCGTCCAGCGCCAGCATGTTGACGCCGAACGACGTCTGCAGCGGCGTGAAGCGGAACAATTGCGCCAGAACGACCTCGGGCTCGGCGTCGCGCTTGATTTCAACCACCACGCGCACGCCGTCGCGGTCGGATTCGTCGCGCAGGTCGGAAATGCCTTCAATCTTCTTGTCACGCACGGCCTCGGCCATGATCTCGATCATGCGGGCCTTGTTGACCTGATAGGGCACTTCGTGGACGACGATGGCGAAGCGGTCCTTGCGGATTTCCTCGATCGAGGTCTTGCCGCGGATGACGATGGAGCCGCGGCCCGTGTGATAGGCCGAGATGATCCCCTGCTTGCCCAGGATCTGCGCGCCCGTTGGGAAATCCGGTCCCTGGACGTGTTCGGCGATCAGTTCGTCGATGGTGATATCGGGATTGTCGATATAGGCGCAACAGGCGCTGACGACCTCGCCCAGGTTATGGGGCGGGATATTGGTCGCCATCCCGACCGCGATCCCGGCCGCACCATTGACCAGCAGGTTCGGATAACCCGCCGGCAAAACCACCGGCTCGCTGACGGATTCGTCGTAGTTGGGCTGGAAATCCACCGTCTCGCGGTCGATATCCTCGAGCAACGCATGGGCCGAACGGGCCAAGCGCGCTTCGGTATATCGCATGGCCGCCGCGCGGTCGCCGTCCATGGAACCGTAGTTGCCCTGCCCGTCGATCAACGGCAGGCGCATGGAGAAATCCTGCGCCAGACGAACCATGGCGTCGTAAATCGCCTGGGCGCCATGGGGGTGATACTTACCCATGACGTCACCGACGATGCGCGCCGATTTGCGATACGGCTTGCCGGCTTCGTAGCCGTTTTCCTTCATCGCATAGAGGATGCGCCGCTGCACCGGCTTGAGCCCGTCGCGCACGTCGGGCAGCGCCCGGGAGACGATCACGCTCATCGCGTAATCGAGGTAGGAAGCGCGCATTTCGTCTTCGATCGAAACGAGCGAAACGTCCGAATCGGGAGGCAGCGGCTCAGCGCCGTCTGGCGGCAGGTCGTCGGGGGGTGTCAAAAAATTAGTCCTGATTTTTCAAAGAATTATGGGCCGAAATGGCCTGCGTCCCTCATCTCGGGTAACACATGTGTAATTTTAGCAGATCGGGCCCGCGGGAACAACTTGATCGCGCCCCTTTTCCGAATGAATTCCGGATAACTTTTTTGTTTTATTTCAATTAGTTACTGCCACCTTTTTCAGGTGTCGGCGTGGCCGGGATAATGACCCGCACAGAGGTTCCTTTCCCGATCTCGCTTTCCACCCGCAACGAGCCGCCGTGGAGCTCGGCAAATGCCTTGGCGAGGGGCAGGCCAAGCCCCGTTCCCTCGTTCTTTGAAACGTGACTGTGGCGGGCCTGACTGAACGGCTCCATGATCCGCGACATGTCTTCCGCCGCGATGCCGATGCCCGTGTCGGAGATGATGAATTCCGCCTCCCCGTCGGCAAGTCGGTGGCAGGTCAGGCCGATGGTCCCGCCCTTCGGCGTGAATTTGACGGCGTTGATCAAAAGGTTCAGCAGGACCTGACGCAGGCGTGTCGGGTCGGCCTCGATCTCGCCCAGACCGGCCTCCAGATCGACCGCCATTTTCAATCCCGCCTTGGCCGCCCGTTCGGTGACGATGGTGACGCAGCTTTCGGCCGTCTCGCGCAGGTCGATGACCTGCGGCTCCAGGACCATGGCGCCGACCTCGATCCGCGAGATATCCAACAAGTCGTTGATCAAGGTCAGCAGATGGCTTCCCGAATCATGGATGTATTGGACGTATTGCTTGATTTGCTCCGGGCGGGCACGTTCCGGGTCAACGTCCCTGACGACCTCGGCGAAGCCCAAAATGGCATTGAGCGGTGTCCTGAGTTCATGGCTCATATGGGCCAGGAACTCGGTTTTGGCCCGGTTCGCGTATTCGACTTCCGCCTTGGAGCGCAGCAGTTCCTTTTCCGCCCGGTCGCGCTCACCGATTTCCATCGTCAATTCCAACGTCCGTTCGGCGACGCGCTGTTCCAGCTCGCTTTTCAGAGACTGCATGTCCGCGACCATGCGGTCGCGTTCCTCGCCCCGTTCGCGCATGCGATCGGCCATGCGATTGAAATTGGCGGCCAGCGAGGCCATCTCCGCCGGCATCAAAAGCCCCTCGGCCGACACCGGACCAGGCAGGCTGTCCGCCGCCAATTGAGTGGAGGCCTCCTCGATCCGCCGGATTGGCTCGGTCAGACGCCCGGCCAACCACCAAGCCAATATGCCCGCGATCAAGGCGCCGACAATCAGCGCGATCCGCGTGCTGTGCTGAATTTCCTCGGCATGGAAGGACAGCTCTTTCTCCGGCTGCGGCACCATGACCCCCCAACCGACGGTCGGCACGGCGGCGTAGCCGGCGATCATCCACAGGTTCGCCGCCGGCGAATGGAATCGGGAAATGCCCGTTTCACCCTTCATCATCAACCGCACGGGGGCCACGGCGGAGATGTTCTTGATCGCCGCCTCCCAGTCGGGCCGGGGGTGGGAGACGATATTGCCCAGATGATCGACGATGGCCGCATGGCCTTTTTCGCCGAACACGATGGATCGGCGCAGCGCATGCAGCCGCGCCAGGGACATGTGCGCGGCGGCGACCGGCAACCCGGCCCGGAAGTTGACGGCAAAGACCGCCGGGTCGCCCTCCATATCGGCCATCACCGGCGAAAACACGGTCCCGGCGCCCGTTTCCGGCACGCGCGCGCGGATATCGCGCCACATGCGGTCCACATCGCGCGGAAGGCACCCGGCCATACCCGAAATCACCGTGACGTCGACGGGACGGCGGGCGCCGCTCAATAGACAGACCGCCGTCATGCCCCGGGCGGCGGCGATTTCCAATACCGGTTTGGGTAGATTCGTCAGGTTGTATTGGGTGGACAACAGGTCCAGGGACTCCCGAAAATCCTCGAGATCCCCCTCGATGAACCGCGACAAGGTCTTGGCCAGCAAAAGCGAGCGTTCGGAAACGTCGGCCACCTGCACGTCGACCGTGCGGGCGTAGAGCCAGCCGGCCAACAGAACCGACGGGCCGACCCCCACGACGATCAGGACAAACGCGAGCACAAAGCGCAGCCGCACGCCCTTCCGTTCGGGAACCGTTATGCTCCCTTCCCTCGTCATTCAGGACCCCGTTTCGTGTCCCCGGGCCTGGCCCCCATGGCCCGCGCCTCTTTGGCTAAGCGGTGAACTTTCCGGTTAGAAGGGGATTTCGTCGTCCAGGTCGGAGCCGCCGCCCCCGCCGGAACCGCCACCGGAGCTACCGCCGCCCGGGCTGTCCCAGCTTGACCCGTCGTCTTCCGGCCCGCTGTAGCCGCCGCCACCGCCGCCACCGTAGCCACCGCCACCACCGCCGCCGCCGGAACCGCCGCCGTCGAGCATGGTCATGACGCCGTTGAAACGCGGCAGGACGACCTCGGTCGTGTATTTCTCGACGCCGTCGTTACCGGTCCATTTGCGGGTCTGCAGGGTGCCTTCCAGATAAACCTTGGAGCCCTTCTTAAGGTAGCGTTCGCAGACGTCGGCCAGGCGTTCGTCGAACACCACGACCCGGTGCCATTCGGTCTTTTCCTTGCGCTCGCCGGAATTCTTGTCTTTCCAGGATTCAGAAGTCGCCACCGACATGTTGACGATCTTCTGACCGGCCTGAGAAAACCGGACTTCGGGGTCACGCCCCAGATTGCCGACCAGAATGACTTTATTGACGCTGCCTGCCATCGAATTCCTCGTAATCGTTGA
Organism: Rhodospirillaceae bacterium; assembly: GCA_002696205.1. Lineage (GTDB taxonomy): Bacteria > Pseudomonadota > Alphaproteobacteria > Rhodospirillales > Casp-alpha2 > UBA1479. Next base: position 4,989 of record NZRL01000158.1, on the reverse strand, counting down.
GTGCGGTTATTGATGCGTTTCCCCAGGAACAAGGGGCGACTTTAGCCGGAATCCCCTGGATGGGGCTAGGTATCTATTGGCCCGGCGGCAGGTCGGGCAAGCCTTGTCGCGCGCGGGCAATGAAATCCGCCACCAGTTCGGCGATCCGGTCGTCGCTTTCGTCGAGACGAACCAACGCGAGAATACCGATCTCCAGCATGGCCATGCCGTAAACTTCCTGGCTGACGCCGGCGCTCATGAATTCCTGCAAGGCGTTGGACAGGATGATGTCCGCTTTTTCGAACTGTTCGTCGTCGTTTGCCATGGGATCGGGCCTCTCGGGTGGGGATGCGGGACGCGCTGCCGTCCGTTTCGAATGAACGGGTTCTTTTAGAGGACATGGGCCGCTTTGCAAGCCCCCCGCATAGGACCACCGCCGCAGCCCCGCCCAAGCCACGAAAAAAAACGGCGCCGGTCCAGTGACCGGCGCCAGTTTCGTTGGTGATGTTCAGGGAGCGATTACACGATTACTGGGTCAGCCAACCAGCCGCGTAAGCGCCGTAACCAAGGATGAGGACCAGGGCCACAAATGCGAAAGTCCACTTGAGGGCCGATTTATCGTCCTGAGTCATGTTTGCCTCCGTTCAAAATTGGCAGCGCTGCCTGTTTCAAGGGAGGCACCTCCTTGCTTGACGGCAGGAGATTACCCAAAACCGGATACAATTTCACCATCAAATTCACATGAAATTGTATTTAATGAATTTTTTTGTGAATATTTCTCTATTCAAATTGTGAATTTATTATCAGGAGAGACGCACTTTACGGCGGTCTCGGCACCCTATATGACTGACAGCTTGTGAAGGCCGCATCGTTCGCCGCCCTTCCTCCCCCTTATCCCCCACCTGCCCGGCCTCTGTTGTCCGGTTGACGGCTTTCGGATCAGACATGGAAAAGATCAGCGTTCGCGGCGCCCGGGAACACAATCTACGGAATATCGACGCGGAAATGCCGCGCAACAGCCTGACGGTCATCACCGGCCTGTCCGGGTCCGGCAAATCGTCTCTCGCCTTCGACACCATCTATGCCGAGGGCCAGCGCCGCTACGTCGAGAGCCTGTCGGCCTATGCCCGCCAGTTCCTGGAATTGATGCAGAAGCCCGACGTCGACCATATCGACGGGCTCAGCCCCGCGATCTCCATCGAACAGAAGACGACCTCGCGCAATCCGCGCTCGACCGTTGGCACGGTGACGGAAATCTATGACTACATGCGCCTGCTGTTCGCGCGGGTCGGCGTGCCCCATTCCCCGGCCACGGGCCTGCCCATTGAAAGCCAGACCGTGTCGGAAATGGTCGACCGCATCATGGCTATGCCCGAGGGCACGCGGCTTTACCTTCTGGCGCCGGTCGTGCGGGGGCGCAAAGGCGAATACAAAAAGGAAATCGCCGCCTTCGCCCAGAAGGGCTATCAGCGCATCCGCATCGACGGCGAACTTTACGACATCGAAGACGCGCCGGATCTGGACAAGAAGTACAAGCACGACATCGAAGTCGTGGTCGACCGCCTGGTCGTCGGCGACGGCATCGAGGCCCGCCTGGCGGACAGTCTGGAAACCGCTCTCGACCTGGCCGACGGCATCGCCTATGCCGACGACGCCGACGCGCCGAAGGAAGATGCCGGGGCCAAGACCTCCAAGGGATCGCGCAAGGGCGGCATTCAGGACCATGTGCCGGCCGGGCGCACCGTGTTCTCGGCGCGCTTCGCCTGTCCCGTTTCCGGCTTCACCATCGACGAGATCGAACCCCGGTTGTTTTCATTCAACAACCCGCACGGCGCCTGCCCGGCCTGCGACGGCCTGGGCACGGAAATGTTCTTCGATCCCGAACTGGTGATCCCCGACGAAAAGCGGCCGCTGTCGTCCGGCGCCGTGGCGCCCTGGGCCAATTCATCGTCCAAATACTACGACCAGACGCTCAAGAGCCTGGCCGCCCATTTCGAATTCGATCTGGCGACCGCCTGGAACAAGCTGCCGAAGAAGACCCGCGAGATCATTCTCTACGGGTCGGGCAGCGAGCCGGTGACCATGAAGTATCACGACGGCAAGCGGGCCTACGACATCACCAAGCCGTTCGAAGGCGTGATCCCCAATATGGAGCGGCGCTGGCGCGAAACGGATTCAAGCTGGGTGCGGGACGAACTGTCCCGGTTTCAAACGGTCACCGCCTGCTCCGAATGCGGCGGTCTGCGCCTCAAGCCGGAAGCGCTGGCGGTCAAGATCGAAAGCCTCAACATCTCCCAGGTCGCCGACATGTCGATCGAGGAAGCCCATGCCTGGTTCGCCGGCCTGGAAGGCACGCTCAAGGGGCAGCAGCAGGAAATCGCCCGGCGCATCCTGCGCGAGATCAACGAACGGCTCGGCTTCCTGAAGAACGTCGGCCTGGAATATCTGACCCTGTCGCGGTCGTCGGGCACCCTGTCGGGCGGCGAAAGCCAGCGCATCCGCCTGGCCTCGCAGATCGGCTCGGGCCTCACCGGCGTGCTCTACGTCTTGGACGAGCCTTCCATCGGCCTGCATCAGCGCGACAACGAACGCCTGCTGGCGACCCTGATCCGCCTGCGCGATCTGGGGAACACGGTGATCGTCGTCGAACACGACGAAGACGCCATCCGCGCCGCCGACTGGATCATCGACATGGGCCCCCGCGCCGGCATCCACGGCGGCGAGGTCGTCGCCATGGGCACCGCCGAGGACATCCTGAAATCACCGGACAGCCTGACCGGGAAATACCTGACCGGGGTCGAACAGATCCCCGTGCCGGCCCAGCGGCGGCCGGGCAAGAAAGGCCAGGCGCTGAAACTCCGGGGGGCCAAGGCCAACAACCTGGACAACCTGGACGTCGATTTCCCGCTGGGCACCCTGACCTGCATCACCGGTGTTTCCGGCGGCGGCAAATCGACCCTGGTGATCGAAACGCTCTACAAGGCCCTCGCCCGCCGTCTGCACGGGGCCCGCGAGCATCCGGGCGCCCATGACGCGCTGGAGGGCCTGGAATTCATTGACAAGGTCGTCGACATCGACCAGTCGCCCATCGGGCGCACGCCGCGCTCCAACCCCGCGACCTACACGGGTGCCTTCACGCCGATCCGCGACTGGTTCGCCAACCTGCCGGAGGCCAAGGCGCGGGGCTACAAACCGGGACGCTTCTCGTTCAACGTCAAGGGCGGGCGCTGCGAAGCCTGCCAGGGCGACGGCGTCATCAAGATCGAGATGCACTTCCTGCCCGATGTCTACGTCACCTGCGACACCTGCAAGGGCCAGCGCTACAACCGGGAAACCCTGGACATCAAGTTCCGCGGCAAATCCATCGCCGAAGTCCTGGACATGACCGTCGACGAGGCCGCCGATTTCTTCAAGGCGGTGCCGACGATCCGCGACAAGATGGAAACGTTGAAGCGCGTCGGCCTGAGCTACATCCACCTGGGCCAGCAGGCGACGACCCTGTCCGGCGGCGAGGCGCAGCGCGTCAAGCTGGCCAAGGAACTGTCGCGCCGGGCCACGGGCAAGACCTTCTACATCCTGGACGAGCCGACGACCGGCCTGCATTTCGACGACGTACGTAAGCTGCTCGAGGTCCTCCATGCCCTGGTCGACCAGGGCAACACGGTGGTCGTCATCGAACATAACCTGGAAGTCATCAAGACCGCCGACTGGGTCATCGACCTGGGGCCCGAGGGCGGCACCAAGGGCGGCAAGCTGGTCGCCCAGGGCACGCCCGAAGACGTCGCCGCGACCAAGGGCAGCTATACGGGCGAGTACCTCGCCCCTTATCTGGACCGGAAGCCGGAAAAGAAGCGGGCCTAGTTGGGCAGATACCGCCTTCTGAACTGCTCGATAACTTCCACCGGCGGCATCGGCTCGATTTCGGCAAACTTGGCCGGCTCTTGGGCGGACGCAATTCGGTCGGTCTTGATCGGCTCGGTGGGCGGCATATCGTCCGGCAATTTGAAATCCGTGTTCGGGGCGAAGCAATATGCTTCGGGATTTTCCGGCGGACCGAATGTCACACCGAACGCCAAGTCGTCTCCGGCGATCACTTCATCGGCACCTTTGTATTTGTAGAGCCATCCTCCTGCCGTTAACCCAACGGACGCGACATTCAGATCAACTCCAAACTTTCTCCCGTCCTCGTATGAATACCGGATGTCGCCGCGCATGACCTCCATCACCATGCAAATCTTGCTTCGGTGCGCATGATTGATGATTGTCGATTTGCATTCACTTTCGTCTTGGTATTGCACCTGCATTTTATCGAGGGATTCCAGCGAATACCCCCATCCGGAAACGTTGGTGTATTCAACTTTAATCGATTTCCCGTCTTCGAACTTGCCCACCGCCTTCAATCCTTCGACGACTGGAACCGTCAATCCGAAACCTTGGCCGTCGGTAACGGTCTTGACGAATTCCAGATGCTGGCTCTCATACAGCCTGTCATTTCCAGTCAGCTTGTCCCAGAAAACAACCAGAATGGGACGATCGTTGCATACGGGATAGAGATCGATCGTACCGTCGTAGAAAGTCCAAACCCGATACACCTTGCCGGAACGAATGTTTGAACGCGGCAAACGAAGCACCCTGAAATGCTTGTCCTTGACCTCGTCCAGCAGTGTCCGGGCCTTGACCTCCTGGACGCTTGTCGCCTCCATCAATGCACCCGTCCCTTCGGACTTGCACGCACAAGCGACTAGGAGCGGGACTGCCAAGCACAGCGTTAATCCCCCTCGAACCTTCCGTATGAAATTCATGCGTCCCCGTCGCAACATCTCATCCCCCAATTTTCGAAGTTACACCTTGCAGCAGGCGGCCGGCGCATTCGGGCAAGGTTTCTGACCCGGCGGGCAACCTGCGAAGGTCGAATAGGCGAAGACGCCCAAGCCGATTGCCAAGACCACACCAACGAGCAAATTCCAAGACGACATAATGCATCCCCCTATTCGTCGAGATTTCCGACAT
>NZRL01000157.1 GCA_002696205.1 Rhodospirillaceae bacterium | reverse complement strand
GACGCCCATCAGCAAGGCCCCGATGGCCGGGAACAGCAATTCGCGGACGGGATAGAAGATTGAGCCGATCCGGCGTCGAATGCGGCGGGTGCCGTCGTCCTCGGCGTTCTGGGAGGCGTCCAGGCGATCGCGCAATTTCGACGACAGGAACCAGGCGACGACGATGGTCAAGACGACGACCGTCAACTGCAGGAAGAATTCCTGGCTGGTCACCGTCTTGACGACGAGATCGAGAATATCCTGCAGGTTGGCAAATTCATCCACGGCGGCGGATCCCCATGTCCTGTACGGCCCTGGGATTGATCATAAATTGGTGTGTCAAACCTGCAATCGGGATTTCGTGCGACCGAGATCACGAATTAGCGAATGCCTGGACAAGAAGGGGTGCCTTGACCATCTGGACGGGGGTATTGTGGCGCAAATCTGTAATTTCGGAGTTTTAAGACATGACCCCGCCAGACGGCCCCACGGGCCAGACCGAGGAAACCCTCACCGACAGTGAAACCATCCGCGTCTTGGGCGCCAGGCGTTCGATCCGCGATTTCGCGGACCGCGACGTGACCGACGAACAAGTGACCGCGATCCTGGAGGCCGCGCGCCGGGCGCCGACCTCCGGCAACCTTCAGGCTTATTCCGTGATCGTCGTGCGCGATCCGGAAACCAAGGCCAAGCTCGCCAAGATCGCCGGTGGCCAGAAGCACATCGAGACCTGCCCGGTCTATCTCGCTTTCGTCGCCGATCTGACACGTATCGAGACGGCGTTTCAGCGCAACGGCCGCGATCTCGACGACAACAACCTGGAAATGGGCTTGATGGCGTCCATCGACGCTTCGCTGGTCGGCATGGCCGCCTATGTGGCGGCGGACAGCCTGGGCATCCAGGGCGTCATGATCGGTGCCATGCGCAACGATCCTGAAGCCGTCGCCGAGGTTCTCGGCCTGGCGCAGCGGACCTATGTGGTGTTCGGCCTTTGCCTGGGATATCCCGCTGGGCAGCCGAAACAGAAGCCGCGCATGCCCGCCGAGGGCGTCATTCATTACGAACGGTATGACGCGGCCAAGGCCGTCGGCATCGTCTCGCCTTATAATGCTCAGTTGAAGGCGCATTATGACGACATCAACAAGCCGACGGACGACGACAGTTGGTCCGCCGACGTCGACAAGAAATATGCCGAACGCCCCCGCGACCATCTGCGTGCGGCGCTCAAGGGGCGTGGTTTCGATTTCCGCTGAATGATTGCGGCGCGTTGTTGCCAGGTATAGATGCCGTTCACGATCATCGATGAAGGCGACGGTCTCCTTGTATCCCTGACCGGGTTCGCCGTGCCCTACGAATTCGTGGAGATCGCGGAAGCGACCGCCGCGCATCCGGATCGTGAACGGCACGCCTATCATGTCTTCGATTTTTCAGGGATCGACGGCGATGCCCTGTTCGCGCTGACCGAAGCCATCGGCGCCGGGCATGCCGCGCGGTCCCGGGAAATTTTCGGCGATCGTCCCAACCCCCGGATGACGGCATTGGTCTCGCCCAATACCAAGATGCAGATCGTCTTTCAGGCCTTTATCGACGGCGGGCCGCGCCCGCCCGGGCACGCCATTCGGATATTCCCGACGCTGCGCGCGGCCAGGGGCTGGATCCGCGAACAGCAGGCTGGGTAGTCTGTTTACTTCCCTCGTCCTGGGCCGTCCGTGTCGGTCGGTCGCGTCAGCCCTCGACGATTTCCGCCGCCGGCGGCGTCTTGCCCAGGATCATGTCGGATGCCTTCTCGGCGATCATGATGGTGGCCGCGTTCAGGTTGGCCGACGGCATATTGGGCATGATCGAGGCATCGACGACGCGCAGGCCTTCCATGCCGTGCATCCGCAATTGATCGTCGACCACGGTCGACTTGTCCGTCGCCGGGCCCATGCGGCAGGTCCCCATGGGGTGGAAGGTCGTGGTCGCGCGGATCTTGGCGGCCTCCATCAAATCGGCGTCGCTTTGGACCTGTTCGCCGGGGAATTCCTCGCCCGCGAAATAGGGCGCCATGGGGGCGGAGCGGAGGATTTGCCGGACCAGCTTCATCCCGGCCAGCAGCACCTGGCGGTCCGTTTCGTGTTCCAGATAGCGGGGATTGATGACCGGTTTTTCGAAGGGGTCGGTCGATAGGGCTTTGACATAGCCGGTGCTTTCCGGGCGCTGCTGCCAGGAGGCGACGGTCATGCCGGGAAACTTGTCCAGCACCGTCTGGCGCCCCGCGATGTAGCTCGCGGGCATGAAGGTCAGCTGCAAATCCGAGTTCGAAATCGCCGGGTTCGAATGCCAGAAGCCGTAGACCATGGTGGCCTGCAGGCCCAGCACGCTGGGCTTGCCCATCAGGTATTTGGCGACCTCGGGGACCAAGCCCAGGCCCTGGGCCCGCTGGTTGATGCTGCCCGTGTTCTTGACCCGCGCCGTGAACCGGGGGGCGTAGTGATCGCGCAGGTTCTGGCCGACGGCGGGCAGGGCGTGCCGCACCTCGACACCCAGGTCCGCCAGGTGGCTCGGGTCGCCGATCCCGGAAATCTGCAACAACTGCGGCGAATTGATGACCCCGCCGGACAGGATCACTTCCTTGGTCGCTGAAATCTCGTGCGCCGCACCGCCGCGCCCGCCTTTCAGGTAGCGCACGCCGGTCACCCGCTTGCCGTCCAGGATCAGATTGGTCGCGAAGGCATGGGTGACGACCCGCAGATTGGGCCGTTTCATCGCCGGATGCAGGAAGGCCTTGGCGGCGCTCATGCGGCGGCGGTTGTGGATGGTACGTTGGGTATAGGCGACGCCTTCCTGGGTTTCGCCGTTGTAATCGGGGTTGCGCGGAATACCCAGGCTTTCGGCCCCCGACATGAAGGCTTCGCAGAGCGTGTGCGAGAGGTCCGTGTCCGTCACGCAGAGACTGCCGCCCCGGCCACGGTATTTGTCGTCGCCGTCGCCGATGCGTTTTTCCGACCGTTTGAAATAGGGCAGCACGTCGGCATAGCCCCACCCCCGGTTGCCCAACTGCGCCCAGGAATTGTAGTCCTCCCGGTTGCCCCGGTTGTAGACGTTGCCGTTGATCGAACTTGATCCGCCGAGCGTCTTGCCGCGCGGCACGGGAATGGCCCGCCCGGCGGTCCATTCCGTGGGCTCCGTCGCGTAGCGCCAGTTCAGGGTCTTGTGATCCAGCAGCTTCATGAAGCCCGCCGGAATATGGATCATGGGATGGCGGTCGGGCGGCCCGGCTTCCAGCACGCAGACGCTGTACCTGCCGTTTTCCGTCAGCCGGTTGGCCAGCACGCAGCCCGCCGATCCGGCGCCGATGATGATGTAGTCGTATGTTTCCATCTGATTTTCTACTTGGAATTCTTCAACTTGGATGAGCGGCTTATAGCCTGTTTGACGCCTAGGTAATCCCATCCGGCCACCGTTGGGCAAGGATCAATTCTCCCTATAGGCGGTGCTGCTTTTCCGTGGCAAGATCGATTCCTCAGGGCGCAGCGGGGCGCCGATTATGGGGCGCCCATACCGCCGATCAAGATGCCGCCGATCAATACACATAACACGCCCGTTCGGTTTTCCGATCCCATCCCCGACGCCGTCGACGTTGTCGTCATCGGCGCCGGTGTGGCCGGCACGGCCACGGCCTATTTCCTGGCCCAGCGCGGGCAATCGGTCCTGTTGTGCGAGAAAGGCCGGGTTGCCGGCGAACAATCGTCGCGCAATTGGGGATGGATCCGCCAGCAGGGGCGGGACTATGCCGAACTCCCGATCATGATGGAGGCCAACCGTATCTGGCGCGGGCTGGCGGCGGAAACGGGCGAGGCCGATTTGACCTTCACCCAGGAAGGCTGCCTGTATCTGGCGACCAGCCGGCAGCAAATGGCCGGGTATGAAGACTGGCTCGCAATGGCCAAGGAACATCAGCTGGATACGCGGCTGCTGACGCCGGACGAGATCAAATCCCTTTACCCCGGCCTGCCGGGCGACTTCGCCGGGGGCATGCTGACCGCGTCGGACGGCCGGGGCGAGCCCTTCGCCGCTGTTCCCGCGCTGGCCCGCGCGGCCGGGCGCCTGGGCGCCAAGATCGCCGAGGACTGCGCCGTGCGCACGGTCGATGTGCAGGGCGGGCGGGTCGTCGGCGTGGTCACGGAAAAAGGCCGGGTCGCCTGTAACGCGGTCGTCCTGGCGGCGGGGGCCTGGTCCACCCATTTCGCCCATAACGCGGGGGTCGACCTGCCGCAACTCGCCGTGCGCTGCACGGTCGCCCGGACGGACGTTGCGCCGCCGTTGTTCGATGGCCGGGACGACGTGCCGAACATCCGCAACGTCGGGCTGTGCCTCCGGCGGCGCGCCGACGGCGGCTATACCCTGGCCACCGGCACCCTGGCGGAGCATTATCTGTCGCCTAAATCATTCAAGTACTTTGCCAAGTTCATAAAGGCCATGGGGGCGTCCTGGCGCGACATGCGCCTGACCCTGGGCGCGCCCCGCGGATATCCCGGTGCCTGGGGCACGCCATCGCGCTGGACCGCCGACGAGGTCAGCCCCTTCGAGCGCATGCGCGTGCTCGACCCGCCGGCCCATCCGTCGGAAATCCGGCGCCTGGAACGGCGCATCGGCGAACGCTATCCGGCCCTGGCCGGATTGAAGCTGGCAGAAGCCTGGGCCGGGATGATCGACGTCACCCCCGACGTGGTGCCGACCCTGGGCGAAGATCCGGCGCTGCCCGGCATGTTCATCTGCACGGGTCTGTCCGGTCATGGGTTCGGGATCGGTCCGGCCATCGGCCGGGTCATGGCAGATATGGTCATGGGCCGCGATCCCGGCCACGACGTTCGCCGCTTCCGCGCCGACCGGTTCCGTGACGGCAGCCCCATTGTCCCGGGGCCGTATCTATAAAGCCTATTGGGTTTGAATTCGGCCTCAGGCGCCGGGGCGGTCGGCTTCGGCCGGCGGCGGTGCCGCGCGGCGGCCGACCCGGGTAGCGGGAAAGACCAGGGTCACGGTCGTGCCCTCGCCGGGCACGCTGGCGATCGACAGTTTGCCTTCCATCATCTCCGTCAACGACCGCGCCAGGGGCAGGCCCAACCCGATGCCTTCATGAGTGCGGCTCATGATGTCCTGGACCTGGGCGAAGGGCTCGAGAATACGCGGCAGGTCTTCCGGCTGAATACCGATCCCCCGATCCCGGACCCGGATAATCATGTCGCCGTCATGGTCGAGGGACGCGGAGACCTCCGTCACGCTGTCCTCGGCCGAGAACTTGATCGCGTTGTCGATCAGGTTGAGCAGGATCTGTTTCAGGCGCAGCGGATCCGCCCGCAGCGGCGGCAGATTCTCGGCCACGGAAGAGACCAGGGTCGGTCCGGACCCGCGTGCGGCGCCGCTGACCAGGACGAAGACGCCATCGACGGCATCGCGGATATCCACATCCTCGATGTCCAGTTCGGCGACCCCGGATTCGACGCGCGAGATTTCCAGCAGGTCGCAGACGACGGACAACAGGTCCTCGCCCGCGAGTTTGATGTTCTTGGCGTATTCCGCCACCGCGTCGTCGTTGCTGCGCATGCCGATCATTTCGGAAAAGCCGATGATCGCATTCAGCGGCGTGCGCAATTCGTGACTGACGTTGGCGAGGAGACGGGTCTTGGCGTGGCTCGCCTGTTCCGCCTTGTCCCGCGCAACGATCAGGTCGCGTGTCCGATCACGGACCATGTCCTCCATTTCGTCGCGGGCGTGCGAGACTTCTTCTATCGCCTTTTCCTGCGCGGTGACGTCCGTATAGACGGCGATATGGCCACCCCGGTCCAAGGGGAACCGCCGAACATGGACCCGGCGCCCGTCGGTCATGGTGAACCGTTCCTCGGATTGCGGGCCTGCGCCGACGACCCGCGCCAATTCGACCTGGGCGATGTCTTCCGGGTCGCCCTCGCCGAAAGCGCCCTGATTGGCGAGATGGACGAAGATGTCCCGCATATGCGTGCCCGCCGTCAGCCAGGGGCCCGGTTGATACCAGAATTCCAGGCAGCGTTTGCTCCAGACCACCAGACGGTGGTCGGCGTTCCACACGGCGAAGCCTTGATCGATGGTGTCCATGGTCAGTTGTATGATCATGGCAGAGCGCGACAATTCCGCCGTCTTTTCCCGCACCTGGCTTTTGAAGCGCAGGCTCTGGATCGCGAGGTAGGCGAGAATGGCCGGCAACAGAACCGCCAGGATACTGCCGCCGTAGCGGGTGATGTATTCGATGTTCTTGTTCGGCCCGCCCTGGAACTCCTCGGAAATATCCCAGTAGAGTGCCCAGCTGGCGAGGCCCCGGCTGATGCGGATAACCTCCGTGCGGACGCCTTCGGGGGCTTCCATGTCGCCGATCACGGCGGTCCGTAAAGGATCGGTGCCTGCCCGGGCGTCGTATTCGATCAGCCGCAGCCCGATCCCCGAAGATGCCTGGCCCTGCGTCGTCGCGGCGAAGAACGGCTCCAACTTCAGTGTCGCGACGACGACCCCGGGAGCCTCGCCCAGGGAGCTCAGAACGGCGATGGGAAATTCCCGGTCGCCTTCGGTGCCGTTAAAGGACGGGCCGATGATCGTCGTGCCGGGTAGCCGCTCCGCCGTCTTGATGGTCGCGAGAAAGGCCGGATGGGACGCCAGATCGGTGCCGACGCGGATCAGCGGATTGGGTGGCGCCACGGCGCGCACGGCATAACTGCGATCGGCTTCGGGCGCCCGCCGGTTGGGGCTGCCCAGGGTCGTCAGGACACCGCCTTGGGCCTCAACCGCGGCCCGTTCATCGGACGTCAGCCGCTCGGCGAAGGCGACGGCAAGAAAGCGGACGTCCGGGTCCCACTTCTTCGCCTCGGCGATCAGGGCGCCGAAGGTCTCGGGCGTGGCCGATCCCGTCGCGCGGAACCGTTCGGAAATGGCGCGCAGGTTGACCTCGGTCTTATAGATGTTGGAAATGAGCTGATCGGTCAGCCGCGCCGTTTCCGCCTTGGCCCGTCCAACCCAGGCGGCCTGTTCCGTCGCTTCGATCCTGTCGGAGGTATGCCAGACGGCGGCAAGCAAGGCACAGGTCAGCGCCACGGCCACCGCGATGGTGATCGTGAAGGCGCGATTCCTGATGATGAATTTCAGCATTCGGTCCAGCCCGTGTCCGCGAACTCCCGTGGCGCGGCCGGGAGCGGCATCGTCATTGCGCAGAAAGGTCGAAGAAAGTGTTGGCGGCTCCCCTGCCGCCTCGTCCGCACACATTCGCAGTTTTGCATAAACCCGCTGTGAAAATCAGGGCTTTTGTTAAACGGCCCGTCCTGCTTGCGAATTCCCGGTGGGCCAAGCATCTCAGCCGCTTGCAGCGTGTTTTCTGTCTAGGTGCGGATGCGAATGACTTTCAAAATTATCTAATAAAATCAATGGCCTTGCCAATATTTTGGAATTATGAGAGGTTTGTTTATCGGGGACATGGGGGTCCTCGGCCGAATCAAGGAGAATGGCGATGAAAGGTGATCGGGAGGTAGTCAGAACCCTTAATCTGATCCTCAAGAACGAGCTCACGGCCATCAACCAGTACTTCCTGCACTCCCGGATCTTCAACGATTGGGGCATGGATGACCTGGGCGAGCACGAATACAAGAAGTCGATCAAGGATATGAAACAGGCGGACAAGCTGATCGCCCGCGTTCTGTTCCTCGAAGGGCTGCCCAACCTGCAGGACCTGGGCAAGCTTCGGATCGGCGAGGACACGCCCGACATCATCAATTGCGACATGGCGCTGGAAGAACAGTGCATCGCCGATCTGCGCACGGCCATCGCGCTGTGCGAGTCCAAGGGCGATTACGTGTCGCGCGATCTTCTCGACGATATTCTCGAGGACGAAGAAGAATACCTGGATTGGCTGGAAACACAGGTCAGCCTGATCAAGGACATTGGCCTGCCCAACTACATCCAATCCCAAGCGTAAGGAGCTTTCCGTCATGAAAGGCAAGAAGACCGTCATCACTGCCCTGAACGGCCTGTTGACCCACGAAATGTCGGCCGCCGATCAGTACTTCATCCATTCGCGCATGTACCAGGATTGGGGTTTGGAAGAACTCTACGAGCGGATGAAGCACGAACAGGAAGAAGAACTGGATCATGCCGCGAAGATCATCGAGCGTGTCCTGTTCCTCGAGGGCTTCCCTGACGTCGCCTCGCGCGCCAAGCTGAAAATCGGCAAGGACGTAACGTCGATGATCAAGAACGACCTTTCCTACGAAATGTTCGTGCAGAAGGAATTGGTCAAGGTCATCGCCCTTTGCGAAAAGGAAGGCGACTACGTCACCCGTCAGATGCTGCTGGGCCTGCTGGAAGACACCGAGGAAGACCACCTTTACTGGTGCGAAAAGCAGCTGGGCCTGATCGAGAAAATGGGCCTGGACAATTATATCCAGTCCAAGATGTCCTGATCGGGGCTGCCTTGAGGCCCTTTGGGGCCGGTGAAGAAATCGGGCGCGTTTCCCGCCATCCGGCGGGACGCGCCTTTTTCTTTGCCTATTTCTTTTCGGACGCGGCTTGTGCCGCCTGGCGGGCGGCTTTTTCCTCGGCCTCGATCTCGGCCAATAGGGGCTCGTACCGCCGGTCGGTCAGGGTCTTCAAAAAGGCGACCAGGGCGTCGATCCGCTTGTCGTCCAGTGCCGGGCCATGGGTCAATTCCTTGGTTGCGATGTTCTCGGCCACTTCCGGGTCGCGGAACGGCGCGCCGGTTTCCGGGTTGATCAGGCGTTTCGGATCGCGGGTGTTGTACTTGTTGTAGAACACCACCGTCGTCCGCAGGTCCTTGAAAACGCCGTTGTGCATATAGGGGGCGGTGACGGCGACGTTGCGCAGGCTCGGCACCTTGAACTTGCCCGCCTGGGCGGGATCGTCCACCGCCGGATTGTCCAGAAGCCCGCGGTCGATATGCCCGGCCTTCGACCCGTTGGCCCGGCGCGCCGCCGCGTTCACCGGAATTCCGATGTTGTGATACTGGTAGTTGGTGAAGGTCTCGTGTTTCGCCGGCTGCACGGTATGAAGCTGATGACATTGGTTGCAGTTGGTGAACTGCTGGGAAAAGAACAGCAGGCGGCCCAATTCTTCCTTGTCCGTCAACTTCGCCTCGCCGGCCAAAAACCGGTCGTACTTCGAGGTGAAGGGCGCGAATTCGTCCGTCCCCTCGAAAGCCGCGATGGCTTGGGTCATGGCGGCATAGGCGGATTCCGGCTTCGCCGCCGTTTCGGGGCCGAACAGCTTGGCGAAGGCCGTCACGTAATCGGGATTTTCCCACAGCCGCGCGACCACGCTTTCCTTATCCGGCATGCCCATCTCGATCGGGTTGAGCGGCGGGCCGCCCGCCTGTCCGGCCAGGTCCGGCTCGCGCCCGTCGAGAAACTGACCGCCGACATAGGTCCCATCCTTGAGCCGCTGGAACTTGGGCGAGAACCGGGCATAGGCCGCGGTCGGTGTGTTGCGGTCGCCCAGCGAGGTTCCGTCGTCCCCCATGGAGACGGCGCGCCCGGCCGCCGTCGGGCGCGGGTCCGTGAAGGCATGGGCTGGATCGTGGCAGGTCGCGCAGGCCTGGGTCCGGTTCGTCGACAGGTTGGTGTCGAAGAACAGCGCCTTGCCCAGGTCGGCCTTGGTCGCGAACGTGGCATCTCCGGCGATTGCCGGGACGCAGGACAAGGCCGCGGCCAGGACGCCGGCGGCGAAGATTGCGGGACGGACAGGCTTGGGCATGGGGCCTCGCGACGGGAATCAGAAACTAATATTGAGAATGATTATCAACTAATCCCGATGACGCCTTGATGCAAGTCAAAGCTCGGCGGATTTCCGACCGCAAGGCGCGGGGAGGTCCGGCCCGGTGTTACAGACCGCTGATCAACACCCAGGCAACGGCCGCCGGGGCGACGAAGCGGCAGATGAAGATCCAGACGCGAATAAGCGGGAAGGGATGGCTGCCGTCCGATTGTGCTTCTTCCTGGGCGCGGGCGGAAATCGACCAGCCGACGAACAGGGCAATCAGCACGCCGCCGGTCGGCAGCATGATGTTGGAGGCCAGGTAGTCCATGGCGTCCAGGAAGCCCTTGCCGCCGATGGTCATGTCCTTCCACGGGCCCAGCGACAGGGCCGAGGGCACGCCGAGCGCCCAGATCATGACGCCGGACAGCAACGCCGCCCACCGCCGGGGCATGCGCCGCTCGTCGATCAGGTAGGCAACCACGGGCTCCATGATCGACACGGCCGAGGTCAGCGCCGCGATGGCCAGAAGGGCGAAGAACAGGAAGGCGAAGACCTGGCCCGCCGGCATCTGGGCGAATACGGCGGGCAGGGTGATGAAGGTCAGGCCCGGGCCGGCCGCCGGATCGAAGCCGAAGGCGAACACGGCGGGCAGGACCATGAACCCGGCGATCACGGCGAAGGTCGTGTCCAGTATCGTGACCTGGGCCGCCGTTTTCGGCAGGTTCACCTGCTTGTCCAGATAGCTGGCATAGGTCAGCATCGCCCCCATGCCGAGCGACAGGGAGAAGAACGCCTGCCCCAGGGCGGCGTTGACCGTGCCCCAGGTGACTTTTGAAAAGTCGGGAGTGAGGAAGAAGTCGATGCCCTTGGCAGCACCTTCCAGCGTCACCGCCCGGCCGGCCAGGACGATCACCAGCACGACCAGCACCGGCATCAGAATGCGCGACGCCCGTTCGATCCCGCCCCGCACCCCGCCGGCGATGATGCCGCCGGTCAGTACCATGAACAGCGTGTGAAATCCGATCACGCCCTCGGGTTCCGAAATGAAGGCGCCGAAGGCCGCGCCCAAGGTCTCCGGATCGTTGGACGCCAACGCCCCCGTCGCCGCCTTGATGGCGTAGGCCAGGGTCCAGCCGCCGACCACGGAATAGAAAGACAGAATGACGAAGCCGGCGACCACGCCGAGCCCCCCGACGGCGGGCCAGGCGCCGCCCTTCAGCGCGCGGAAGGCGCCGACCGGATTACGCTGGCCGGCGCGGCCGATGGTGAATTCGGCCAGCATCACGGAAAAGCCGATCGTGAGCACGAAGGCGAGGTAGATGATCAGAAAGGCGCCGCCGCCGTTCTGTCCGGCCATGAAGGGAAATTTCCAGATATTGCCCAGCCCGACGGCCGATCCGGCTGCCGCCAGGATGAAGCCCAAACGCGTGGCGAAATGATCGCGGGGTCCCATGGCTGTCGTCTCTCCCTAGTCTTTGTCGGAGTCTTAAAACAGGTTCTGTGCGATCACCAGACTGACGGGAACGGTCAGCAGGCTGAGCAGCGTTTGCAGCGACACCATGCTGGCGGCGAGTGGCGCGTCGCCGCCCATTTCCCGCGCGATGGTGAACGACGACGGCGGCATCGGCATGACCGCGAAGACGGTCAGCACATAGGCCGTGACGCCGGTGATGCCCAAGGTGAAACACATCCCCCAGACGGCGGCGGGGAAGACCACGAACTTGACCGCCGTGGCGAGGGCGATGGGCGAGAGTGAGGCCTTCATCTCGTTGATGCGGATATTGGCGCCGACCGCCAACAGCACGATGGGCAGGGCCGCCCGGCCGAGCATTTCCGTCGCGTCGTGGATGACGGGGATCTGGCCGACGTCGGCGAAATTGACGCCAATGCCCAGCCCGACCGAAAGGATCAGCGGATTGCGCGCGAGGTCCCGCGCCACCGGGGCCCATAGGCCGCCGGGCCCGCCGTGGCGCAACAGGATGTTCATCAGGCTGATCACCAGGACGTTGGTCGGCGGGATCAGAACCGCCGTGCAGAGCGCGGCGACGGCGAGCCCCTCCAACCCGAACAGCCGTTCGGAAATGGCGAGGGCGAGGAAGGTGTTGTGGCGGGCGGCCCCCTGCAGAATGCTGGTCGCCTGCGGCCGGGAAAATCCGAACGCCAGCCCAAGGCCCAGCGATACGATCAGGGCGGCGGCCAGTCCGGTCAGGATCGCCGCCGCCAAGGGGCCCAGAAAGCCGCCGGCCAGTTCCGTCGTCGAGGTCTTGAAGAACAGCAGCGACGGAAACAGCACCCAATAGACGAGCTTGTCGTTCAGGTTCCAGAATTCGATCGACGGAATGCCGCCCCGGCGCAAGACGTTGCCCAACACGATCAGCACGAAGATCGGCAGGATCGACCACAGAATATTCAGCACGGCAGGCCCCCTCGTCCGGATCGCGCGCCGGGCATCATCCCCCGGCGGTCGTTCGGAAGGCTATCAGAAAATCGCCCGGCGGATCAGGTTCAGGCCCGACAGGAACAGGACGATCAGCAGGATCTTGCGGAACAGGTCCTCGTCGATGAATTTTCGGACCTGTTCGCCGATCAGAATGCCGATCATGACCGGCACGCAGGCGGCGGCGGTGATCCAGATATTGCCCGGATGCAGCACGCCGTTGGCCCAATAGAACGTGGTCAGCGGGATCGTCCCGGAAAACCAGATCAGCCCGACCGTGCGCACCCATTCGTCCTTTTTCAGATGCAGCATGACGAGATAGATGCTCATGGGCGGGCCCCAGACCGTCGAAATTCCGCCCAGCAGCCCGCCGATCGTTCCGGCCAGCGGCCCGGCCCAGCGCTCCGTTTCCGGCCTCAGGGGCTCCAACCGCGGCTTCCACAGGCTCATGGCCGAGAACGCGGCGAGACAGGCGCCCAGCACGGCGAACAGAATCTGCGTGTCCAGCGCCGCCAGCAGAAGCGAGCCGACATAGAGAAAGATCAGCAGTGTGATGATCATCGGGTAATGGCGCTTCAACGGCGTCATCAGATCGCCCGCGCGCACGGCCTGCCACAGGTTGGTGACCAGGATCGGCAGGACCAGGGCGGCCAGCGCGTCGCGCGGTTCCATCAGGCCCGCCGTCAGGATGATCGACAGCGTCACGATCGGCAGGCCGACCCCGGCGATGCCTTTGGCGATACCGCCCATGACGATACAAAGCGAAATGAGCGCGAGCGTTTCCGGCGGATAGCCGAGTAGTTCGGAAAGCCGGTCCATGGGTCAGGCGGCGACCCGAAGCGTTTCCGCCGAAAGCGCGTCCAGGTCCGCATCACCGATCAGGGCCGGGCGGCCCGGCGTCAGGATCATCGCCCCCCGCTCGACCCGAATGGGGTCGGCGAACAGGCCGCTGTGCGGTTTGAGGAAGCCGTTCTGTTCGCCCGCGTTGGTGATATGCGTGCGCGCGATGCAGGACTCCATCCAACAGCCCGGATCGGCGGCGACGCCGTTGCCGAGAACGGGTTCCATCCCCAGTTCCCGAATCCTTTCCAACTGCGCCGCCAGGTTTTCCAGGCTGCCGGCCTTCATCAATTTCAATTTCACGAAGCGTGCCGATCCGGTCTCCGCCGCGCGTTCGATTTCGGCCGGGCCGTAAATGCTTTCGTCCAGCATCATCGGCACGGGGGAAATCTCGGAAACCGCTTTGGCGGCGTCCCAATCATCCATGTGGCAGGGCTGTTCGAACAATTCGATATGGTCGGGGGCCAGAATACGGGTGAAGGCCAGGGCGTCGTCCAGGGAATAGCCCTGGTTGCCGTCGATCCGCAGGCCGGGGGCAGCGGGGCCCATGGCCGTGACCTGATCCTGGATGAATTTCAGGCGCTCGGCATCGGATTCCCATTCGAAGCCGACCTTGACCTTGACCGTGCCGTAGCCGGCGGCCCGATGTTGTTCCATTTCCCGGGCGATGCCGGCCTCGTCGGAGGCGCTGAGGATCGCCAGCAACGGCACCGGCGTTTCCCGGGTGATCTCGAGAAACGGGCTGCCTTCGGCCATTTCGATGGCGGTGACCAGCGACGTCACGGTGAAGGGCGCCGCCTTGTGATGCTTGAGCGCTTCGGCCTTGGCCGTGGCGGCCTCCATGCCCTTCAGGGCGGCCGCCAATTCCCGGGCTTTGGCCCAGGCGCCGTCGACCGTTTCCGGGGTATAGCCGGTCAGGATCGTCGCCTCGCCGAAGCCTTCCTCGCCGCCGTCGCCGGTGACCGTCACCAGAATGGTGTCGAAGGCCGTGACCGGCCCGAAGGCCAGCTTGTAGGGAATTTTCAAGGGCAGGTTGAGGCGCCGCAGGGTGATTTCGGAAACATTCATGACATCTGCCGCTGATAAGTAGGAGAGGTTCGCCGCTTGGGAATTCGTGCCGAAACCGGCCCGGCGGCGGAGGAATTTCGGGCGGTATCATAACGGTTTCAGGCCTCTCCGCCAGTCATGTTCGATGTGCGGTCGCAGCATGGCCCCCTGGTTCTCGGGCCCGTCTCCTCTATAATAGGGACAGAGGGTAAGGGCGGGAGAGGCCCCCAAACAGAATGTATTAAGGATCGGAACCCATGAGCGACGAAACACCCAAACCCACTCCGCCGAAGCCGGCCGCCGGCGCCAAGCCGGATGCAAAGCCCGCCGCTTCGGCCCAATCCGATACGAAGGCCGACGCCAAAGCCGCGCCGAAGCCCGATGCCAAGACCGACGGCAAAGCGGCCGCCGGCGGCGCCGGGGACAAGGCGAAACGCAAAGCCTTTTTGGGCATGGACGGTTCCGCGGCGGCGTGGAAACGGGTCGCCCTGGGCCTGTTCGTGATTGCCGGCCTGGCCGTGGTCGCCGCCGTCGATTACCGGTCCGACGTCGGTCAGGCGCAGGACGACATGACCCGCCTGCGCGCTCAGGTCGCCGACGAACGGGCCGCCATGAAGGCCGCGCAGGATCAGTTCATGAAGGAAAGCCAGGACATCGCCCAGGCGGTGGAAACGGCGAAACAGGAACTGGCCGCGACAAACGCCGATATCGAAAAACGCCGCACGGAAGCCCAGGAACTGGAATCCAAACTGTCCGGTCTCTACACCGAGACCAAGGCGGCGTTGGAAGCGGCATCCGAGGCGGCGCAGAAGCAAGCCGACGCCCAGGCGGCGCTGGATAAGCTGAACGCCGAACGCGAGAAACTGGTGGCGAAGATCGCCGCCGGTAAAAAGGAATTGGCGGCGTTGGAAAAAGACGCCGACAACATGATGCAAGGCCTCAAGGATACGATCACCCGGATCAAGGGCGCGCTCGACGCGCTCTGATTCTCCGCCAACCGAACAACGACAAGAACAAGCGACCGCTTAGGAACATCCAGACATGACGGCTTACCGCGCGGCGGTGATCGGCCTCGGCGCCATGGGTATGGGCATGGCCTCGTCCCTGGTGGCGGCGGGGATCGACACCGCCGGTTGTGACATTTCCGAAGACGCGCGAAACGCCTTTGCCCAGGCCGGCGGCCGGGCGGCGGGCACGCCACGGGAAGCGGCGAAGGATGCCGACGCCGTCGCCATCGTCGTCGTCAATGCGGATCAGGTCGCCTCTGTCCTGCGGGGGCCGGATGGCGTGTTGGCATCATTGGCGCCCGGTTCAGTCGTTCTGGGCTGTGCCACCATGCCGCCCGACGCGGCCCAGTCCCTGGCGGCCGAGGTCGAGGCGGCCGGTGGGCTCTACCTCGACGCGCCGATCTCCGGCGGTCCGGTCAAGGCGGCGGCGGGCAAGCTCTCGGTCATGGCGTCGGGCGCGCAAGCGGCCTTCGACAAGGCGCGCCCACTTCTGGATGCGGCGGCGGAAACGGTGTTCGCACTGGGCGACTCGCCCGGCCCGGGATCAACCATGAAGATGGTCAATCAACTGCTCGCCGGGGTGCATATCGCATCGGCCATGGAGGCCATGGCCCTGGCCATCAAGAGCGGGCTGGACGCCGACACGGTGTTCAAGGTTATCACGGCGTCGGCGGGAAATTCCTGGATGTTCGAAAACCGGGTGCCGCATGTTTTGGAAAACGATTACAGCCCGAAAAGCGCCGTCGATATTTTCATCAAGGACCTGGGCATCGTCTTGGCCCAGGGCGAACGCCTGGACTTCCCCCTGCCGATTTCACAGACCGCGTTTGAGCGTTTCCGGGAGGCCAAGGACATGGGCCTGGGCCGCGCCGACGACGCTTCGGTCATCAAGGTTTATCAACGCGATGGCGGCTTCACGCTGCCCGGTGACGAGGACACCTAGGCCACGGCGCGGCACGGGCCATGGCCGATGGGGCAATCCTCTTCCTGCCGTCCGGGCCC
The DNA here is from genome assembly GCA_002696205.1 of Rhodospirillaceae bacterium. Taxonomy (GTDB): domain Bacteria; phylum Pseudomonadota; class Alphaproteobacteria; order Rhodospirillales; family Casp-alpha2; genus UBA1479. The sequence continues at coordinate 31,629 of NZRL01000157.1, read as the reverse complement.
TATATTATAACAATCCGAAGTGTTGAACCGGGCCGGGGTCATCGGTCCAAGTGGGGGAATACGAAGGCATGCCGCTTTCGACCTACATGCCGGAGGAAATGGGCTCCGTCGCCATCGCGCCCTTGGGTCCGGTGGAGGCCGGCAGCTACCAGTCCTTCTTCATCGTCTATACGGCGGGTAAGTTCGGGATCGACGATTCCGGATCGCTCAAGATCGTCCACCGGTTCGCGTCGGACCTGGGGCGGTTGCAGATGGACGATCCCGAAGGCCCCAATTACGTCTCGGCCCAGGCATCCAACGGGGCGGTGCTCCATATGGAGTACGACCTGAAACGCAATTTCCGGCCCTGGGACAAGACCCTTTATATCAAGGTCGTGCGCGGCTTCCTCAGCGAGGGCGACCGCATCGTCATTCGCATCGGGGATCGCCGCTTCGGCGGCCCCGGCGTGCGCATGCAGACCTTCCAGGAAAAGGAATTCCAGTTTCGCACCCTGGTCGACGCCTTCGCGACCTACGATTACGTGGAACTGCCCGACACGCCGTCCATCGTCATCGAACCGGGTCCGCCGGTCCTCTACAAGGCCATCATCCCGACCTTGAAGCGCGTCGGCGAGACCTTTCTTCTGGGCCTCAAGGGCGAGGATAAATGGGGCAACCCCTCGACCAAATGCGAGGATACCTTCCGCCTGGTCTCCACCCGGCCGGTCGAGAACCTGCCCGAGGAAATCTCGTTCTACCCCGGTCAGGCGTCGGTGCAGTTGGACGGCTTGCGTGCGATGGAGGAAGGCGACCTGCGCATCGACCTGATCGACCTTGCGGGCAACGTCACGGCAAGTTCCAATCCGCTGCGCGTGCTGCCCAAACGGTCGGGGGTCAGCTTCTGGGCCGACCTGCACGGCCAGTCCCAGGAAACCATCGGCACCAACAACGCGCGCGATTATTTCGCCTTCGCCCGCGATAGGGCCTTCCTGGACGCGACGGTGCACCAAGGAAACGATTTCCAGATCACGTCCGATTTCTGGGCCGAGTTGAATACCCTCAGCCGGGAGTTCACGCAAGATTCCCGCTTCGTCGTCATCCCCGGTTACGAATGGTCGGCCAATACCTGCCTGGGCGGCGACCGCAATATTCTCTATGCCGAGGAAGGGCGGCCGATCTACCGCTCCTCCCACGCCCTGGTCGAGGATCGGTCCGACGTCGTGCAGGACGCCAACAGCGTCGAAGACCTGTTCGACAAATTGGCCGACGAGGACGTCATGGTCTTCGCCCATGTCGGCGGGCGTTATGCCGATATCCGGCGCGGTCACGACCGCGACAAGGAACGCTCGGTCGAGGTCCATTCCGCCTGGGGCACCTTCGAATGGCTGGTCGAGGACGCTTTCGAAATGGGCTATCGCACGGGCATTCTGGCGACGTCCGACGGGCATAAGGGGCGGCCCGGCGCGTCCCATCCGGGGGCCACGCGGTTCGGCGCCTACGGCGGGCTGACCTGTTTGTTCGCCGATGACCTGACGCGCACGGATTTGATGAAGGCGCTGCGCCTCCGTCATCACTACTGCACCACCGGCTGCCGCGCGGTGTTGACGACCAAGGTGACCTTGGACCGGCCCGCCGACCGGTATGACGACGACCCGGCCCTGGGTGGTCCGCCCGACGAACGGGTGAGCGAGGCCGTGATGGGCGATATCCTGCGCACGGACGCGGAAGAAGCCCTGTTCGAGATCGATATCCACGCCGCGGCCCCGATCGAGCGGATCGACATCCGCAACGGTCTGCGGCATCTGGAAACCTGGCGGCCGTCGGAAAAGGAAGACATGGGCCGGCGCATCCGGGTGATCTGGGAAGGATCGGAGTACCGGGGCCGGGGCCGCGAGACGATCTGGGACGGCTCGGCCGAGCTTTCCGGCAACGCCTTCACCCGGATCGAGCCGATCAACTGGTACAACATTGAAAAGAAACTCGATCTGGTCAGCCCCCAGCGCGTCGAATGGACGTCCCTGACCACCGGCGGCTTCATCGGCTTCGACGCCTGGCTGGACGATATGGTCATGGGATGGCTTGCCATCGATACGCCGCTGGTCAAGGAAACCCTGGCCGTGCAGGACATCGGCCGCGAAGATACCTGTCTGGAAGCGGGCGGCCTGGGCCGCCGGGTCCGGGTCTACCGCCTGCCGGAAGAAAACCCCCATACGCGGCTTCGCCTGGAACGCCGCATTCCCTTGTCGCCGGACCGCGATGACGCGCTGTACGTCCGTATCACCCTGGAAGACGGCCATGTCATCTGGTCGTCGCCGATTTATCTGGTGCCCTGATGGCGGAAGAATCCTTACTCGACGGTCCGTTGGAGCCCGCCGGTTTCGACCATGTGGTCCTGACGGTTCATGACCTGGACGCGGCGGCGGCGTTCTATGAACGTATCGGCTTTACGCTGACGCCCAAGGCGCAGCATCCCTTCGGCACGGGTAATCGGCTGGCCCAGATGCAGGGCTCGTTCATCGAGTTGCTGGCCGTGACCAAGCCCGAAGACGTGCCCGAGCCGGGCGAGGGCGAATTCTCCTTCGGCGCCTATAACCGCGATTACCTGAAATCCACGGCCGACCGGCCCGGCGGAATGGCGATGCTCGCCCTGACCTCGCCGGGATGGGAAATCGACCGCGCTCGTTTGACCGCCGCCGGGCTCGACCTGCCGGCCCCCTTCGGGTTCGGGCGGGCGGCGCGCCAGCCCGACGGGACCGAGGTCAAATTGGACTTCCGCCTGACCTTCGCGCCCAATCCGGCGATGCTGCGCGCGACCTTCTTTACCTGCGATCACCGCCATCCGGCCTCGGTGTTCTGGAAACCCGATTACCAGACCCATGCCAACGGCGCCTTGCGCCTTGCCGAGGTCTTCATGGTGTCGGAAGTGCCCGAAATGCACGCGGATTTCCTGCGGCGCCTGTTCGGCGCGGTCGTGCCGATCAACGGCGGGCTCTGCGCCGGGGTCAGCGGCGGGGGGTTCTGCATCCTTGAGCCGGATGCTTTCGTCGAGACCTATCCCGGGGCGACGCCGCCCCAGCCGCAGGGGGAAGAAGCCCTGTTCGCCGGTTTCCGTGTCGAGGTCGCGGACCTTTCCGCCGCCCAGGCCGCCTGGAGCGAGGCCGGATTGCCGTTCCGGCGGGTCGGCAGTCATATCCACCTGGCCGGGGACGATGCGTTCGGCGCGTTGATCGCGCTGTCGCAAGGGTGACGCAGCAGAATTTCCCGGCGCGGCGCGGGCCGGGGACACCTTCGGAAAGCTATATAGCTATATAGGACTTGCGAAGTCTCATATCCCGGGTGTAGGAATCCAGGAACGATCCGGCAAATAAAAATCAACGCCGGACCACCGAGGAAACGTGTCCATGATTGCCACCACCCTGGCAACGGCGCTTGAGGACGGCCCCCCCGCGGGCGCCGACCGGCTGCCCAAATACCTTCTTCTGTCGGACGCCATCGCCCGCGCCATCCATCAGGGTGCGTTGAAGACGGGCGAGAAACTGCCGCCGGAAACGGAACTGGCGCGGGTTCTTCCGGCCAGCCTGGGGACCATTCAGAAAGCCTTGAACACATTGGCCGACCGCGGTCTCTTGGTGCGCCGCCACGGCCACGGCACTTTCGTGGCCGAACCGGCCATGGCGCCGCAGGACCTGTGGCACTTCCGCTTCCTCGCCGACGACGGCAAATCGTTGCTGCCGGTCTATACCCAGGTCGGCGCCATCGAACCGGCCCGGCGCAGCGGCCCCTGGCGCGATTTTCTCGGCAACCGCGAATTGATCGTGGTCTCCCGGCGGATCGACGTGAACCATGCCTATACGGGGATCAGCGAGCTTTACCTGCCGGCCGACCGGGTCGCGGGCCTGCTGCATATCGCGCCGAAGCAATTGGAAAACGTCAACATCCGCGCCTTTCTGGCCGACGAATTCAACGTCGTCACGGAACGGGTGCGCGAAATGGTCACCTGCGTGCCGCTGCCCGGCAGCGTCGCGCGGGCGTTGGGTCAGCCGGACGGACAGCCGGGCCTGGCCTACCACATGGAAGGGTTCGAACGGCGCGGGCGGCCGATCAGTTATCAGATCGCCTGGTTCCCGCCGACCGACCGCCGCCTGGTGCTGGGCGAGAAACACGAATAGCACGCGTGCAATCAGGGAAGACGTCAGCAACGGAAGCGAACATGAGCAGCGAAACCATCACCGTCGAAATTTGGCGCGGCAAGGAAGAGGGCGAGTTTCAGACCTACCAAGTGCCGCGCATGGAGAGCCAGACCGTTCTCGACATCGTCACTTACGTGCAACGCAACCTGGACCCGGGGCTCAGCTACCGCTTCGCCTGCCGCGTCGGCGTCTGCGGCTCCTGCGCGATGACGGTCAACGGCAAGCCGCGGTGGACCTGCCGCACCCATATCGACAAGGTCGCGGGCGACGGGACGCTGCGCATCCAGCCGCTGCGCAACCTGCCGGTGATCCGCGACCTCGCAGTCGACATGACCGACTTCTTCGAAAAATGGACCCAGGCCAAGGCCCAATTCGTGCCGACGGCGACCCGCGCCGACGATTTCGCCCAGGTCTCGCCGGAAGACCCGCAGCGTAAGGAAGCCTCCGCCGGGATCGAATGCATCAACTGCGGCGTCTGTTATTCGGCCTGTGACACGGTTGCCTGGGTCGACGACTACCTCGGCCCGGCGGCGCTGAACCGGGCCTGGACCCTGCACAACGACGTGCGCGACGGCGGCCGGGCGGAACGCTTGAAGGCGATTTCCGGCGCCGGCGGCTGCCAGGCCTGTCATTCGCACCAAAGCTGTTTCGAGCTCTGCCCCAAGCACCTCAATCCGACGGCCTCGATCGCCGGCCTCAAGCGGGCGACGGTCAAGGCGGCGCTGAAGGGGGAGATCTGATCCATGACCTCCGCCCGAGCAGAAATTCTCGAATGGTTGGTGCAGCGGGTGACCGCCGCCATCCTGGCCGTCTGTGTCATCGTTCATCTGGCCGTTATCGTCATCGCCGTGCAGGGTGGCGTGACGTCCAAGGAAATCGTCGCCCGCGTCGGCGGCTCCGTTCCCTGGCTGGTGTTCTATTCCGTCTTCGTCGTTTCCGTGGCGCTGCACGCGCCGGTGGGGCTGCGCAATATCCTGCGCGAATACACCTCCTTCGGGCGGCGCACGACCCATTGGATCATGGCCGCCTTTTGCGTGGTGATCCTGGTCATGGGGTTCCGCGCCGTGATCGGCCTCTACGGATTGGGGGCGTAAGACGATGAAAGCACACCGTAATCACGCGAACTATTGGGCCTTCGCCCTGCACCGGCTGTCCGGGGTCGCCTTGTTGTTCTTCCTGCCCGCCCATTTCTACGTCCTGGGCCTGGCGGTCGAAGAGGCCGCGACGCTGGACATGTTCCTGAGTTGGACCGAAGCGCCGGTCGTGAAGCTGTTGGAAACCGGATTGGTGATCCTGCTGGCCGCCCATATGACCGGCGGGCTTCGCGTGCTCGCCATTGAATTCCTGGCCTGGCGCGATTGGCAGAAATCCGTCGTCGCCATCACCGGCGGCCTGTCCGTCGCGGCCGGTTTGCTGTTCCTGCTCAACGCCGGTTGAGACAGGGTTTGAAGGAGTAGACGATATGAAACTCGACATGGAAGCCGTGGAAGAAGCGGCCAAGCATCTCTATATCCAGGCGCTTAAAATTCTGCCGCCGGACATCAAGGAGGGCTTTCAGCGCCTCGACGCGACCGAAACGGATCCGACCGCCAAGTCGATCCTGGCGACGATGATCCAGAACATCGAGGTTGCCGAGGACACCACGAACCTTTTGTGCCAGGACACGGGCATCCCGATCTACAACCTGGAAATCGGCAGCGGCATCGATTTCGACGGCCATAAGCTGAAGGAAGCGATCCGCAAGGGATGCGAGCGCGCGACAACGGAACACCCGCTGCGCTCCTCCGTCGTGCATCCGATCACCCGGATCAACGAACAGACCTCCTGCGGCATCCGCGTGCCGGTCATCAACATCGACTTCACCGATAAGGACGAGGTGTTCGAGATGGAGATGATCCCCAAGGGCTCCGGTTCGGAAAACGGCAGCTACCTGAAGATGTGCATCCCGGCCGAAGGCGTCGCGGGCATCAAAAGCTTCGTCGTCGACAAGGTCATCGAATGCGGCGGGCGCGTCTGCCCGCCGACCATCGTCGGCGTCGGCGTCGGCGGCACCTCGGACCTCTGCACCAAGCTGGCCAAGAAGGCCGGGGCGCGGGCCCTGGGTTCGACCTGCCCCGATCCGGAAGGGGCCAAGCTGGAGAAAGAATTGTCGGCGGCGGTCAACATGCTGGGCATCGGCCCGCAGGGCCTGGGTGGTGACAGCACCGCCTTCGCCGTTCATGTCGAGACGGCGGCGACCCACATCACCATGAACCCGGTCGCCGTCAACATCATGTGCCATTCGGCGCGGCGTGCCCGCGCGACCTTCACGCCCAAGGGCGTCGAGATCGGCTTCTGAGGGAGGGCGAGACGATGACTGAACATACAATTCACATGCCCTGCACCGAAGAGCAGATCCGCGAACTCAAGGTCGGCGATACGGTGATTCTGGAAGACTGGCTCTACGGCATTCGCGACGCGACGCAGATCCATATGTTCGACAAGGGCCGCGAGACCAAGTTCGACCTGAACGGACATGCGGTGATCCACACGGCACCCAACGTGAAGAAGGTGCCGCCGTCCAATTTCTGCCCGGCCGGGTACGAATCCGTCTGCATCGGCACGACGACGTCGATGCGGATGGAACGGTTCACCCGCCCGCTGATGGAAAAGAACGGCGTGCGCATGATCATCGGCAAGGGTGGCCTAGGCGAAGACAGCCGGGCCGCCTTCAAGGACCTGGGCGGCGTGTACCTCGCCATCATCGGCGGGACGGCGGCGCTGGAGACGACCTGGATCGAGCGCATCACCGACGTCGACCTGGAAGACCTCAACCCGGAATGCCTGTGGGAATTCCGGATCAAGCATTTCGGCCCCCTGCTGGTCGCCATGGATGCCCATGGCGGATCGCTCTATGACGGGGTCAAGAAGACGGCGGCGGAACGGCGCGCCGAAGCATTGGCGGCCATGGGCGTCGCCGCGGAAGGAGCATCTTCGTGAGCACGGAAGTCGATAGCATCGACCGTCAGCAGACGGACGTTCTGATTTTGGGCTCCGGCGGGGCCGGGCTGTTCGCGGCCCTGCACGCCAAGGACCTGGCGCCCGGGCTGAAGGTCACGGTCGCGGTCAAGGGCTTGCTCGGCAAGACCGGCTGCACCCGCATGGTGCAGGGCGGCTACAACGTCGCCCTGGCGCCGGGTGACAGCGCCGAACGCCATTTCATGGACACCGTCGAAGGCGGCAAGTGGCTCAATAACCAGGACCTCGCCTGGACCCTGGTGACCGAGGCGCAGGTCCGCATCCGCGAACTTGAAAACGAACTCGGATGTTATTTCGATCGCAACCCCGACGGCTCCGTCCACCAGAAGGCCTTCGCCGGACAGACCTTCGACCGCACGGTCCACAAGGGCGACCTGACCGGGATCGAAATCATCAACCGCCTGATGGAACAGACCTGGGCCCGCGACGTCGACAAGCTGGAAGACCACCGCGCCATCGAACTGGTGAAGTCCAAGGACGGCTCGCGCATTTCCGGCGTGCTGTTCATCGACATGCGGACGGGCCACTTCCGTTTCGTCCAGGCCAAGGCCGTGCTGCTGGCGACCGGCGGCGGGCCGACCATGTACAAGTACCACACGCCGTCGGGCGATAAATCCTGCGACGGCATGGCCATGGCCATGCGCGCGGGCCTCGCCTTGCGCGACATGGAAATGGTGCAGTTCCACCCGACCGGCCTGATCGCCGGATCGGACACCCGCATGACCGGCACGATCATCGAGGAAGGTCTGCGCGGCTTCGGCGGCTACCTGCTGGGCGGCGACGAAGAACGCTTCATGCATAAGTATGACGAACGGAACGAGCGCGCGACGCGCGACATCGTCTCGCGCGCCATGTTCACGGAAATGCGGGCAGGCAACACGGCGGCCAACGGCGGCCTCTACATCACCATGAAGCATCTGGACACGCCGCAGGTCCGCAAGAACTTCAAGGGCATGGTCGAACGTTGCGCCGATTGTGGCTTCGATCTGGCCGAAGGCCTGGTCGAGGTCGTGCCGACCGCCCATTACATGATGGGCGGCGCCGAGTTCGAGGCCGATTGCTCCACCGCCATCGAAGGTCTGTTCGCGGCGGGCGAGGACACCGGCGGCGTCCATGGCGCCAACCGTCTGGGCGGCAACGGTGTGGCCAATTCGACCGTGTTCGGCGGCATCGCCGGCGACACCATCGCCAAATGGACGCCCGAACACGGCCAGTACGCCGAACCGGACGGCGCCGAGATCGAGGCCGCCATCGCCCGCGCCGGCCGCCCGCTCTGCCAGCCCGTCGGCGGCGGCGGGACGACCATCGACGACGTCCGTGTGCGGCTTTACGACCTGATGTGGGAAGACGCCGGGATCATCCGCGACCTGGACAGCCTGAAACGGGCCGAGGCCGGCCTGGAAGAACTGGACGCCGATCTGGACAAGGCCGGGGTCACGGGCACGGACCTGGCCTATAACCTGACCTGGCACGACTGGCTGAACCTGAAGAACCTGATTCTGGTGTCGAAGGCGATCACCGCCGCCGCCACGGCGCGCGACGATTCACGGGGTGCCCATTACCGCGCCGATTTCCCGGATGTCCGAGACGTGGAAAATTCCCGCTTCACCCGCGTGAAGCTGACCGACGGCGCCATCGACATCACGACCGAGCCGGTCAAGTTCACCCGCGTCAAACCGGGCGAAACCCTGCTGACGGAAGGGGCGGCGGAGTAGGCTTGTTCTGGTGGCGCAAATGCGTCGTCGCGGTCCATTCGGTCCGCTCGGGATTTGCGGCAACTCCGCTGCCTATTATTTTACTTTCCGCTTCGGCTTGTTCGGCGTCTTGTCCGGGCGGTCGGGGCCCCAGATGCGGGAATAGTAGCTGTCCGCCAGGTTCAGCGCGCCGATCGGGTTATGCGCCAGCACCCGGTCCTTGGCGACGAGGGTCGTCGCCAGGCCGTCGGAATACTTGAAGAACAAGCTGTCGTGGCCGACGCAGAGGCCCAGCACGATATTGAATTCGCAGCCCGCGGCGTTCAGGACCTGGGCCTGCGAAACCGGATTGCACATGCTTTCGTGCTGGCCCGGGCGGATTTTTTCGTCGTCGCGCAGGCCGATCTCTTCCTTCGCCACGCTGCCGTGCTTGCAGGCGGTGGAGGCGACCTCGAAGCCGTGGCTTTCCAGGACGGCGCTCAGCGTCTTGGCCTGCTCCAGGAAGCTGATGCAGCTGGCGATGCCGATCTTGGTGAAACCCATCTGGCGGGCGAACTGGACGATTTCCTCGACCCGCGTCCATTGGCAATAGCCTTCGGCCTCGATCCGGGCGGAGACCTGGGCGACCTTCAAAATCGTCGGGTCCTGATAATGGCCGACGGCGTCGCGGATCGTGTCGGGGCAGACCTTGGATGGGCAGAAGCCGGGGCCCCGCGTGTCGCTTTCGCCCTGGCGGCAGGCCTGAACCGTCGTCGGGCAATAGGCGCAGCCGGGATCGTCGTAGGCCGAGGTTTGTGATGAAGGCCGTTCGTCACCGTCCATAATGTCCTCCCCTGGTCGTGGAACGGAATTGCCATTGGTCGAGGAAGATAGGGCGACGGCCCATGCATCCGCATTGATGCAGATCATCGGCGGGGGGACGCCGTCGTCGGGAAGGATTTCCTTAATCGATGAAAGGCTTTAGGCTTTCGCCATGATTGCACGCCGCCTATTGCCGTTCGTCCTTGCCGCCGCCGTTCTGGCAGGCGGCGGCTGTGCGCGCCAGGACGGGACGGCACGCAGCGGTATTGCGGCGAGCCTGCCCGCGGTGCATTTTCGGACGTCCGATCTGCTCGACGTTTATACCTTTCAGATCGACAAAGCGCGGGAAAGCGGCAAATGGGCCATCGGCGAGCAATGGATCGCCGCCGTGCCGACCAAGATGCTGGGTGAATACCGGCGCTGGTTCGAAGGCCGTGCCGAAACCTTTCCCCCGCTCTGGATTTATGCTTCGGCCCGGCGGATGCCGGAAACCGGCAATTATCTGAAAGCGGCCTTTTGGTACCTCGTTGCCCGCGAACGCCAGATCCGCCAATTACGGCGTTGCCGCGACGAAACGGCGAAGGAACAATTGACCTGGTTCGACGCGGCATTCGCCCTTCTGCGCCAGGAGATGAAGGATAATCCCGAATTGACCCGCTACGCCGCGAAGCACGCCTTTGCCTGGCTGGATCTGCACGAGGATACGGAAAACGGCCTGTTGGCGGCCTGCCTGCGTGGCGAGAAGGGGACCACGCGTGGCGAGAGCGAGGATTGGACCCTGACGCCGGTTGCCGCCCGTGGCGGGCGCCGGGCTTTCGTTTTGACCTTGCCGCCGGCCGACGATCCGGCGGAATGGGTGACGCCGGTCGAGGGAATTTATCAAATCCGCACTTGGTCGCGTATTCTGATGAAACAGGACGTGGCGAAGATCCTCGGCGAGCCGCAGGACGTGCCGCCGACGTCGACCGTTACGCCGCTTCGGTAAATTGCGGATTGCGGCCCGAAAGCATCAAATTTACCTAAAAATTCGCATCTTTTTTCATGCAGTGTGATCGAAAACACTGAATTTAGGTGCGGTCGGCCCCAAGTATAGGCCATGGCCAAACCCGCATTTCCGCAAACGCCCGATGGCGTGACCGATTGGGAGACGGTGTTCGAGGACCCGGAACAGGGTCTGATCGTCGCCGTGACACAGGCGCCCAACGCCGATGCCCTGCGTGGCTGCCTGCTTGCCGTGATCGGCCAACTCTATACCCGTAAGGACGACGAACTGGCGACGGCGCAGTTGCTGACCGAGATCGACAGCCTGTTCGCCGACGCGCAAGGGACGATGCCGACGCAATCGGTCATCAATCTTTTGCGTGCGATCAAGAACCAGCGGATCGCCAAGGCACAGGCCTATCTCGCGAAGAAGAACCGGGCGCAGGCCGATCGGCGGGGCAACGAGGTTGGGCGCAAGATGCAGCGCCTGACCTATCTGTTCTTCAAGAACCCGCGCCTTTTGGCGGCGGCGACGGGCGCCATGTTGATCCTGGCGATCGGTCTGTTCTTCTCCGTGGAAGGACTGGTTCCCGATGGGGGGCCGTCGAAACCGGCCTCTCTGCCGCCCGCCCTGCAGTCGCCCGCCACCGCACCGGCGGCCAAGCCGGCGCCCCTGCCGCGCGCGCCCTATAAAGCAGAGGACAAGCCCGAAGAATTGCCGCCGGTCGTTCTGTTCAAGCATCTGTCCATCCCGCGTGCCTTCGGTGAACGGCAGGTCTCGAATTCTCTGGTTCTGCCGGCGGCGGTGCTCGTCGATCGGGACGCGCTTCGCGATGTCTGCGCCGAGGCGCCGGTGATCTATCACGAATTGAACGTGGCGTTTTCCGACGCCCTCGCCGCCGGGGCGTCCTTTTCCAAATCGGAATTGGCGCGTATGGGCGCCAAACTGGCGGACAAGCTGAACGCCAGGATCGGCGAAAAGCTCATCGAACGTGTCTTGTTGATCCGGGGGGCGGACCTGAGCGTTTTCGCGCGTCACAGTTGCGCCATCGCACCCGAAGCGATGATCGAGAAACTGGACGAATTCAAGAAATAGGATCGCGGAACCGGGCCGGGATACCGTGCCCGTCGGGCGCGTCTAGACCTTACCCTTGGCGGCGGCGATGGCGGCGATGGCGGTCGCCGCGAAGCGGGCTTCCGGCGGGTCGGCCCGCGAGGTCAGGACGATCGGCACCTTGGCGCCCAGCACCACACCCGCGGCCAGACCGCTTTTGAAATAGACCAGCATCTTGAACAGGCCGTTGCCCATTTCGATGTTGGGCACGACCAGAATGTCGGCGTTCCCGGCGACGGGGCTGTCGATGCCTTTGACCTTCGCGGCCTCGGGCGAGATCGCGTTGTCGAAGGCGAAGGGCCCGTCGATGATGGCGCCCGTGACCTCGCCGGCTTGGGCGCGCTCGACGATTTCCTTGGCGACCAGGCTGGACGGCATCGCCGGAATCGGGCTTTCCGTGCCCGACAGCATGGCCACCTTGGGCTCGGGATTGCCCAACGCATGGGCCAGGCCCACCGCGTTCTTGACGATGTCCATCAGGGTATTGGGATTGGGGTTCACGTTGACCGCGCCGTCGGTGATCATCAGCACCCGGTCGGATCCCGGCACGGTCATGTGAAAGACATGACTGAGGCGGCGCCCGTCGCGCAGGCCCGTCTCCTTGGCGACCACGGCGGCCATCAGGGCGTCCGTATGGACATGGCCCTTCATCAGGGCGGCGACCTCGCCGTCACGGTCCAGCTTCACGGCCATGCGGGCCGCGGCGGCCTCGTCTTCTTCGCCGCTTTCGACGATGCGGAATTCCGATGCGGCCCAGCCCATGGTCTCGGCCAGGCTTTCGATCTCGTCCCGGTCGCCGACCAGGATCGGGTCGATCAGACCGGCGTCGGCGGCCTGCCGCGCACTTTCCATCACCACCATATTATCGGCCCCGGCCACGGCCATCGGCACGCGGTCCAGGCCCTTGGCCAGATCAAGCAGGTATTGGGGGACTTCGAAGGGGGCGTCGCTCAGCATGCCGGGAGCATACTCCGTGGACGAAGGAAACGGGAAGGTGGGAAACGCGGGAAATTCGAAAAATCGGGGCAAGGCCCCGGAGGGGAGCCGGAAGAGCGGACGCCGTTGCCGCGCTCTTCCGGAAAGGCTTGTCAGCCTGATCCCTTGGCCGCCCCCGGGCAAATGCCCAGGGGCGGAAAGTCAGTGAAGGCGGGCCTTAGGCCGCACCCTTCTGCGGGCGCATGTCGCTGGCGCTGATGCCGGCGACTTCGACCGGCGCCTTCATGGCGTCGCGGCGGAAGGGCTCGCCCAGTTCCTGGTTCAGGATCACTTCGATGAAGGTCGTGACCTTGTCTTCCATCTGCTCCTTGACCGCGACGGCCAGGGCATCGGTCAGTTCCTGCATGGTCGTGACCTGCACGCCCTTGAGGCCGCAGGCGTCGGCGATCCCGGCGTAGGTCACGTCCAGGTCCAGTTCCGTGCCGACGAAGTTGTCCTGGTACCACAGGGTCGTGTTGCGCTTTTCCGCACCCCACTGGTAGTTGCGGAAGATGATCATGGTGATCGGCGGCCATTCGTCGCGGCCGACCGCACCCATTTCGTTCATCGAGATGCCGAAGGCGCCGTCACCGGCGAAGCCGACGACCGGAACGTCCGGGTTGGCGATCTTGGCACCCTGGATCGACGGGAAGCCGTAGCCGCAGGGACCGAACAGGCCCGGGGCCAGGTATTTGCGGCCTTGCTCGAAGGTCGGATAGGCGTTGCCGATGGCGCAGTTGTTGCCGATGTCGGACGAGATGATCGCATCGCGCGGGAGGGACGACTGAATGGCGCGCCAGGCCATGCGGGGCGACATGCGCTCCGGATGCTTGTTGCGGGCACGTTCGTTCCAGGTGGTGCCCGGATCGTCGTCTTCGTGGTCCATGGAGGTCAGCTCCTGGGCCCAACGCGACTTGGTCGTGGCGATCAGGTCTTCGCGGTCTTTGCGGCCGGCGTCGCCGGCGTTGGGGGCAAGACCGGTCAGCAGCTGTTCGGCGACCAGCTTGGCGTCGCCCTGGATGGCGACGTCGACCTTCTTGGTCAGGCCGATGCGGTCGGCGTTCATGTCGACCTGGATGATCTTGGCGTCTTTCGGCCAGTAATCGATGCCGTAGCCCGGCAGGGTCGAGAACGGGTTGAGGCGGGTGCCCAGGGCCAGGACGACGTCGGCCTTGGCGATCAGTTCCATGCCCGCCTTGGAGCCGTTGTAGCCCAGCGGTCCGGCGAACAGCGGGTGCGAGCCCGGGAAGGCGTCGTTGTGCTGATAGCCGCAGCAGACCGGGGCCGAGAGACGCTCGGCCAGCTGCTTGGAGGCTTCGATTCCGCCCGACAGGACGACGCCGGCGCCGTTCAGGATCACCGGGAACTTGGCTTCCGACAGCATCTTGGCGGCGTCGGCGATGGCCTGCTTGCCGCCCGACGGGCGTTCGATCTTGACGACCTGGGGCAGTTCGATGTCGATGATCTGGGTCCAGAAATCGCGCGGCACGTTGATCTGCGCCGGGGCGGAACCGCGCCAGGCCTGTTCGATCACCCGGTTCAGAACCTCGGCGATACGCGACGGGTCGCGGACTTCTTCCTGATAGCAGACCATGTCTTCGAACAGGGCCATCTGCGGGATTTCCTGGAAACCGCCCTGGCCGATGGTCTTGTTGGCGGCCTGCGGCGTGACCAGCAGCAGCGGCGTGTGGTTCCAATAAGCGGTCTTCACCGGGGTCACGAAGTTGGTGATACCGGGGCCGTTCTGCGCCACCATCATCGACATCTTGCCGGACGAGCGGGTGAAGCCGTCGGCCATCATGCCGGCGTTACATTCGTGGGCGCAGTCCCAGAAGGTGATCCCCGCCTTGGGGAACAGATCCGAGATCGGCATCATGGCCGAGCCGATGATCCCGAAGGCATGTTCGATGCCGTGCATCTGAAGAACCTTAACGAAGGCTTCTTCCGTGTTCATTTTGGTCATACGTGGGGTCCTCCCGTATGCGGCCGGGGCTGCGTCATGGACGGCCCCCGGCGGGTTTCATGTTCCGAAGTGTTATACCACCCTAAGCCCGGGCCATAAGTCCGGGCTTGGATGCTGATGACAGGTGGCGCCGGGTTCTCCCGAACGGGCGAGTCCAGATCGATCTGGAGAGACGATAGCCCACGCCGGCGCGGCGCACATCACCGCATTCCATGCCCCGTTTCGTAGGCTCTCCTTGGGCCAGGGGATAGGGCCAGATGCGGGCAATTTCACGCGCCAGAATGCGCAATTCGGCGCAAATTCGTCTCGATTTTTTTGATTTAGCAGAATTATTGCCGAATTGGCTAGAAACCACGCTTGATCACGTCGGCGAGCAGGCGGATGCCCGGCTCGATCCGTTCCGTGGCGATGGAGGAGAAGCCCAGGCGGAAGTGGTTTTTCGGGATGTCGGGGCCGGCGAAGGTGACCGCGCCGGGCTCGATGATCACCCCGTCGTCCAGCGCGCGGTCGGCCAGTTTTCCGGCGTCCATGCCGTCCGGGCCGGTGACCCAATAGCTCGTCCCGCCGAAGGCCGGCGATTGCGACCATCCGGGCAGGTGTTCGGCCAGGGCCTCGCCCATGATCTTCCACCGCTCGCGATAGGCTTTCTGCAGCTTATGGACCAGGCTGTCGTGATGGCCGAGCGCCAGAAACAGGGCGGCTGTACGCTGGTTGTTGTTGGGCGCATGGCGCAGCATCAGGCGGCGCAAGGCGCGCGCCTCGCGGATCAGCGGCGCCGGGCCGACCAGATATCCCAGCCGCAGGCCCGGGAACAGAGTCTTCGACAATGATCCGACGTAGATCACCCGCCCGGCCGTATCCATGGATTTCAGGGCCGGCGTGGGTTCGGAGACGTAGTTGGTTTCCCATTCGTAATCGTCTTCGATGATCACGAAGTCCTTGTCGTTCGCCTTGGCCAGCAGTTCCTGGCGCCGCGTCCGTGGCAGGGTCACGGTGGTCGGGGCCTGATGGCTGGGCGTGACGAAGACGATATCGGCATCGTCCAGCCGCCGGTCCACAGGCAGGCCGTGGGCGTCGACCGGGATCGGCTGAATATGGTCGGTCTTCAGCCCGAAGATATTGCGCAGGTCGGGATAGCCCGGGTCTTCGATGGCGACCCGGGTCTCCGGCTGGACCAGCAACGCCGCCAGGATATAAAGCGCGTTCTGGGCCCCCAGGGTGACCAGGATTTCGTCCTCGCGGGCCAGGATGCCGCGGCGCGGCAGCAGGCGCGTCTGGATCTGTTCGATCAGCATGGGGTCGTCGGCGGCCAGGGCGTCGCCGGTCCAGGCGTCCATGCCCTTGCGGCCGAGCGCCTGGCGCGAGCATTCCCGCCATTGTGCGATGGGAAACAGCGATTGGTCGACCTGGCCGTAGATGAAGGGATAGGGGTAGGTCAGCCAGTTGGTCGGTTTTTCCACGTTGCTTTGGCGCGACGGGCTGACGCGGAAGATGGCGTTCCAATCGGGGCCTTCGCCGTTTGCCGGGCCGGCGGCGGCGCGGGCGTCGGGGATCGCCATGGGGGCGGGCATCGGTTCGTCCGCGCGGCCTTCCAGAATGTCGTCGGAAACGTAGAAGCCCGATCGTTCGCGGGATTCCAGATAGCCGTCGTCGACCAGCCCCTGATAGGCCAGGACCACCGTGTTGCGCGATACGCCCAGGCTTTTCGCCAGTTTGCGCGAGGATGGCAACGGGTCGCCCGGCGGCAGTTGCCGGCCGAGAATGGCCGAAACCAGCATTTCGCGGATTTGACCCTGGATCGAAATGTTCGGACGCTTGTCCAAATGAAATATGCCGTCGCGCATGGGTGCTCGTTCTTCTTGTTGTCCGCCCCTTGGGCCCGGCTTTCCGCCGCCGTGAGGCCCGGACATTCCCCCTGCCGGGCCCCGCGTCGAAACGCCGGGAAGTGTGGTCCAGGGAAATGCCCTGACTGGCTCTAACGTGGTGCCAGCGGGCGAGATTACGATGGGTCCAGTTTCGTGACAAGCCCGGCGGTTCCCGGACGCATTTCGTATGCGTGAACCGTCAGCCCGTTTTTCGCCCCCGGACCGGTCAAGACGCCGGCGGGCGCCTCGAGGAGGATCGACCATGGAATACAACACCAATTCCCTTGAAGAGAACTGGATGCCGTTCACCGGCAACCGCGATTTCAAGAAAAGCCCGCGCCTGGTCGTTCGAGGCGAAGGCATTCATTACTACGATCACAAGGGCGGGAAGATCCTCGACGGCTCGTCGGGCCTGTTCTGCTGCCCGCTCGGCCATGGCCGCAAGGAAATCGCCGAAGCGGTCTACAGCCAGCTTCTGGAAAACGATTACACCCCGCCGTTCCAGATGGGCCACCCGGGTGCCTTCGATCTGGCGCAGCGCGTCGCCCGCATCACGCCCGAGCCGATGAACCACATCTTCTTCGCCAACTCCGGCTCCGAAGCCATCGACACGGCGCTGAAAATCGCCATGGCCTATCACCGGGCCAAGGGCCAGGGCCAGCGCACGCGCTTCGTTAGCCGCGAACGCGCCTATCACGGCGTCAACATCGGCGGCACGTCGCTTTCCGGCATGGTCAAGAACCGCGAGACCTTCTCCGGCGTCATGCCCGGCATCGTCCACATGCGCCATACCTGGGACGGGTCCGAAACCTTTGTTCAGGGACAGCCCGAAAAGGGCGCCGAACTGGCCGACGATCTGGCCCGCATCTGCGCCAACGTCGGCGGATCGACCATCGCCGCCTGCTTCGTCGAACCGATCGCCGGCTCGACCGGCTGCCTGGTGCCGCCCAAGGGGTATCTGGAACGTCTGCGCGAGATTTGCGACGAACACGGCATCCTGCTGGTCTTCGATGAAGTCATCACCGGCTTCGGCCGCACGGGCGCGCCCTTCGCCGCCCAGGCCTTCGGCGTGACGCCGGACCTGATGACCCTGGCCAAGGCGATCACCAACGGCTGCCAGCCGATGGGCGCCATCGCGGTGAAGGACGAGATTTACGAAACCATCATCGACGTCGCCCCGGAAAACGCCATCGAGCTGTTCCACGGCTATACCTATTCGTCGCACCCCGCGGCCTGCGCCGCCGGTGTCGCCGTGCAGAAAATCTATGACGAGGAAAACACCTTCGAAAAGGCGGCCGGTCTGGTCGATCATTTCCAGAAGGCGCTGTTCTCGCTGGAAGGCATGGACTGTCTGGCCGACATTCGCGGCTACGGCATGCTCGGCGCCATCGAACTGAAGCCCAAGGGCGGGCCGGGCGCGCTCGGCACCCAGTTCCAGAAAGACCTGTTCTGGCGGGGCCTGCACGTGAAGTTCACGGGCGACTGCGGCGTCGTGGCGCCGGCCTTCGTCGCCACGGAAGCCGACATCGACGCCATGATCGGCGTGCTTCGGGAAGCGCTCGAAGAGCTCTGATCCTAAGAAAGTATCGAACCGGAAAGCCGGGGTCGCGTGAGCGTCCCCGGCTTTTTGTTATCTGGGATGGGGCCGCGCGAGCGCCCCCGGCTTATTACTGCCGGCACCGGTGGGGCGGAATTCGAAGATTGGAAATTCGGGCCTAGGCGGCCAGGAAGCGGTCGCGATAGGCGTTGCGCAGATGGGCGTACCAGACCGGTTCGTCCGGCCACCACCACAACTTGTCGAGGGCGTCTTCCGGATAGGCCGCTTCGAAGGCCGCGCGCGAGGCGTCGGTCAATTTCTCCGTCACGCCGCCGACCACGGAATTGTACCCCGTCGTATTGGCCAGTTCGGCCCCGGCGCGAACGGTGTAGAGCGCGTCGGCGAAGGCATGTGCCTCGTCGGCGTTTTTCGACGCGGCGGTGATAGCCAGGCCGTCCATCCAGGCAAAGGCCCCTTCCTTGGGTGCCAGATAGGCGATCGGCTCGCCCGCCTTGGCCAATTCGATGGCCGGGCCGTCCCAGGTTTGGCCAATGACCACGCCGTTGCGGGTGAAATTGGTCTTCTGGCTTTCGTGATCGTGCCAGAAGGCGCGCAACCAGGATTTATGTTCGACGGCGAAGCGCATGATGTCGCTCCAGGTGCTGCGCATGGCGCTTTCGTCGTTGTAGGATTCTTCCAGCGGCGCCAGTTTGCCCTGATTCGCCAGCATGCGGCCGATCCCGGACATCATCGAATGGGCGCGGCCCTGGATCAGGCCCTTCATCTCGGGCCGCCATAGGTCGGCCAGGGACAATTCGCCGTAGCTTGTGGTGAACTTATCCGTGCGCCAGGATATCGCCTCGGTCCCCCAGACGTGGGGCAGGTGGTGTTGGCCGTCGCCCCAGGTCCAGTTCTCGGAAATCTTGCGGAACCGGGATTCGACGTTGTCCAGATTGGGCAGTTTCTCCATGTCCCAGGCCTGGGTCATGTTGAGTTCCTGCCACTGGGTTTTGCGATGGGCCGACGGAGAGATCACGTCCCAGGCTCGGCCGTGCGTGGCCATGACCTGGGTCAGCATTTCCTCGTTCGATCCGACCGTCGTGATGGTCGCGGTGATGCCCGTCGCCTTATGAAATGCCTTCACGAAGCCGTCGGGGATATAGCCGGTCCAGGTCAGGACGTTCAGCGTATTGCCGGCGGCATGGGCCGGGCGCATGAAAAACGGCGTCAACGCCGTGCCGACCCCGGCGGCGGCAAGAGCCGCGCCATGGCCGAGAAGTGTGCGGCGAGAAAACAAACGCGCGGACCGCGCCGTCCTGTCGGGCGCGTTGCGGCGGGAATTCGTTGTTTCTTTTTGGGGCGTTCGGCCCATGGATGATGATCTCAATCGGCAGTGATCAATCGCTTATTCTGTGCTGTTCAAAAAAAATCACCAGCACCAATTCTTCATAATTATCAGGCCAGAAGCAGGAGCGGAAGGCTTGCCCGCGCGCTCTTGTCGCTATCGGTCAGGTCGTTGCAAGATTGGCGGGCTAAAATCGCATAGATCGTCGTAAAAACACGATTTTTGGATGGGCGCGCCGTGAACGGTATCTGGGCAGATTTGGATTACAATTTCGTCGTTGTCGAACCGGACGAGGTTCATTCGGCGCGTACGCTGGGCTTTCTCGACCACTGCCGCGCGGTGCAGGGCGATCGGCCGTTTCCCCGCTGGTCCGATTTCAAGCTCCATGATCTGGCCAACGAGGTCATTCCCTACACGGCCGTGGTCGACGTCGCGCATCAGCCGACGGTCTTCACCTATCGTTTCTGGGGCACCGGCCATACGGAGATCAAAGGCGTCGACATGACCGGCAAACGGGTGGCCGAGATCACGGCGTCGGAATTGGCGCGCATCGGCGTCCGCCAGTACCAGATGATCCTGGCCCAGGGACGGCCCCTGGTCTTCCTTCATACGCTGAAGCACTACGGCGCCTGGAAGGACCACATCCAGGTTTCCGGCCGCGTGCCGTTCTCGGAAGACGGCCGGACCGTCGACAAGATCGTGTCCTATTCGAATTACGACGAGGACCGTTTGGCCTGGTCGGAGATTTATCACAGCCTGCTGACGCCGGAACGGGTCCGGGTCGCCCAGCGATAGGCACGCACCTGCCGGAATCGCCCATGGCGGTTGCGCCGGTCCCGGCCTTTCGGTTCAGAGATGGCGTCTATCAGGTGGGAGGTGCGATCAGAGGATCGACTGGCCCGTCTTTTCCCAATCCTTGAGGAACGCTTCCAGGCCCTTGTCGGTCAGCGGATGCTTGAACAACTGCCAGATCACGCCCGGCGGCAAGGTGCAGACATGGGCCCCGATGCGCGCCGCGTCGACGACATGCTGCGGCGAGCGTACGGAGGCGACCAGGATTTCCGTCTGGAAATCGTAGTTGGAATAGATTTCCGCGATCTCGCCGATCAGGTTCATGCCGTCCTGGCCGATGTCGTCGAGCCGCCCGACGAAGGGCGAGATGAAGGCCGCCCCCGCCTTGGCCGCCAACAGCGCCTGGGCCGGTGAGAAACAGAGCGTCACGTTGACCGGCGTGCCTTCGCCCGACAGCGTCTTGCAGGCGACCAGGCCGGCTTCGGTCAGCGGCGCCTTGACGCAGACGTTGTCGGCGACTTTGGCCAGCTTGCGGCCTTCCTCGATCATGCCGTCGGCGTCGGTCGCCGTGACCTCGGCGGAAACCGGGCCGTCGACGATCTCGCAGATTTCCTTGATGACGTCGATGAAGTCGCGCCCCGATTTGGCGATCAGCGACGGGTTGGTGGTGACCCCGTCGACCAGTCCGGTATCGTTCAGGCGTTTGATCTCGGCCGTATCGGCCGTATCGACGAAGAATTTCATTGGCGCGCTCCCAGGCGTGTTTGTTCCTTGGTTTCGCCCACTTAACCCGCTGCCCGGCGGGAAATCAACCGGCCATCGTGTGACGGTCTTCCGGCGCCGCCGGTCGATGGTGCTGCAAATGAAAACGCCGCGACCCGAAGGTCGCGGCGTTGCCCGCCCGGTTTGGGGAAAGGGCGGGGAAAGCGGGCCGGAGACCCCCGGGGCCGGGGCGGCCCGCCCGGAGAAAGACTAGTCGCGGTCCTTGCCGTGATGGCGGCGGCCGTCGCCGTCCCGGTCCATGTGGCGGCGGCGCAGTTCGTCGCGTTCGATCTCGCCGTTATCGTCGCGGTCCATCCAGGTCATCATGCGGTCGACCTTGCGGGCGATTTCGGCTTCCGAGACCTTGGCGTCGCCGTCGCGGTCGAATTTCTGGAACATGCGGACCATGCGATGACGCATGATTTCGTTGAACAGGCCATTGAATTCCTCGAGCGACAGCTGGCCGTCCTTGTCGGCGTCGTATTTGGCGATCGATGCCTTGCGGGCGGTTTCGATTTCGGCCTTGGTGATCTTGCCGTCGTTGTTGGCGTCATAACGCTCGAACATGCGGTCGATGCGTTCGCCGCCGCCGTGCTTGCCGTGATGGCCGCGGTAATCGGCTTCGGCGAAGGCGACACCGCCGCCGACGACGGCGGCCGTGGTCAGGGCGCCGAGGATGATCTTGGTGTGCAGTTTCATGCGATGGGGATGTGCCATGGGAGTATGTCCTTGGGTCAGTGGTTGCGATGACCCCAGATGACCCGGCAAACGTCGCTGAAGTATGGCGGAAAACCGCTTGATTGTCGCAAAAGGTGCCGATCCCGGCCGGTGAT
Organism: Rhodospirillaceae bacterium; assembly: GCA_002696205.1. Taxonomy (GTDB): domain Bacteria; phylum Pseudomonadota; class Alphaproteobacteria; order Rhodospirillales; family Casp-alpha2; genus UBA1479. The sequence continues at coordinate 9,780 of NZRL01000157.1, read as the reverse complement.
ACAATCGGTTACATTTTTTTGCCCGCCCGCGCCCGGCGATCCGGCATAGTCGACGATGACAGCGGCCGAAAGGCGCCCGTAACACTCCTGCAAACGATATGACCGACAGCGAACATATTCTGGTCGTCGACGACCATCCGGACATTCGGGACGCCATGGCGCGTTACCTGAAAGAGCACGGTTACCGGGTGACCACGGCCGACCGCGCCGCCACCGCCCGGCAGGCCCTGGAGACCAGCGCCATCGATCTGGTCGTCCTCGATATCATGATGCCGGGCGAGGACGGCCTGTCGCTGTGCCGCCATCTGCGGGCGACGACGGATCTGCCGGTCATTCTGCTGACCGCCATGGCCGAGGAGACCGACCGCATCGTCGGCCTGGAAATGGGCGCTGACGATTACGTCACCAAACCGTTCAATCCGCGCGAACTGCTGGCCCGTATCAAGGCCGTGCTGCGGCGGACGGCAACGCTGCCGCCGGCGGCGGGTGAGCCGCCGGGCCAGTGCTACCGGTTCGGCGATTGGCTGTTCGATCCGCAGACCCAGGCCCTGACCGGCGGCGGTGGGCAGGGCGAGGCGGTCGCGCTTTCGACCGGGGAAAGTCTATTGCTCGGCGTCTTCCTGCGCCACCCGGGCCGGGTATTGAACCGGGATCAATTGCTCGACCTGACGCGCGGGCGCACGGCGCAACTGTTCGACCGGGCCATCGACAATCAGGTTTCGCGCCTGCGCAAGAAGGTCGAAAAAGACGCCCGAAATCCGGAATTCATCAAGACCCATTGGGGCGGCGGCTACAGCTTCGCCGCCCCTGTCGAAATCGTCGAACGATGAACGCTCTGACCCCCGCGCCCTGGTTTCGCCGTCTCTGGCCGCGCTCCCTGGCCGGTCAGCTGATCCTGTCCCTGCTGGCGGCGCTGCTGATCGCGCAGCTCGTCAGCGCCGCGTTTTTCGCCTCGGAGCGGCATGAAGCGATCATCAACGCGCGGCGCGAATTGGTCATGCAGCGAACCGCCTCGCTGGTCCGGATGCTCGATCTGCTGCCGCGCCCCGAGGATCCGGCCCTGACGCAATCCATGTTGGCGGCGGCGACCAGCACCCGTCTTCGGTTCTGGGTCGCGCCCGGCGCCGCCGCCGGCGACGGGCCGGACGCCCGCGACAATCTGTTCACGGATACGTTGATGGACCGGCTCGATGGGCCGCGCCCCGGCCCGGTCCTGGTCCGGGTGGTGGACCGCGAGGATTGGGGCCCGTTCCCCATGCCGGACCTGTTGCGCCGCTGGCATCGCGGCTGGCACGACCGCCCTCGCCACGATGACGATCACGGAAAAGACGACGACGATCATGAGCGTCACCGCGCCGACCATTCGGGAGACGATCACGGGCCCGGCCATATGATTCCGGGGCCGGATGGGTTCCGCGCCCCCGGCGGCGCCGACCGGCCGCCCCGCATGTTGCCTGCCGGACTGGTGTTGTCCGTGCCGCTTGGCGACGGGCGCTGGCTGAACGGCGAACTGGCGGCCAAACCGGCGCGCCTGTGGGGTGGGCGGACGATGACCGTGTTGCTGGTGACGGTTCTGGCGATCTCGCTGGTCAGCATCCTGATCGTGCGCCGCCTGACCCGGCCGTTGAATGATTTGGCCGCGGCGGCCGATGCATTGGGCCGAGGTGAGGCCGTGGCCCCCCTGACGCCCACGGGACCCGGTGAAATCCGCCGTACGACCGATGCCTTCAACCGCATGCAGGAACGCCTGCACCGCTTCGTCGCCGACCGGACGGCGATGCTGGCGGCGATCAGCCACGACCTGCGCACGCCGCTGACCTCGCTGCGCTTGCGGGCCGAATTCATCAAGGACGACGCCGAAAACCGCGAGAAGATCCTGAAGACCCTGGACGAGATGGAGCGCATCACCGAAGCGACCCTCGCCTTCGCCCGGGATGCCCAGGGCGGCGAGGCGGCGCGGGATGAAGACGTCGCCAAGCTCTGCGCCGAGGTCGCGCATGAGTTGACGGACGCGGGCATGGCGGCCCGTTTCGACGGTGCCGGCGCGCCGATACGCCTGACGTGTCAGCCGACGGCGATCAAGCGGGCGGTTCGGAATCTGGCGGAAAACGCCGCGCGCTATGGGGCCGAGGCGCGGATCGGCGTTCAGGCTGGCGAGACGGAAATCCTGATCTCGGTGGAAGACGACGGCCCGGGCATTCCGGAAGACCAATTCGATGCCGTGTTCGAGCCGTTCACCCGGCTGGAATCCTCACGCAGTCAGGAAACCGGGGGCGTCGGCCTGGGGTTGGCGATCGCGCGGACCGTCGTGCGGGCGCACGGCGGGGACATTCGCCTTGAAAACCGGGTGGGCGGCGGCCTCAAGGCGGTGATTTCGTTGCCACTGCCGCATCGCTCCGCCGGTTAAGGCGAAAAACGTCCAAATTATAACTAAAGCCTTGTTGGCGAAGGGTTTTGCTTTGGGGTTATACTGCGCCCAAAGGGACCGTGGCCGGACAACGGCCGCGGTGGTTCCGATGCCGGGGCATACCCGGTGCGGAAGAGGAGGCGAAGGTTGGATATCCTGAATGCCGGGTCGGGCGGCGAGCCCGGCGGCGAAATCGGCGACATCCATGGCCTGATGGAGGCGCTCAACCATTGGTCGGCGGTTGATTCCGACGTCAATCACCTGTTGCTGATCTCTTTCACGACGCTCGGCATGCCCGGCGAACAAGAGGGCGTGCAGCAGGCGTTGGAAGAAGCCTTCCTCACGTTCGTCCATGCCCGTGGCGGCGCCGTCTACAAGCTGTCCGCCCTGGACACGGCGATCCTTATCAAGCTGGCCGATTTCAATCGCATGGAAACCATGATGGACCTGAAGGTCGACCTCATGCGGGTGATCCAGCACAACCTGCCCGAACATTTTTCCAAGATCGATCAGGCGCGTCTGATCCGGCCGATCGACTTGGCGACGCGTCTGGATACGGCCAAGCGGTTCCTCGAGGCCTATGGCGACCGGCGCAAGGAAACCACCGCCGACGCCGATACGGGCGAGCGGCCGCTCAACATGCAGGATATCCAGAAACTCCGCGACGTCCTGCGCAAGCTGGGCCCGCGCGAGTTCGGCAAACGCTATATCCGCTCGCAAACCGCCGCGATGATCAAGCCGGGCCAGCCGGCGGTCCCCGCGATGACGGAATATTACGTCGGCATCGACCTGTTGAAGCAGAACGTCCTGCGGGGCGTCGACTTCCGTGGCACGGGGAACGTCTTCAACCAACTGACCCTGACCTTCGATCAGGCGCTGCTGTATTGCATCGGGGCGGTCACGCCGGAACGGGCGAAAACTTCACTCAACATGAACGTCGAGACCGTCTTCACGAACGCCTTCGAACATTATCTGCGTGACGGCGGCGACGCCGGGCTCAAGGGCGTGATCGTCGAATTCCGTCAGGACAACATGTTCCAGCATTTCAGCCAGTTCCAGACGGCCTGTGAGCTGATCGCCAACAAAGGCGGGTCGGTTGCCATCGACAACGTGCAGACCGAGACGCTGGGTGTCGTCAACCTGCACCGGCTCAAGGTCAAGATGGCGAAGATCATGTGGCACGGCGACGCGGTCGACGACCTGATGCAGGCCAAGGACGACATACGTGCCATGCAGGAAGGCGGCACGGTCATGGTGCTGGCGCATGTCGACGATGAACAGGCGGTCAAGATCGGCCAAAGCCTTGGCATCACCCTGTTTCAAGGATATCACGTGGACAAGCTTTTGGCCGGCGGTGCGGCCGGAAAAGGCGGCGCTTGAGGCCGCACCGGTCCGGCGTCTGAAGAGGATACGAGCGGAAGCACGATATGGCATTCGGGTCTTCACCGATGGCGGGCGACGCCGTCGACCTCCTAAAGAAACTGCGGGGCATGGGATCGAAGAAAAGCGATCAGAACACCCTGCTGCTGGTTGATATTTCCGAACTCGGCCTGCCCGAGGACGATGACATCCTGATGGATGAAATCGCCGAACTGCACGCCCGTATCGCGCGGGTGCGCGGCGGCGAGGCCTATCAGCTGTCGCCCAGCAACATCGCCCTGGTCTGCAATCTCACGGAAATGAACCGGATGGAGGTGCCCCAGGAATTGAAGATGCAGTTGCTCAAGGTCGTTCAGGAAGAGGCGCCGGAGAAGGTCTCCGAGGTTGATCAGACCAAGATCGTCCGGACGATCGATATGACGACCCAGATGGCGGGTGCCCTGCGTTTCCTCGAAGCTTTCGAGGAGCGGGCCAAGGAAGCCGGGGTGATCGCCGGCGCCGACGGGACCCGCCCCCTGAATGCGTCGGACGTTCAGACCTTGCGTTCGCTCTATGCCAAGACCGGCGACAAGGCCTTCGCGGAAACTTACGTGCAGGGCCAGTCGATCACTCTGATCTCCGGCGGCAAGCCGCCGGTGCCCATCGCCCGCGAATATTACGTCCGCCTGGACCTGTTGGGCTCTGACATCCTGAACAATGTCGCCATTCACGAATCCGACCCCCTGTTTCCCCAGCTGACCCTGACGCTCGACGGGCTGATGCTGGGCATGCACAAGCTGTTCAATCCGTCGGGCGCCAAATGCGCCTTGAACCTGACCTTGGAATCGGTCGCCGGTAATGCCTTTCAGAAGTTCATCGAAGCCAACGGGGACGCCAAGCTCAGCAACGTGATTGTCGAATTGCGCATGGCCGACATCATGCGCGATCTCCGCAAATACCAGGCGGCACAGGCGACCGTGCGCGCACTCGGCGGGAACATCGCCGTCGATACCATCGACCCGGCGGCGCTCGGCGTGATCAATCTGGTCGGCTTCAATGCCAATATCGCAAAGATCGCCTGGCGCCAATCCGGCATGGAAGATCTGGCGCGCAACCGTGCCAACATCCGCCAGGCCCAGGAGGCGGGCTGCATCGTGGTGTTGTGCCGCGTCGATTCCGAATTGGGCCTTCAGGTCGGGCGCGAGGTCGGCATCACCGCCTTCCAGGGCCTGCATGTCGAAGGCATGATGCTGTAGCTTTCCCGCCCTAGACCTATTGCATATTTCAGGGCGATGACCGGTCTGTTACGAGAAACCCCCGGGGGGCATTGTTCTTGCAGGGAATACATCGTATTAACCTGATTAATCTCGAATTGAGACTTGTTTGGAGAGTTTATGGCTGAAACGACCTCCAGCGGCGGTGGCGACCATCTTAAGCTTCTGACCCGCCTGAAGAATTGGAAGGGTGGGGCGGAAGAACCCAACCATCTGATTCTCGTCAGCTTTTCGAGCCTCGGGATGTCCGAGGAAGAGGACAAGGAGCTTCGCAAGAAGACCGACGAGTCCTATGAACGGTCGCGCGAACGTCGCGGCGCCGAAGTCTATCGGCTGACCAATACGGATACCGCTCTTCTGATGAAGCTCAACGAGTACAATCAGATGGAATGGACGTCCGAACTCAAGGTCGACCTGATCCGGGTCATCCAGCAGAATTTCTCCGAATATTTCTCACAGATCGATCAGTCGCGCATGCTGCGGATCATCCCGCTGCAGGGCCGCATCCAGAATGCCATCAAGTTCCTGCAGACCTTCGACGACCGCGCCAAGGAAGCCGGCGTCGCCACCGGCGATTCGCGGCCGCTGCGTGAAAGCGATATTCAGGTCGTGCGCGACGGCATGCGCAAGATGGGCAAGAAGACCTTCACGGAAAACTTCATCCGCTCCCAGGTCACGGCATTGATCACGCCGGGCAAGGCGCCCATGCCGGTGATGAAGGAATACTTCATCTCCGTCGAAATGATCCGCCAGCACATCCTGACGGGCGTCGATTTCCGGGGGGCCGGGCTCGTGTTCCAGCACCTGACCCGAACGCTCGATCAGATGCTCATCGAATGTTTCGACGAGGTCAATCCGGACCGCGCCAAGGCGTCGCTGAACCTGAACGTCGAGACCGTGTTCACTCATTCGTTCCAAAGCCTGCTGGAAAAAAGCGAGAAATCGCTGAGCAGCCTGGTTCTGGAATTCCGCGCCGAGAACGTCCTGCAGAACTGGGATCAGTTCCAGACGGCGTCGGAACTGATCACCCAGCGCGGCGGCACCATCGCCATCGACGCGATCATCCCGGATAGCCTGGGCGTGCTCGACCTGCCGCGTCTCGGCGCCAAGTTGGCGAAGATTTTCTGGCGGCCGGGGGCGGAGACGGTCCTGCCCGCGTTGAAGGAAACGGTTCATAGCCTGCAACAGCGCGGCACCGTGTTGGTTCTCGCCCGCGTCGACGACGAAATGGCGATCAAGACGGGCCATGCCTGCGGCATCACCATGTTCCAAGGCTTTCACATCGACGACATGGTCCGCTAGGCCATTCCTTGTTAGGATAGCTTATGCGATTTTCTGCCCTCGCCCTGGTTCTTGCTTGTCTTCTGCCCCTCTTAAGCGCAGTGACGTCCAACGCGCGAGCCCAGGATGTGAGCAACCAGGGTCTTGTCGAGGCGTTCGACTTGGTGGTCTTCGGGCGGGAGTACAAGGATCAGAAAGCCTCACGGCTGATCCGCTGGGACCGCCCGCTGAAGATCGCCATCCTGGGTAAAGGGTATCCGCCTGAGTTCGAATCTCAGATCGTCGACCATCTGCGCGATCTCAGTCTGGAGACCGGGTTGGCGATCAATCTGGCTTATTCCGAAGGCTTGCGCGCCGCCGGGCGGCTGCCGAAAAGCTACCGCCGGACGCCGTTTAATATGGTCCTGTTTTGGGCGCCGAAGGCCGAGCTTCCGGCGATGGTTGAGAAGTACACGAAGGGCGTTTTTAAGGCCGCCGACACCGCCCGGTTGTCGGGGGAGGGCATGTGCCACGGTCGCGCCATCAACAGCAAGAAAACTGGGGCCTTTACCTTCGCCTACGCTGCCTTTGCCGCCGAGGTCGCAACTCAGACGAAGTACGGCAACCGTCTGGTCGATCCGAAGAAGTTCTTGGCGACCTGCATTGTCGAGGAGACCACCCAGCTTATGGGGCTGCCGAACGACGTGTCCGACCTGGAATGGTCGTTGTTCAACGACAAGAACAAGGTGCTCGAACTGAGCGATCCGGACAGGTGGCTGCTGCGGGTGCTCTACGACGACCGCATGAAACCCGGTTTGCCGAATGCCGAGGCGCTCAAGTTGGCTGCCAAGATTCTCGCCGAAAAACGACCCGGTAAATAGCCCGCTGCTCGACGACCCGGCCGTCAAAACAGCCAGAACATATCCCGCAAATCCAAGAAGGCTTCCGCCGCAAGGGCCGTCGCGGTCAGCGGCACGGCGACCGCAAGGGCCGTCCAGGAGGCTGTCCAGGGTTCCATCGGGGATCTCCTTTATTTCCGTCCAAGCGGGAATAAGGAGACCATGGAAGCGGGGCGGCCCCAGGGCCGGAATTGGGCAAATCAAGGGCAGGAGCGCCGGATTCTCGGCACAAAAAAAGCGGCGGAAACCCCAGGTTCCACCGCTTTTTATTCGATATTTTAATGAGTTAGACCACCTTGATGGTCAACTCGTCCACGCCATCGACCACGCCGTGCAGGGTGTCGCCCCGCTGCACCGGGCCGACGCCGGCCGGCGTGCCGGTCAGGATCAGGTCGCCCGGCGCCAGGGTGAACAGGCCCGACAGGTATTCGATCATTTCCGGGATTTTCCAGATCATCTGGTTCAGGTCGCCGTCCTGGCGGATCTCGCCGTTGCATTCCAGCCAGATGCGGCCTTCCGACGGATGGCCGACCTCGGATGCCGGATGAATCGCCGTGCAGGGGGCGGAAAGCTCGAACGCCTTGCCGGTGTCCCAGGGGCGGCCCATCTTCTTGGCGGCACCCTGCAGATCGCGGCGCGTCATGTCCAACGCCACGGCATAGCCGTAGACATGGTCCAACGCCTTGGCGGCGGGAATATCGGTGCCGCCTTCCTTCAGGCCGACGACCAGTTCAAGTTCCCAATGCACGTCGTTCGACGCCACCGGATAGGGCCAATCGCCGCCGCCGACGGCCAGGTTGTCCGGGCATTTCTGAAAGAAGAACGGCGGCTCGCGGTTCGGGTCGTGGCCCATTTCGATGGCGTGTTCGGCGTAATTGCGGCCGACGCAATAGACGCGGCGCACGGGGAAGGAATCGTCCGTGCCGGCAACCGGCAGGGCGGATTGGGGCGGTTGAGGAATGACATAAGCCATGAATACGTCCTTGAAATCTTCTGAGGGCGGGGCCGGTGGATGAAAACCAGGGCCGCTTCGGATGCTTCGGATGTACGCGATGCGCCTCAGGCGCGCAACAGGATTCCCAAGGTCCGAAGCTGCGACAACGCACTCCGCAGGTCGGCTTCGTCCAGGTCCGGCAGGGCCGCTTCGGCCTCGGCCCGGGTGATCACGTCGCGCGGCAACGCCCATTCGGCGAGGCACGCGGCGGCGGGGCTCAGCGCTTCCTTGCCCGCCGGGGTCGTCAGTTGCCAATCCTTGCCGCGCCGGGCCAGCTTCGCCCCCTTGGCCTGGACCCGGTAGAAGGCGGCGAAGTCCGGTGCCGGCAGGTCGAAGCCCGGGATCATGTCGAACAGGCGGCGACGCTGTTCGTCCAGCAATTCACCCGCGACCGCCGGGTCGTCGCACATCTCGCCCAGGCGCCGGGCCAGATCGCGGACCCGTTCGCGGTAGGCCGCCGGGTCGTCCAGGGTCGGCATCTCGGCGCGGAACAGCGGATCGTGAAGGGCCGCGGCGCGAAGGGTCGACAGGAAATCCAGGCCCGTCGGCCGCACCGTGCCGTAGGACAGATGCAGGCAGGCCTCCGACGCCGCCAGGGCGTCGTGATACTGGCCGCGCGGCACGTACAGGATATCGCCCGGCGTCATGACGATTTCCTGCGACAAAGCGCCCTTGGCCGCTTCGTGGTGATCTTCGCCGAAGCTGGAATAACGGTAGCCCTCGGCCTCTACCGGTTCCTCGAACCGGCCGTCGTATAGCCGCCAGGTCTTTTCGCCCTCCACATGCACGGCGAAGACCTCCATGGTGTCGAAATGGCTTTTGAAGGCCGGGCGCTGGTTGCGCGAGTAATAGGCGTTGCAGGTGACCCGCGAGGCCGTCGCCATCTGCAGCGCCGTGGCGATCGCGGCCGATCCGGGATCGAGCATTTCCATCAGGTCCAGCACCACCGACGCCCCGCCGGACAGCAACTCGCCGACCTTGGGCCAGTCGGGCACGAAATCGTGGCCGCCGTCGCGCAGGCCGCCCATGCGGCAGAACTCCGCGGGCGCCAGGTTGCGGCCGTCCATCGCCATCTTCATGGTCCGGGCGTTCCACAAGGTGGTCATGTTGATCAGCCGGTTGAAGGACGACCAGTCGAACAGTCTCTGAATTTTGGCTGGGTCGCCCGGGATGTGGACCGCGCGCTTGCCGTAATAATCGGCGAAGAACTCTTCGGGCGTCAGGGGCGCGATCAGGTCGCGGAACGTGACCGTGGATTCCGGTGTCGGCATGGTTCCTCCCCAATCAGGCCGCTGCGGTTTTTCGGATTCTTACCTAAAGGACCCCGCGGTGCCGGGCCACCTTAAAAAAATAACATGGGGGCCTATTCGGCCCAACCCATTGTCCGGTAGGGGTTTTCCACCAGACCGCGCTTAGGCGGAATATTTTCGTTTTGAACGGACTGGGTTCAGGGGCGTATGAATGATCTCAGGCACGGATGCCCGCGGGCGGCTGCACGGCTCCGGCCTACGACAGATTGAAAAATCGAAAAGACAGACAGCAGGAACTTCCTGGGATCGGCAGGTTTTCAACGGGCCTTGTCGGCGG
>NZRL01000156.1 GCA_002696205.1 Rhodospirillaceae bacterium | reverse complement strand
CTCGGTGCCGTTCCTGACCAACGAGACCGTCTTCGCGCGGGACGCCCTGCCGGATCATCTGATCGTCATCGGCGGTGGGCCCATCGGCGTCGAGATGGCGCAGGCCCATGCCGATTTGGGCTGCAAGGTCACGGTGCTGGAACTGTTTTCCATCATGGCCAACGACGATCCCGAACTGGTCGACGTCGTGCGGCGGGAGTTGGTGGCGGGCGGCATCGACCTTCGCGAAGGCGTCAAGATTTCCGGCGTCGAGAAGACGGCATCGGGTATCGCCGTCACGGTCGACAACGGCGGAACGGCCGAGCGGATCGAGGGCAGCCATCTTCTGGTCGCCGCCGGGCGGCGGCCCAACGTCGATGGGCTGGATTTGGAAAAAGCCGGAATCGAGGTGACGGCCAAGGGCATCACCGTCGATGCCCGCCTGCGCACGACGAACAAGAAGGTCTTCGCCATCGGCGACGTCGCGGGTGGCCTGCAATTCACCCATGTCGCCGGATACCATGCGGGCGTGGTGATCAAGAACGCGCTGTTCCGCATCCCCGCCAAGGCCGATCATTCGACCGTGCCCTGGGTGACCTATACCTCGCCCGAACTGGCGCAGGTCGGCCTGACGGAAAAGACGGCGAAGGAACAGGGCATCGAATTCAACATCCTGCGCTGGCCGTTTCATGAGAACGACCGGGCCCAGGCCGAACGCGAGACCGAGGGTCTGGTCAAGGCGATCGTCACGCCGAAGGGCAAAATTCTGGGCTGCGGCATCGTCGGGCGGCAGGCGGGCGAACACATCCAGCTTTGGGTGCTGGCCTTGTCAAAGGGGATGAAGGTGGGCGACCTGGCGACCGTGATCGTGCCCTATCCGACCCTGGGCGAAGTTTCGAAACGCGCCGCCGGCAGCTTCTTCACGCCCAAGCTGTTTTCCGAGAAGACCCGCGCCATCGTCCGCTTCCTCTTGAAGCTGGGATAGCGGGGAGCCTACCCTTCCGCCCATGGCCGACAAGAACCTACATCTGCCCCGTGCGTATCAAAGCCTCTCGGCGCGCCTTCTGGTGCTGACGGTGGTCTTCGTCATGTTGGCGGAACTGTTCATCTACACGCCCTCGGTCGCGCGGTTCCGCAAGGCCTATCTGGAAGAACGCATCGTCCGCGCGCATCTGGCGACCTTGGCGGTGGAAAGCATGCCGGACCGGGCCGCCGATTCCGCGCTCGGCCGCACGCTTTTGAAGAACACGGATACCTACGCCATCACCCTGCGCCAAGACGACCGCCGCATTCTGATCGCCGGCGGCGAGATGCCGCCCCGGGTCGACGCGGTCTACGACCTGCGCCGGAACAGTTTCTGGGGCTGGATCGAAGACGCCTTCATGACCCTGACCCAGTCGGAGAACCGTATCCTCCAGATCATCGGCGAAACGCCCAAACGGCCCGGCGTGCAGATCGATATCTACCTGGACGAAGGCCCCATGCGGGATGAGATGCTGGCCTTTTCCCACCGTATTTTTCAGCTTTCCATCGTCATCTCACTGTTCACGGCGGGGCTGTTGTACGTCAGCCTGATGTTGCTGATCGTGCGGCCCATGCGCCGGGTGACGGCCAGCATGGAATCCTTCCGCCGCGCGCCTGAGGACGAAACCCGCATCTTCCAGCCCTCGGACCGGCCCGACGAAATCGGCATCGCCCAGCGCGAATTGGCGGTGATGCAACAGGAACTGCGCCTCGCCCTTCGGCAGAAAGACCGCCTGGCCATGCTGGGGGCGGCGGTGGCCAAGGTGAACCATGATCTGCGCAATTCGCTGGCCACCGCGATGCTGATCGGCGACCGCCTGGCGGCCAGCGACGATCCCGACGTGCAGCGCCTGGTGCCGCGCATGTTCCGCGCTATGGACAAGGCCGTGAACCTGTGCAGCCAGACCCTCGATTACGCCTCGGCGACCATGCCGACCCTGACGCTGACGCGCAAACCCCTGGCCGAAATCGTCCGCATGGCGGGCGAGACCCTGACCCAGGAAGTCCCCGAGGCCGAAACGGCCGCCGCCGAAGCCGACCGGCCGCCCTTCACCTGGAAGAACGAGGTCCCGGCGACCATCGAGGTCATGACCGACGCGGCGCAGATGCTTCGGGTCTTCGAAAACCTGGGGCGCAACGCCCGCGAGGCCGGGGCGGGCTCGGTCCGCATCGCGGCCTATCTGGAAAGCGGTGCTTTGATCGTCGAGGTCGCCGACGACGGCCCCGGCATGCCCGATAAGGCGACGGAGCATCTGTTCCAGCCCTTCGCCGGGTCGGCCCGCGAGGGCGGCACGGGCTTGGGCCTGGTGATCGCCCGCGAGGTCGTCCATGCGCACGGCGGCGATATCGCGCTGGCCCGCACGGGGGGCGACGGCACGGTCTTTCGCCTGCGGCTGCATCCCGCCTGACGGGGCGTTCGGCGGCGGGCCGCGTGGGCCGCATCATGGCGATTGCCAGGGCGGGCGGCGGCCTCTACATTCCCCGCCTGGGGCTGGCGTTGCGATCTGATTTTTCGTCAAAAGGATTTGCCCCATGTCCCAGCCCAACAAACAACCCACCTGGAATCCCGGCCAATACCTGAAGTTCGCGGGCCAGCGCATGCGCCCGGCGCTCGACCTTTTGAACCAGGTCGATGCCGAGGCCCCGTCGGTGGTCTACGACCTGGGCTGCGGGCCCGGCAACGTCACGCCGTTCCTCATGGGCCGCTGGCCGGAGGCCCGGCACATCGGTGTCGATTCCTCGGACCAGATGCTGGAAAAGGCCCGCGCCGAACATCCCACCGGCGAATGGGTCAAGGCCGACGCCAAGACCTGGGCGCCCGAGGCGCCTGCCGAACTGATCTATTCCAACGCCGCCCTGCAATGGGTCGACGGGCACGCGGACTTGTTTCCGCGCCTGATGGACCAGTTGGCCCCCGGCGGGGTGCTCGCCGTGCAGATGCCGCACAACCACGCGGCCCCGTCGCACATGGGCATGCGCGAGGTGGTCGAGGCCGGGCCCTGGCGGGACAAGCTGCTGCTGGTGATGCGGGAATTCCCGGTCGGCGACCCGGAAGTCTATTACGACCTGATCGCGCCCAAGGCGGCGAACCTGAACCTTTGGGAAACGACCTACGCCCAGATCATGGAAGGCGACAATCCCATCGCCGAATGGACCAAGGGCTCGGCCTTGAAGCCGCTGCTGGACGCCCTGACCGATCCGGACGAGAACGCGGAATTCTTCGATACCTATTCCAAGGCGATGCAGGCGGCCTATCCGAAACAATCGGACGGCAAGACCATCTTCCACTTCCGCCGGCTGTTCATCGTCGCGAAAAAGTAATCACAACGCCTTTTTGCAGCGGCGGGTGACGCCGCCCCGTCCCGTCACGCGGACCTCGCCCTGGTGTTCCCAGACCTCGGCAATGCCGTCGGAATAGCGCGCACCCGAGCCCGAGATCACGCGGGCCAGGGTGCGGGTCTGCCCGTCTTCGCGCCAGCGCACGAAGTCATCGTCGCCGACTTTGGCCCAAGCCAGGGTCAGGACCGATCCGTTGTTGCAGACATAGGCGTTCCCCGCCCCGAAATCGGCGCGGCCGTTATCTCCGGCATCGCCCAGGACGACGCCTTCGCGGCGTTTGTCGGCCCCGCCGGTCAGGCCGCCTGCGACCTTCTCGATGCCCTGCAGGCCGCTGATCATCCGGTTGACCTCGACCCGGTGGCCCATCTCGGTCAGGGCCGGAATCTGGCCCGCCAGTTCCTGCGCGACCGACGTCACGCCGCCCCGGTTCATGGCATGCGGCAGGTCGATGGCCGATTGCATGTCGAGCCCCCAGGTCAGCACGCCCAGGGCCGAGCGCACCGTGTAGCCGATGATCCGAGAGCCGCCGGGCGAGCCGGTCGCCAGCACGAATTTCCCGGCTGGGTCCAACACGATGGTCGGCGACATGGACGACCGGGGCCGTTTGCCGGGCGCCGGGCGGTTGGGCGCGGGCTTGCCCCGCCAGGTCGGGCGGAACGAGAAATCGGTCAGCTGGTTGTTCAGGATGAAACCCTTCGCCATCAGGCGCGAGCCGAAGGCGCTTTCCACCGTCGTGGTGAACGACACCACATTGCCGTCCCTGTCGGCGATGGACATATGGGCGGTCGATAGGCCCTTTTCCGGGTCGTCCGGTCCGAGGAACGCTTCCTTGGCGCCTGGCGGGACGCCCGGGTCGACGATGCCGTCATTGGCTTTGTCCGGGTCGATCAGTTTCGCCCGTTCCGCCAGATAGCCCGGATCGACCAGGCCCCGGGTCGGCACCGGTACGACGTCGGCGTCGCCCAGATAGGCCGCCCGGTCGGCGAAGGCGAGCCGCCCGGCCTCGGCGATCAGGTGCAGGGCCTCCGGCGAATTGGGCGCATGATCGGCCAGGGGAAAATGGCTCAGCAATCCCATGATCTGGCCGACGGCGACGCCCCCCGACGACGGCGGGCCCATGCCGCAGACCTTGTAATCGTGATAATCGGCGCAGACGGGGGCGCGTTTCTTCGCTTGGTATGCAGCGATATCGGCCAGGGTCAGGATCGCCGGATGCTGCGGCGCGTCTGCGACGGCGCGCACGATGGCCCGGGCGATGGGCCCGGAATAGAACGCCTCGGCTCCTTGATCCGCGAGGGTCTCAAGAGTGTCGGCCAGGGCCGGGTTCTTCAGGATCGTCCCCGCCGGTTTCGGCGTGTCGCCGTCGTAGAAATAGGCCTTGGTCGCCGGCACCCGATGGATCAGCCGGTCGCCCGCGATTTGCCGCGCCAATCGTTCGGAAATGGGAAATCCTGCACGGGCGAACCGGATCGCCGGTTGGAATAGGCGCGCCCAGGCAAGCTTGCCGTGATCCCGATGGGCCAATTCCAGCATCCGCATCAGGCCCGGCACGCCGACGGCGCGCCCGCCGAGGATCGCTTCGCGGTAGGGAATCGGCTGGCCGCGATGATCCAGGAACATGTCTTCGCGCGCCGATGCCGGGGCGGTTTCCCTGCCGTCGTAGGTTTCCAGCTTGCCGTCGCGGCCCCGCAAATGGACCAGGAATCCGCCGCCGCCGATGCCGGACGACTGCGGTTCGACCAGGGTCATCACCATTTGGGCCGCGATGGCGGCGTCCACGGCGCTGCCGCCTTCGTTGAGCATGGCCAGCGCCGCCTTTGCCGCCAACGGATGGCTGACCGCCGCGGCCTGATGGTCATAGACCGCGCCGACCCAGGGGCGGTCCGGATCGGCGGGCGGGGCGCTGTCGGGCTGGGCTGCGCAGCCCGCAAGTAAGGTGCAAAACGTCAGAACGGCGAAGAACGGGCGGCGGCGGATTGAGGACACGGGGGGCTCCGGGATCAGAACGCAAAGGGTCCTTACAGGTAATCCTTGAGGCCGCCCCAGGCAAATACCCAGATGCCGGGGTATTTCCACGATGCGGTTTCGCGTTCCGGCCTATTTGCCCTTTTCGGCGGGTCTGGTAAAGTCCGGCGCTCCAACAAAACAGGCCCGCCGAAGAAGGCGGGATCAGAAAAATGGCGCGTATCACTGTAGAAGATTTGAAGGCCCGCAAGGTTGCCAAGGGCGCGACGCCGATCGTGTCGCTGACCGCCTATACCCAACCCATGGCCAAGTTCCTGGACCCCCACTGCGATTTCCTGCTGGTCGGCGATTCCCTGGCCATGGTCATTTACGGCCTGGAAACCACGCGGGGCGTGACCATCGAAATCATGTGCGCCCATGGCCGCGCCGTGACGCGGGGGGCCAAGCAATCCCTGGTCGTGGTCGACCTGCCGCAAGGCACCTACGAGGATTCGACCAAGCAGGCCGTCGCCTCGGCCCAGCGCGTGATCGAAGAAACCGAGGCCCAGGCCGTGAAGCTGGAAGGCGGGGTGGAAATGGCCGACACGGTCGCCGCCATCGTCGCCTCGGGCGTGCCGGTGCTGGGCCATATCGGCCTGCTGCCGCAAAAGGCCGAACATCGGGGCGCCTTCAAGATTCAAGGCCGCGGCGACGAAGGGGCCCGCAAGGTCATGGCCGACGCCAAGGCCATCGACGAAGCCGGTGCCTTCGCCATGGTCGTCGAAGGCACGGTCGAACCGGTCGCCCGCGACCTGACCGAACAGGTCTCGATCCCGACCATCGGCATCGGCGCCTCGCCCGCCTGCGACGGCCAGATCCTGGTTTCCGACGACATGCTGGGCATGTTCGCCGACTTCACGCCCAAGTTCGTCAAGAAATACGCCCAGGTCGGCGGCGATATCGAACGGGCGGTCCAGGCATACGCCCAGGACGTGCGCTCGGGCGCCTTCCCCAGCCTGGAACATTGCTACGGGGTCGAAAAGAAGTAGGGCCATGGGCGTGGCATCTCCGCTCGATACCGTCCGTACCGTCTCCGACCTGCGCGCCCGCATCGCGGCCTGGCGGGCCGAGGGCCTGCGCGTCGGCCTGGTGCCGACCATGGGGGCGCTGCATGACGGGCATATCTCTCTCGTTAAAAATTCCGTCGCCGATTGCGAAAAAACCGTGGTGACGTTGTTCGTCAATCCGGCCCAGTTCGGCGAGGGCGAGGATTTCGGCGTCTATCCCCGCAACGAGGAACGGGACGCGGAGATGGTCCAGGCCGAAGGCGCCGACCTTCTGTTCGCACCGGGCGTTGAAGAGGTTTACCCCGAAGGTCATTCGACCAAGGTCCACGTCGGCGGCCTGGGCGATGTTCTGGAAGGCGAATTCCGCCCCGGGTTTTTCACCGGGGTCGCCACGGTGGTCACCAAACTGTTGCTGCAATCCCTGCCCGACGAAGCCTATTTCGGGGAAAAGGATTACCAGCAGCTTCAGGTCATCAAGAAACTGATCCGCGATCTCGACATTCCCGTCACGGCGACCGGTGTGAAGACCGTACGCGAGGCCGACGGCCTGGCCCTGTCGTCGCGCAACGCCTATCTGACGCCGGAGGAACGGGCCCAGGCCCCCATCCTGCACGGCACCATCGCCCAGGTCGCGGAACAGGTCGGCCGCGGCGAGAACCCGCGCGATCTGGAAGCCTGGGCCAAGGGCCAGTTGGAGCGCGGCGGATTCTGGCAGGTCGATTACGTCACCGTGCGCGACGCGGCGACCCTGGACGAAGCCGCCGACGCATCCCGGCCCGCGCGCGTGCTGGCCGCCGCCTGGCTGGGCAAGGCGCGGCTGATCGACAACGTCCCCGTTTAGTAAGCTCGATTACTGGCCGTAGCGCGCCAGGGTCAGGCCGTCCGTGGAAATTTCCGGCGGACGGTCCAGCACCAGGTCGGCGACCAGCCGGCCCGAGCCGCAGGACATGGTCCAACCCAGCGTGCCGTGGCCCGAATTGATGAACAGATTGTCGTAGGGCGTCGGGCCCAGGACCGGCGTGCCGTCGGGCGTCATCGGGCGCAGGCCGGTCCATCCCTCGGCCTGTTCCACGTCGCCGCCCTTGGGGAACAGGTCGTTGACCACGTAGCGCACCGTGTCCGTGTCTTCCCGGTCCAGCGTCTTGTTGTAGCCGTAGATCTCCGCCTGCCCCGCGACGCGGATGCGGTCGCCCAGACGCGTGATCGCGACTTTGTGGGTTTCGTCCATCAGGGTCGATTGCGGGGCGGCATCCGGGTCGGTCACGGGCAGGGTGATGGAATAGCCCTTGATCGGATAGATCGGCACCTTGATGCCGACGGATTTCAGGACGATGGGGGCATAGGGGCCGAGGGCGCAAACGTAGCGGTCGGCGGTTTCGCGCCCGTCCGAGGTGTCGACGCCGACGATCCGCATGCGGTCGCGGGCCAGGCCCTGGATGGTCACGCCGTAATGGAATTCGACGCCCATCTGGGCCGCCTTTTCGGCCAGCGCCAGGGTGAACATGCGGCAATCGCCCGTGCGGTCGGCGGTCATACGCAGGCCGCCGACGAACTTGTCCGCGACATGGGCCAGGCCCGGTTCCACCGCGATGCAGGCGTCACGGTCGAGAACCTCGAACGGTGAATTGAATTCGGCCAGCACGTCCTGATCGGCCTTCGACGCCTTAACCTGCTTTTCCGTGCGGAACAGCTGCAGGGTGCCTTTTTCCTGCATGTCGAAATCCAACGGCACCTCGGCCAGCAGATCGGTCAGGGCGTCGCGCGAATAGTTGGAAATGCGGACCATGCGGCCCTTGTTGATGCCGTAATCGCGGGGATTGCAGTTCTGCACCAGGCGTGCGCACCAGCCCCACATGGTCGGACTGATCAGCGGATGCAGGATCAGCGGCCGGTATTTCATCATCAGCCACTTGATCGCCTTGCGCGGCACGCCGGGCGCCGCCCAGGGCGAGGTCATGCCGTAGGACAGTTCGCCCGCGTTGGCGAAACTGGTCTCCATGCCGGGGCCCGGCTGGCGGTCCAGGACGACGACCTTCGCGCCTTGCTTCGCGAGATAGTAGGCGGTGGTGACGCCGATGACGCCGGCGCCCAGCACGATGACCTTCATGGCGCAGTCCTTACCCTGACCGTTGAAACCACGATGATAAGGCGGCCGCGCTGCAGCCTTGAACCGCCAACGCTAGTCCATTTGCGGTGCCAGATCGAGCCGCGCGACGATGCCGGCAAGGTCGTCCGACGGCGCCGGGTAATAATCCATGACCCGGGGGTCGTGGCCGGGCACGACGTGGTCGGGCGTTTCCGCCAGGCGTTCGACCTTGCGGTGGCCTTCCATCATGTCGCCGATGTGCAGAACCGTCGGATAGGGATTTCGATCCAGCCAATTGGCGTAAAGGTGCATGGAATCCGAGGCCAGCACGACCCATCCCCGCTGCGTCCAGGCGCGCACGAACTGCATGCCCTGGGTATGGCCGCCGACGCGGTGCAGGGTCAGGCCGGGAAACAGGTCGCTGTCGCCGTCGTGGAATTCGACGCGGTCGTCGTAAAGCTCGCGGATCAGGCCGCAGACGTCTTCGATATCGTAGGAATGGCGCAGCGTCGGATAACGCATGTAACGCCCCGTCATATAGGCCGCTTCCTGATCCTGGATGTGAAAGGTCGCCTTGGGAAACTTGTCCAGGTTGCCGCCGTGGTCGTAATGCATATGGGTGATGACGACGTCGGTGACTTCCGCCGCGTCGATGCCGATCAGTTTCAGACTTTCGACGGGGCAGCGGAACCAGGTCCGCCCGCGTTCCTCGGCACCGGCCTTGTCGAAGCCCGTATCGACGATGACCGTGCGCGACGGCGAGACACAGGCCCAGACGTAATAGTCGATGGGGTAGGGCGCGTCGTGCGGGTCCGGCGGGTTCATGAAGTTGCGCGCCGCCGTGCGGTCGTGGGTCCCGTACTTGATGGCGTAAAGTTCGTAGGTGTCCGGTTGAATCATCGTCTCCGTGCCCCCCTCAAGCCTGCGGCACGGGCTTGAGCGGCGGCAGGTCGACCTGAATGACGATGCCTTCCAGGTCCTTCGACGGCGCCGGGTACATCTCCAGGACCTGCGGGTCGTGGCCGGGGATCACGTGCTCCGGCGTTTCCGCCAGGCGCACGACCTTCTTGTGGCCTTCCAGCATGTCGCCGATGTGCAGGACCGTCGGGAACGGATTCTTGTGTTGCCAGTTGGCGAACAGGTGCATGGCATCGGACGCCAGCACGACCCAGCCTCGTTCCGTCCAGGCCCGCACGAACTGCATGCCCTGGGTATGGCCGCCGACGTGGTGCAGGGTCAGGCCCGGGAACAGTTCGTCGTCGCCGTCGTGGAATTCGACCCGATCCTTGTAGAGATCGCGGACCAGTTCACAGACGTCGTCGGCGTCGAACGAATTGCGAAGCGCCGGATACCGCATGTAGCGTCCGGTGATATAGGACATTTCCTTGTCCTGGATATGAAAGGTCGCCTTGGGGAATTTATCGAAATTGCCGCCGTGGTCGTAATGCATATGGGTGACGACGACGTCGGTGACCTCGTCAGGATCAATTCCAATCAGCCTTAGGCTGTCGACGGGGCAGCGGAACATGGTGCGCCCCCGCCGCCCGCCGGAATGTTCGTTGAAACCCGTGTCGACGACCACCGTGTGGTTTTCCGAAACGCAGGCCCAGACGAAATAGTCGATGGGATAGGGCGCATCGTGCGGGTCCGGCGGATTCATGAAGTTCTGCGACGCCGGGCGCGGGTCATGGGTCCCGTACTTTATGGCATATAGCTTGTAGGTATCGGTCATTGTTGGATGTCTCTTTGTTTTATGAAGCCTCTGCTTTTCATGAAGCCTATGGCCCCGGCGAAGGGCCCGCAAGCTTCATCGGTCGGCTAAGCAATTCGGAAAAATCGGTTTTCCCTGATCGAGATCAATGGAAACGGGCCGTCACCATGGTAAAGTGCCCGCCATGGACACGAACGAAATCCGCGCCGCGATCAGCCTGTTGCTCACCGAAATGGAGGAGCAGCCGGAGGATATGCACGAGGCGCATCTCAAATTGCTGGAACTGCTGGATCAACTCCGCGCGACGGGCGCCGACCTGCCGCAGGACTTGATCGATCTGGAACGCCGCATGGCGACCGAGGTCGAAGGCGTTTCTCCCGACAAGACGTAGGACGGCCCTGCCTCGATGCCCGACGTCGGTCGGCGGTGCGATTTCGCGCCGCCGCACGGTTCGCGGTGTCTATTTTCCTGAATAGGTGATGCGGTAGACCGCACCCCGGTGATCGTCGGACACCAGGAGCGAGCCGTCGGGCAGTTCCTTGACATCCACCGGCCGGCCCCAGCGCGCGCCGCCCGGGCGCAGGAAGCCCGTGGCGAACGGCTCCCACCCCTTGGCCGTTCCCGTTTCCTTGTCGAACCGCACGCGGGCGACCCGGTAGCCGTCGGGGATCGTCCGGTTCCATGATCCGCGATGGGCGACGAAGGCGTCACCCCTGGCGTCGGCCGGAAAAAGGTCGCCGCGGTAGAAGCTGACGCCCAGCGAGGCGACATGGGCGCCGAATTCGACGATCGGCGGGTGATGCGGATAGGGCAGGGCCTGGCCGCTGAATTCCTCGGTTCGTGCCGTGCCGCCGCCGAAATGGGGAAAGCCGAACCACATGCCCGGTTCGGGCGCGATGTTCAATTCGTCCGGGGGAACGTCGTCGCCCATGTTGTCGGCGCCGTTGTCCGTGAAGACGAGATGGCCCGTGCCCGGCTGAAAATCGAAGCCGACGGAATTGCGCACGCCGCGGGCGAAAATCTCGACCGGCCCGGCGCCGGGCGGGCGCGGCATTTCCGGCGGGCGTAGGCGAATGATGGTGCCTTCCAGGCCGTTCAGATCGCAGATGTTGCAGGGGGCGCCGACGGCGACGTAAAGCATGCCGTCGGGCCCGAACCGGGCATAGCGCCATCCGTGCCAGGGGTCGTCCGGCAGCTTATCGTAAAGAACTTCCGGCTCGGCCCGCATCAATTCGGGCAGGGACCGCGCGCGCCACCGGCGGATACGGTCCTGTTCGGCGATGTACAGCCAGCCGTCCTTCCAATCGATGCCGTTGGCGACGTTGAGATCGTCGAACAGGCGGACGATCTTCTCCGGCCGTCCGTCCTGATCCGTATCCAGGATCGCATGGACCTCCGGCCCGCGTTGGCCGACGAAGACAACACCCAGGTCCGGGACGGGAACCAGGGTGCGGGCCTTCGGCACCCGGGCGTATTCGGCGATGGCATAGCCGGGCGGCACCTTGATGAAATCGGGCAGCGGGGTAGGCGCGGGATCGGCGGCACGGGCCGGGCTGGCGGCCAGCACGGCGGCCATCAGGCTCAGGACGGATAGTGCAGCCGCGATCCTCATGTCTTTTCTAGATGGGCCAGCGGCGGCGCGTAGGCAAGTCCCCCGGCGCGTTCTTCCGTATCCCAGGGAAAATGAATCCAGACCTCCTGCGCGACCTCATGGACAAAGGCGTCCGGGAGATCGCGGGCCTGGGGCTTGGCGTAAAGCGTGACGAAATGTGCGCCCGGCAGCAGTTCGCGCGCCGCCCGCGCGGTCACGCCGGTATCGACCAGATCGTCGACCAGCAGCCAGCCGTCCCCCCCGTCGGCCACGGCCTGGGCCGGGGCCTTTAGGACGCGGACCTGTCCTTGGCTCTGTTCGTCGTAGCTGGCGATGGACAGGGTGTCGATCACGCGGATGCCCATCTCGCGGGCCAACACGGCGGCTGGAACCATGCCGCCCCGCGTGATCGCGACGATGCCTTTCCAGGAGGCATGGGCGGCGGCTTCGCCGAGCAGCCGGCGGGCCAGGGCACGGGTATCGGTCTGGACTTCGGCCCAGGACACGATGCGTTCCGGCGGGGCGGCGGGCGGGTCGCCGAGCGGGGGGCTGTCGGGGGAATCGGTGTCCGTCATGGAATGCATTCTAGGCGGCAAGCCCGGCCCCAGAAACGGAAAAACCGGCGCCCACGCTGACGCCGGTTATCCGGATTTGGAGTGAATCTAAATCTTTAGCGGACGTACAAGTGTACTTCGTTCGTCTTCGCCGCGGCCAGGGTCTTCGACGACACGGCGACGCGGGTCGGCGGCAGGCCCATTTCGACCAGCGAGCGTTTGACGTCTTCGGCGTGGCGTTTGGCCTTGTTGGTGTTGATCGCGACCCGGGCCGATCCACCGGCGGACGGCGCCACGGCGACCAGATCGAAGACGGCGGTCGGATGCGTTTCCAGGGCGCGGCTGACGGCGGTGTAAAGCGCTTGCTGATACGGCACGTTGGGCCGATCGAAGCGGATCACGACCAGGGGCCGGCGGCCCGCGGTATCGGCCGGCGAAGCGACCTGATTGGCGCCGGGGCCACGGCCCGTGACGGCGGCGTCGAGCAGCGACGAGCCGAGCGATTCGCCCTGGCGGATACCGGCGGAAATCTGAACGAGGTTGCGTTGTTCCGCGCCGATCCAGCTGGACTGGCGGCGGACATCCTCGGTCACTTCGCGGTGCAGGCGGTCGATCAGCACGACGGTCTGATCGACTTCGTCTTCCAGGATCGCCAGCTGACGGTGATCTTCATCGACGGCGCCGGACACCTTGAAGGCGGCCCGCACGCTTTCGGTCAGGAACGACGCCAGGGTCGAATCGGACGACACGCCCGTCGACAGCTTGTTCATCTCGCCGATGTCCTGGCTGAGACGGTTAAGGTCCTGCTGCGCCGTGTTGAACTGTTGGACCAGCACCGGGTTGCCGCGGGTCGTGCCGACCTGCAGGCGGGATTTAACGGCGGCGATGGTGCCGTGATACTGCTGCGAGCTTTCGACGATGCGCGAGCGAAGGCCCTGAAGCTGTTCGTTATGCTGCAGGATCGAGCTTTGCAGTTTCTGCAGCTCGCCGCGCAATTCCTGAACCTTCTTGCCGACGAAGGTGCCGGTCGCATCGCCCGGCGTGACGCCGGCGGGCACGAATGACGTCTGTCCCAGGGCCGGCTGGTTTCCCAGATCGGCCGGCGACGGTGCCGGTGCGGCGGTTTGATTGCCGGCGTCGGCGCTCTGTGCCGCTGCGGCAGGCTGTGCCGCTTCCGCCGTCGGTTGGCCCGCGGGATCCGAAGCATTCAGCGAAGGCCAAAGGTCTTCGTCGAATGAACATGCTCCCGTGAAAAACACGGCCCCCGCCAGCAGAACCTTTAGTTTCGGAAAACCCATTTCGTCCGCGAGCCCTTGGTTCTTCTCCGATAACAACCGGAGTTGTTTATAAATTCCCAGGGAGTATGAATTGAAACATACCCCGCCCCTCAGTTTCCGGGCGAGTGTACTCAATGGTCCGGAGCACCACAAGTTCCTATTTTAATACGAAGATTCCGCCTCCGACGACCTTTTATCGGGTCGTCGTCCTAGGCCTTGCAAACGGAGAAGTGCTGGAGTAGTGTCCGGCTCCTTCCGAACGGGGGGCGGCCCGACCGCCCGCCCTAAGCGCCCGTAGCTCAACTGGATAGAGCGTCTGACTACGAATCAGGAGGTTGGGAGTTCGAGTCTTCCCGGGCGCGCCATTTCTTCCGAAGGACAGTTTTCTTGTGCCCGCGCCGGGGCTTTATGTGTCGTCGAATGAAATTCGACGGGGCGCGCCACCTGCTTTTCCTGAAAATTTCGACGAGTTCCGCCGGATAGGTCCCCTGTCCGCCGCCCTGCTTTGGGGTTCGGGGGGGTCGCGCCGGATCCGCCGGTGCGTCAGCCCTGCGGCGGGATCGTCAGGAACGTCAGCAGCACGAAGCGGTGCCCTTTGGTCACGGGCATGACCTCGTGCAGCATGGAGCAGGAAAACACGATGGCCGCGCCTTTTTCCGGGCGGTAGATTTCCGGCCCGTATTCGGGAAACCGCAGATCGCCGCCTTCGTATTCGCCGGTGTTCAGGTTCAACGTCACGGCGAACCTGCGGTTTTGTGTCGCCGGGCTGGTGTCGTCCCGGTGGACGTTGAAGAACCCGGCCTTTTCCGCCTTGTAGCAGCCGATCTTGAAGGTCTCGACCGTGTAGCCTTCGAAATGAAAGATTTTCGAGACCTCGGGAACCAGGCGCGGCATCAGCCGGTCGACCAGCTTCTGATGAAGCGTCGCATCGCGCATGTAATAGTCTTCGCGCCGCTTGGTGGTCGGCACGACCTGTACGCCGCCGCCCGCCGCCGCCCCCACGGCGACCGTGCCGTCGTCGCGCGGACCTTTGTGCCACAGCCCGATCAGCCAGTCGCAATCCTCGGGCTCCAACGCGCGCGGCACGACCAAGGCCGGCGCCATGCGCTGGACCAGGGCGGCCTCGCGGCCATAGGCCGCCCGGCCCAACATCTCGGCAATCCAGCCCGCCAGCGCATCCGGCCCGCCGCCGTCGCCGGCCAGGGGGCGCACGCCGACCAGCCGCTGATTGGGATCAAGAACGTAGACCGCCGGCGCGGCGACGTCCGATACCCGGGCAAAGCCTTTCGTGATCTCCGAATTGGGGTCCGCCATGACGCGGTGCGGCCAGGCGGCTGCCTGTTTCTGTCCGGCGGCGGCGGACACGTCGCCGGGAACCAAGGTGACGACCTGCGCCGCGTCGCCGCCGAGGGCGTCCGCAGTGAGTCCAGCCTTGGCGAGGGACGCCAGATCCGTCGCGCCGGTGAACACCATGACCACGGGGCGGCCGGTGACGGCGGAATAGAATTCGAACGTCTTGCCGTCCGAATCGCGGCAGGCGAACAGCGGCGCGTGATCGCCGGGCGCCAAGGCGGGGCGGGCGGGGGGCTCGAAAACGGGGGTCGTGGCGGTGCTGATGACGGTCTCCTCTCCCTGTCCGGCGCCGGCGCAGTCCGTCGGCCTTCCGGTCTGCCCGGCAGTTTGCCGGGCGGTCGGATGATAGCGGACCCGCCCGCGCAAAAAAACCTAGACGACATTGCCGCCCGCCGATCGGTTGCAACGCCGGGCCCCTGCCGATACAAGACCTGCGGCGCCCGGTCCGATCGACCTTCAGGCGCGTTCCTATGAACGGTGGCCGCCATGTTCGCAAAACTCGATTTCCGTATGCCGGACCGTATGCCAACGGAAACGGCGCTCGCTTTGGCTGTCTGTCTTGTCGTCGTTCTGACGCAGACCCTGGTTCCCGAGTTCCGGCGCCCCGTCGCCGACGCCATCGGATATGCTCATGCCGTGCTGGGCGTGGTCGATGCCGTGGCGGCGCCGGATCGTGCGGTGAACGATGCGCTGGGTGGTTATCTAAATCCGGTCTTTCCGCTGTTCGTCGCCGGTTTGGCGCTGATCGACGATTCCCTGCTGTCGACCTTGCGCTGTCTGATCGACACGAAGGCCGTCTGCGATCTTTCGGGATTGACGTCGCTGTTCGTGGTGCAGGGGGGCATGGCCGCGTTCACGGTGTTTTTCCTGTTCATGGCGGTCCGCGCGTTGGCCGGGGATTCGCGTGTCGCGTGGTTGGTGCTGGCCATCGTTTTGGCGGCAAAGATTTTTTCCGGCTATGCGTCGCAATTGCTGACCGAATGCACCGCGTTTTTCTTCGTCTTTCTATTCAATTGGCTGTTTGCCCGCGCGCTGATCATGAAGAAACCGGGCTGGCCGACCCTCGTCTTTGCAGGTGTGGCGCTCGGTTTGCTGATCCTGACCCGGCCTTCCTACCAATATGTCGTCCCGTTCTCGGTGCTGGTCCTATTCCTATGGCGCACTTTCGGGATGCGCGACGGGGGGCGTTCCGGGCTTGTCGTCGGCCTGGCAATGGGCGCCGCTGCGGGCGCGGTCGTCTTCCCTTGGGCATTGCGCAATTTCATGGAAATGGGGCAATGGACCCTCGGCACGGGCGGGCCACGCGTGCTTGTCGAACGCCTGGCCTATAACACCATGACGTGGCCGGAATGGGCGGTCAGTTTCATTTACTGGTTGCCTGACTTCGGGGACAACCTGGCGCGATCGCTGTTTGCGGAAGATCTATGGAAGCGGCTGACATGGTACGAACCGGGATCATTCTACATGATGGGGCGGGGCGATTTTTTCCGGACGGTTTACGGGGAGGCCGCGAAGCAAGAGCCTGGGAACGGTCTCGCCTTCTTGGTGCGGGAATACGTTTGGGGCGATCTGGGCAAACATTTGGCGGTCAGCGTTTCGCTTGCCTTTCGTGGTCAATGGGTCGGCAACTACGTTAGCTTCGTCGGCTTCATCCTGTTGCCGTTCGCGTTGCGCATCCTTCATGCTCGCGGCCGCGCCGGGCCGTTCATCGTCTATTGTCTGCCCAACTATTTCATTCTTGGGTTCTATGCGTTTGTGTCGGTCAACGTGGTCCGTTACAACGAGCCGCTGATCGCCATCTTCGCGCTCAGCATCGCCGTGGTCGTCGTCCGCTTGGTCGATTCGGGCCTGGGCCGCCTGCGCCGGACCCCAAGCCAGACAAGGAAACAATCATGATCGCCTACCTCAAGCTCGCCGGATTTCTGTTGATGATCGTCGCCGGGCAGATCTGTTTCAAGAAGGCCGCCCTGTCGGGCGCCGGGCTGGACAACATCTTTCAGTCGCTGTTCAACAAGTGGATGATCGCGGCTTTCGCCATCTACGGTACGGCGACCTTCATCTGGGTGACGATCCTTCGGACCTTGCCCTTGTCGACGGCCTATCCGTTCATCGCGCTGGGTTTTCTTCTGGTGCCGCTGGCCGGGGTCTTGCTGTTCGGCGAACACTTGACCGCCGTGCAATGGGCGGGTGCCGTTCTGATCGTCGTCGGCATCGTCATGGCGGGCGGGGCGGGAAGTCCGTTCAACGGTTGAGGGGCTCATCCCTGGCGGCGCCGAAAGCGTCGTGTTAGCGTTTCCGAACGGGGAGGCCGGGACGAGCAGCGGACCGGACCGACCGGTCATTGGGCCCTTGGGATAAATTCAAAGAGCGGATCGTAAAGATCGGGTCGCCATGGTTGCCATTCTCATTCCTGTTGCCGCTCTTTTCCTGAGCTTCGGAATCCTACTGGCCGGTAACGGCCTGCAGGGTACCCTGCTGCCCGTTCGCGCCGGGTTGGAAGGGTTTACCCCCTTCGCCATCGGTGCCATGGGGGCCGCGTTTTACCTCGGATACATCCTGACCTGTTTCTGCGCGCCCTGGATCGTTGCACGGGCCGGCCATATCCGGTCGTTCACCGTGTTCGGCACGGTCGCCTCTGCGGCGCAATTGATGCACGTGGTCTGGCTGGATGAGTTTTCCTGGTCGTTGCTGCGTTTCATCACCGGGGCCTGCCTTTGCGGGCTCTACATGGTGATGGAAAGCTGGATCAACGAACGCTCCGGCAAGGAGCATCGCGGGCGTATTTTGTCGGTTTATCAGATCGTCAACCTGGGCGCGGTGACCGCCGGGCAATTGTTGTTGAACCTTTACGACCCCGCCGGGTTCCAGTTGTTCGTGATCGGATCGGTCCTGGTGTCGATATCGTTGGTGCCCGTCGCCTTGACGCGGACCGTGGCGCCCCAGCCGTTGCAGAAGGTGCAGATCCGTATCTCCCGCGTGTTCGGGATTTCACCCGTCGGCGTCATTTCCTGTCTGACCGTGGGACTGGTCAACGGTGCTGTTTGGACCATCGTGCCGCTTTATGCGCAGAACACCTTGAACTCGATCGCCGAATTGTCGGTTTTCATGAGCCTGATCATCATCGGGGGGGCTGCCTTCCAATGGCCTTTGGGCCGCTGGTCGGACATTATCGACCGGCGTTGGGTGATAATTTTCATTTGTATCGGCGCCGGCGTCGGTGCGTTGGCGCTGATGCTTCTGGGCGGTCTGTCGCGCGAGGTGATGTTCGCGCTCGCCTTCGTCTATGGCGGGTTCGCCTTCTCGCTCTACGCCATTGCGATCGCCCACGCCAACGATCAGGCCGACCCCGAAGATTTCGTCGAGATCGCCTCGACCCTGATTCTGGTGTTCGCTGTCGGCGCGGTGATCGGCCCGTTGATCGCGTCGGCCGCGGTGCAATGGCTGGGCCCGGATACCTTCTTCGCCTATTCGGCGATCATCCATTTTCTGACGGCGGGCTTCGCCTTCTTCCGCATGCAGATGCGCCCGCCGACCGCGCCGGAGGACAAGGAAGATTTCATCGCCGTGCCCCGTGCCTCGCCCGAGGTCATCAACATTGATCCGCGCAGCGGCGACGACGATCCAGAAGCCCTGGACGAGGACGACGGCGAGGCCGCCGAGGACGATACGGCGGACAGCCCGGAAGAGGTGCCGGAGGATGGCGGCAAAGGTGGGAAGGCCTGATCCCGCGCGGCGCGATTGACCTTGTGCCCGGAAATTCCGATAACGGCGTATACGAATTGTATACAAGGCCACGGCGATGAAGAACCGGGCCGCACATCACACGGAGAGGAATTCCATGGCACATACCGCCGCGTCGACCGCGCTCGACCATATCAAGGTTCTCGATCTGACCCGCGTCCGTTCCGGTCCCACCTGCGTCCGCCAGCTGGCGGATTGGGGGGCCGACGTGATCAAGGTCGAACTGCCCGAAAGCATCGAGCCCGACGGCACCCTGGGCGCCAAGCGCCATACCGCCGATTTTCAGAACCTGCAGCGCAACAAGCGTTCGGTGACCCTGAACCTCAAGGAAGAAGAGGGCCGCAAGCTGTTCATGCGTCTGGTCGAAGGGGCCGACGTGGTGATCGAGAATTTCCGCCCCGACGTGAAGGACAAGCTGGGCATCAATTACGAAGCGCTGAAGGCCGTCAATCCGCGCATCATTCTGGGCTCGATCTCCGGCTTCGGTCAGGACGGCCCCTATGCCAAGCGCCCCGGCTTCGATCAGATCGCCCAGGGCATGGGCGGGCTGATGTCGATCACCGGCGAACCGGGCCGCGGCCCGATGCGCGTCGGCATCCCGATCGCCGATCTGACCGGCGGTCTGTTCTGTGCCATGGGCGTATTCATCGCCCTGATCGAGCGGGAGAAGTCGGGCGAGGGCCAGTGGGTGACATCGTCGCTGCTGCAGGCCATGGCCTTCATGCTGGATTTCCAGGGGGCCCGTTACCTGATGGAAGACGAGGTCCCCGGCCAGGCCGGGAATGACCATCCGACCTCGATCCCGACCGGCGTGTTCCCGACCAAGGACGGCCATATCAATATCGCGGCGGCGGGTGAACGCATCTGGGCGCGGCTCTGCGACGTGTTGGGCACATCTGAATGGACCGAGGACGACCGGTTCAACGGCCCGGAAAAGCGGTCCGAGAACCGCCACGAATTGAATGCCCTGATCTCGGAGAAGACCAAGGACCGGACCAGCGCCGACTGGGTCGAGGCTTTCAATAAAGCCGGTGTGCCGTCGGGCCCGATCTACGACATGGCGGGCATGTTCGCCGACGAACAGGTCAAGCATCTGGGCATCGCCGAGGATTGCGAGACCCATTGCTTCGGCAAGACGCAGATGATGTCGCAGCCGATTCGCATGAGCCGGACCAAATCGAAACTGGTCGTGCCGCCGCCGGACAAGGGCGAGCAGACGGATGCGATCCTGGGCGACCTGGGCCTCAGTGCCGATGAAATCGCCGACCTGAAGGCGCGCCAGATCGTCTAACGCACGCTCTTAATATAAAGGTGCAAGATATTGAAGCGGCGGGGTCTTCCCGCCGCTTCTTTTATGTCCGCGGCTTGACCGGTCCGGCCGGTTCCGCCCGGGGCTTATTCGGCCGCCTTGGCCTGCGGGCGCAGCGGGGTGCGCATGGTGACCCATTCTTCGGCCGCCGTCGGATGGATGCCGACGGTCGCGTCGAAATGGGCCTTGGTGGCGCCGCACTTCATGGCGATACCCAATGCCTGGGTCATTTCGGCGGCGTCCAGGCCGACCATATGGCAGCCCAGCACGCGGTCGGTCTTCTTATCGACGATCATCTTCATCATGGTTCGCTCGTCCCGGCCCGACAGCGTGTATTTCATCGGCCGGAAATGGCTAAGGTAAATTTCCACGTCGTGATCGCGGCGGGCTTCTTCCTCGGTCAGGCCGACGGTGCCGACCGGCGGAGTCGAGAACACCGCCGTCGGAATGTTCGCGTAATCGACCGCCGCCGCCTTGCCGCCGAACAGATTGTGCGCCACGGCCATGCCTTCGGCGAGCGCCACCGGCGTCAATTGCACCCGGTCGATGACGTCGCCCAGGGCGTAGATGCTGTCGACGCTGGTCTGGAACCGGTCATTCACGACGACGGCCCCCTTGGCGTCCAGTTCGACGCCGGCTTCCGCCAGGCCGATGCCCTTGGTATTGGGGGCGCGGCCGGTGGCGTACATGACGCAGCCGACTTCCAGAATTTCGTCGCCGTTACACCGCAGGGAATACCCGTTTGCGGTCTTCTCGATCGATTGGACCGAGGTTTCCTGATGGATCGTCACGCCCTTCTTGGTCATTTCGTCGTGCAGGGTGTCACGCACGGCTTCGTCGAAGCCGCGCAGGATGTTTTCGCCGCGGATGATGATATGGGTATCGGCACCCAGGCCGTTGAAGATACCGGCGAATTCGACCGCGATATACCCGCCGCCGACGATCGCGATGCTGTCCGGCAGGGCGGCCAGGTCCAGCGCCTCGTTCGACGTGATGGCGTGCTCGATGCCCGGAATATCGGGCAGCGACGGCCAGCCGCCGGTCGCGATCAGAATATGCTTCGCGGTATAGGTCTTGGTCCCGTCGGGCCCGTCGACGGCGACCGTATGGCCGTCGACCACCCGGCCCGTGCCGGTCAATTCGGCGACGCCGGCGTCGCGCAGCAGGCGGTGATAGACGCCTTCCAGGCGGTCCAGTTCGACATTCTTGTTGGCGATCAGCTTTTGCCAGTCGAAAGACGGCGTGCCGACGTCCCAGCCATAACCGGCCGCGTCCTCGAAATCCTCCGCGAAATGGGCGCCGTAGACCAACAGCTTCTTCGGCACGCAGCCGCGCATGACGCAGGTGCCGCCGATCCGCATGTTCTCGACGACGGCGGTCTTGACGCCGTAGGTCGAGGCGGCGAAGCGCGACGCACGGACGCCGCCGGAGCCTCCGCCAATGGTGATCAGGTCGAAATCGTAGTCGGACATGGGGGCTCCTTATAAGCGGGCGGGGGTGGCAGGCGGATTGCAGAAGCGGCGGGAAGGGCACGGGCGCGC
The DNA here is from genome assembly GCA_002696205.1 of Rhodospirillaceae bacterium. Taxonomy (GTDB): domain Bacteria; phylum Pseudomonadota; class Alphaproteobacteria; order Rhodospirillales; family Casp-alpha2; genus UBA1479. Next base: position 12,704 of record NZRL01000156.1, on the reverse strand, counting down.
GCGAACCGTTTCCCGTCTAATTGCGCTCCCCATCTAATCATGTATGCGGATTTGTTCAACCGCGCGGCGTCGGCCGGGGGCCGTTCAGGGCGGGAAAGGGCGGGACCGGTCGAATCCGGGTCGCGGCGGGGGCCGCATCAAGGGCCCGCCGGAACGTGGTATTTGCGCAACGAGACCGTGTTCAAGAGGCGGGAGAGGTCCCGAAGGCCTTGGAAACCGTCCGGTTTTAACGAAATTGCAGTAATATGTGGCTTTCCTGCAACACTGTTCCAAAAAATCTACACTGATCCGTGTTTTTGCTTTTGAAACAGAGGCGAGGCGCTAAACTGCGTCGGTCCGGAACAGGATCGCCAACGTGCGGTCTGCTTTCGTCCCGGTCTTACAGAGTGGATTTGTAAGAGTGAATCTCATCTAAGGAGCAAACGAATGACTCTCAAAAAGTATCTTATGGTTGGTGCCGCCGGTGCAGCGCTTTTCGCGTTCGCCGCCCCGGTCGCCACCGTCGCCGAAGCCGGTTCGATCAAGAACGGTTCTGCAACCGATCTTACGATATACGGTCGAGTTTCCCGTCAGTTCATGGTCTACAATGATGGCGAAGAATCTGGTTATCTAAACACCGATGGTTTCGTTGGGGACACCCGCTTTGGTTTCAAGGCCAAAGGTAAGATCAATGAAGCTGTTTCGGTTGAAGGTAGATTGGAACTGGATTTTAAATCGAACGATCCTACCGGCGATATCAATCAAAGTAATGAAGTTGAGGGGGATAAGTTTGACATCCGGCACTCATGGGTTTCCTTCAATCACAAGGCGTTTGGTAAGTTGACGTTAGGGCAGCAATCGACTATCTCCCAGGGCATGTCTGATGGCTTGGATCTTGGTTTTGCGGCTCTTGCATTTTCTGGTATGGACCCGAGCCTAAGGTCAGGTGGTATTTTATTCCGGCAGGATGATGCAACAGCAGCATTGTCCAACACGTCAGTTCGCGACGTGTTTACTACAATGGACCGCGGCCGTTCCGAGGCTTTGAAGTACCAAACGCCCAACATTAATGGCTTCTCCGGTTTAGCTGCGCTGTATGACTCCGGAAACTGGGGTGTTGGCGCTGAATATGACGCTAAGCATGGTTCGCTTACAGTACGTGGCCGCGCTTTCTATGAGAACCTCAGCAGCGAAGATGGAACAGGCGCTTCCGGGGATACCGGTGATCGGTGGCAAGTTGGTGCTTCTGTTAAACACGATAATGGTGTTTCCCTGACAGGGCTTTACGGCCAGCGAAGCCGGGATGATCGTTCCGATAATGGGGTGTCATACGCCGCAACTTTGGGGTATACGGCCAATATGAATACTTTGGGTGCAACCGGTATTGGTGTCCATTATGCAAGAACTGAAGACATCGCTGCGGCAGGTGTCGAAGGTCAGGCAGTTGGGCTCGGTATTAGTCAGCAAATCAAAAATGCTGGCACCAACTTGTACAGCCAACTCATGTGGTGGGATGCCGACGTTTCGTCGCCCTCTACTCAACTTGAAAGCGTGGTGACATTCTTGGTGGGGGCGCAAGTCAAGTTCTAATCAGGTTTATGGCAGGGAGCTTAGGTTTCCCGTCGCTTGATTGAACTACAGTAAGAAAACGGTCGTCCTTCGGGGCGGCCGTTTTTCTTTGTCTTTAGGGCCTGGTCTCCCTCAGAATCAAGGCCAGCAAGTATGAGTGGACGATTTCGTCGTGCCGCTTAAAGCCGCGTAAGGTTTAACGGAACAAAGGTGTCAGGGACGGTGCGGCGCAGATCGAAGGGGCGGTTTATTCAACCGTGACGCTTTTCGCCAGATTGCGGGGCTGGTCCACGTCCGTGCCCTTGATGACGGCGACGTGGTAGGCCAGCAGCTGGACCGGAATGGCGTAAAGGATCGGTGCGACGAAGGGATCGACGGCCTGCAGGGCGACGGTCGCCTCGGCACCGTCGGCCAACGCCTTGGCCCCGGCCTCGTCCGAAAACACGATGACCCGGCCGCCGCGTGCCATGACTTCCTGAACGTTGGATGCCGTCTTTTCGAACAACGGATCAGAGGGCGCGATGACGATCACCGGCACCTGATCGTCGATCAAGGCGATGGGCCCGTGTTTCATCTCGCCGGCGGCATAGCCCTCGGCATGGATGTAGGAGATTTCCTTGAGTTTCAGCGCCCCTTCCATGGCGATGGGATAGCTGGTGCCGCGCCCGAGATAGAGCACGTCCCGTGCCTCGGCCATGTTCTGGGCGATGCCCTTGATCCGCTCGTCGTGGTTGAGGATTTCCGCCGCCCGCGCCGGCACCTCGGTCAGGGCCGTGGTCAGGCGCGCTTCCTCGGCCGCGTCGATCGCGCCCCGCCCGCGCGCCACGGCGATCGCCAGGCAGGCCAGCACGGTCAACTGCGTGGTAAATGCCTTGGTCGAGGCGACGCCGATTTCCGGCCCGGCGTTGGTCTGCAACACCATGTCCGATCCCCGGGCGATGGCGCTTTCCGGCACATTGACGATGGACAGGATCGATTGCCCGGCCTCCCGCGCATAGCGCAGCGCCGCCAGGGTGTCGACCGTCTCCCCCGATTGTGAAATGAACAGGGCGGCACCCTTGCCACCGGTCCCTTTGGGGCCCGGCAGGGGCGGTTCGCGGTAGCGGAATTCCGATGCGATATCGACCTCGACCGGGATCCGCGCCAGTTGTTCGAACCAGTACTTGGCCGTCAGGCAGGCGTAATATGACGTGCCGCAGGCGACCAAAGTCAGGCGGTCCAATTCCGCCGGGTCGAACGGCAGGTCCGGCATGGTCATCGTCCGCGACGCCGGGTTGATGAAGCTTTGCAGCGTGTCGCCGATGACCTGGGGCTGTTCGTAGATTTCCTTCAACATGAAGTGGCGGTAACCGCCCTTGCCGATGGCGGCGCCCGAAAGTTCCGTCCGGCGCACGGGCCGTTCGACAGGGCCGTCTTCAGTATCGAAGACCTTGGCGCCGTCGGGTCCCAGAACCACCCAATCGCCGTCCTCCAGATACATGATCCGGTCGGTCAGGGGCGCCAGGGCCAGGGCGTCCGAACCCAGGAACATCTCACCTTCGCCGAAGCCCACGGCCAGCGGGCTGCCGCGCCGGGCGCCGATCATCAAATCGTGGTGGCCGGAGAAAATGATGGCCAGCGCGAAGGCGCCTTCGAGACGGCGCAAGGTCGCTGCCGTCGCCTCGGCCGGCGATTTGCCGGCGGCGACTTCTTCGGAAATCAGGTGCACGATGACTTCCGTGTCGGTGTCGGACGCCAGATTGACGCCCGCACCGGTCAGGCCGTCGCGCAGTTCCTTGTAGTTCTCGATGATGCCGTTGTGGACGACGGCGACCCGGTCCGTGGCGTGCGGGTGGGCATTCGCCTCGTTCGGCACGCCATGCGTCGCCCATCGCGTATGACCGATGCCGACGGTGCCCGAGATCGGCATTTCGTCCAGGCGGGTGGCCAGATTGGCAAGCTTGCCCTCGGCCCGGCGCCGGTCGATGGAGCCGTTGACCAGGGTCGCGATCCCGGCGGAATCGTAGCCGCGATACTCCAGGCGTTTCAGCCCTTCCAGAAGGATCGGCGCCGCTTCCCGGCGCCCGAGTATTCCGATGATCCCGCACATTTCCGGTCAGCCGTCCTTGGTCTTCTTCTGGGCCGCTTTCTCCGCGGCCCGTTTCTTGTTGAACCGGTCGGCCCAGCCGTTGGCTTCTTTCTGGGGTGCGCGCGTCACGGCCAAGGCCCCGGCCGCGACGTCCTTGGCGATGGCGCTGCCGGCGCCGACGATGGCCCCGGCGCCCACGGTCACGGGGGCGACCAGCGCGGTGTTCGATCCGATGAAGGCGCCTTCGCCGATCACGGTCTTCGATTTGAAATGGCCGTCGTAATTACAGGTGATGGTCCCGGCGCCGATGTTGGCCCCGGCGCCGACGATGCTGTCGCCGACGTAGGACAGATGATTGACCTTCACGCCCGGGGCCAGGTCGGCGGCCTTGATCTCGACGAAGTTGCCGATCCGCACGCCCTCGCCCAGGTCGGCGCCGGGCCGCAGGCGGGCGAACGGGCCGATCACGGCGCCCTCGGCGACGGTCGCGCCCTCGAGATGGCAGAAGGCGCGGATTTCCACATTGTCGCCGACCCGCACGCCGGGCGCGAAGACCACGTTGGGGCCGACCGTCACGTCCCGGCCCAATACCGTGTCCCAGGAAAAATAGACCGTCAGCGGATCGGTCAGGGTGGCGCCGTCTTCCATGGCGCGGGCGCGAAGGCGGTCCTGCGCGATGGCTTCGGCTTCGGCCAGCTCGATCCTGGAATTCACGCCCAGGACTTCGTCCGGATCGCCGATGACCACGGCGGCGGCGGCCCCGTCGGCGCGGGCGATGGCGACCACGTCGGTCAGATAATATTCGCCCTTGGCATTGTCGTTGCCGATGCGGTCCAGCCAATCGAGGGCGCGGGCGCCGTCGATCACCATCACGCCCGAATTGCAGAGCCCGACGGCAAGCTGTTCCGGCGTCGCGTCGCGGGCTTCGACGATCTGTTCCAGGCTGCCGTCGGCGCCCAGGATCAGGCGGCCGTAGGGTCCGGGGTCATCCGGCTCGAACCCCAGGACGACGACGCCCGGTTGCGGCGCGGCCTGACGCGCGGCCAGCATGGCGTCGACGGTCTCGGCGGTGATCAGCGGCGTGTCGCCGTACAGCACGATCAGATCGTCGGCGGGGTTCGCAGCAATAAAATCGCGGGCCGCCAGTACGGCATGGGCCGTGCCCAGGCGGTCGATCTGCAGCGCCGTCGCGTGGGGCGCGGCGGCGTCCGCGACGGCCTCCATGCCTTCGCCGATCACGGCGACGGCGCGGTCGATCCCGGCCTGGGCCAGGGTCGCCATGACATGGCCGATCATCGGCCGCCCGGCGACCGGATGCAGTACCTTGGGCATCGCCGATTTCATCCGCGTGCCCAGACCGGCGGCCAGAACCACCGCGGTCGTCGTCGATTTTCCGTCAGCTTGCATGGAAAGCGCCGAAGCCTTTAAAAGTCGAATTGGAATCGGGCCGGTCCGCCCGAAACATCTGGAGGGTCGGGCCGAAAGTTGCCACAGTATCTTGTGTCATCCAAGTCACAGTTTGTTACGGAATCTTGCAATGAGAGTATGGAATGTCCGGGGTTAAGAACGACTTACCCCCAAAACCCCTGCCGCGCGCGGTCGTTTTCGACCTGGACGGCACCCTGGTCGATAGCGTGCCGGACCTGCAGGCGGCCTTGAACTGGCTGCTCCCGCGGTCGGGCCGCCGCACGGTCAGCCGCGACGAAGTCACCGGCATGGTCGGCGACGGTGTGCCAAAGCTGGTCGAACGCGGCTTTCTCGCCACCGGCGGCCTGCCGGAAGACGGTCTCGACGGCCCGATCGCCGAGTTCACGGACCATTACGAAGCCAACGCCGCGGCCCTCACGGCGCCCTTTCCCGGCGCCGTCCGGGCGTTGGAGGTTTTGCGCGACGCGGGCTGTCTGCTGGCCGTCTGCACGAATAAACCGGCGGGGGCGACGGCGGAAATCCTGGACGCCTTGGATCTTACGCCGTTCTTCACCGCTGTCGCCGGCGGCGACACGGTGCCGGGGGCGCGAAAACCCGATCCGCGCCATCTGATGCATGTTCTGGATGCCATGGGGGCCGCACCCGGCGAGACGGTCATGGTCGGCGACAGCCACAACGACGTGAACGTCGCCAAGGCGGCGGGCGTCGCCACGGTCGCCGTCACCTTCGGATATGCCCATGGCCCGGTGACGGAATTGGGCGCGGACGTGCTGATCGATCATTTCGACGAACTGGTTGCCGTACTCGGGCGTTTCGCCTGACGGCGGGCCTGGCCTGACGGCCTAAAGATCGGCCGGTTCCAGGTCGAAGGCGATGGACACGCGCTGTTCGTCGCTGGAGGTCACGGGGATGGTCTGATGCCCGAAATAGGACGGGAACATCACCATCATGCCTTCCTCGGGCCGGACGAGGCGGACCTTGGGTTCCGTCCTGTCGCCGATCAGGTGGAAGGCCCGGCCGAATTCGATCCATCCTTCGACGTTGTTGGTCTGTCCCTTGGCCGCGTCCTTCACGCTGGCGGGAAGGAACGGGTAATAAACGCCGGACAGCCAGGCCGTCGGATGGATATGAACCAACTGGCGGCCGTCCCGGTCATAGACGTTGCCCCAGCAGCCGATGTCGAACGATTTCGGTGGCGATGCCAGGAACGGATGGGCTGTGTCCATGGGGTGTTCGTCCATGTATTCCTTGGCCATCTCCATGATCATCTGTTTGAGGATCAGCGCCGGGCCGGTCTCGTTGCCGTCGAACAGTTCCAGCGTGCCGCGGCCCTTTTCCATGGACCGGTTGTTCTTGGAGTATCCCAGGCTGGGGTTGTCCAACAGGTACTGCACCAGATCGTTGTTGAACGACTTCATGGAATGATAACCCGCCGGCGCGGCATGGACCTTGGTCTTGATCAGGCGGTCGAAATCCAACAGCTTCTCGGCCTCCGCCGCGCGGCCCAGATCGTTGAGCGCCGCCGACTTCATGGCCAGCGCCGGGATCGGGTGCACGCCGGCGTCCAAGGCGCGGTCGGCTGCGGCGATGGCTTTTTCCGGCTCGCCCGCCTTCATCCAGACGAAGGCCGCCTGGCCGTGCAGATGGTCGGCCCCCGGATGGGTCGCGGTATAGCGTTCGACCAATTGGGTGGCTTCCTCGGCCATGCCTTCGACGCCCATGGCGTAGACCAGTTCGTTCAGGGTTTCCGCGTCTTCAGGGTCGAGCACCAGGGCGCGGCGCAGCGGCTCGATCGCTTCGGCGTATTCCGTCGCCCGGCCGTGCAGCAGGCCGATATTGGCGAAGGCCCGCTGATGATTGGGGTTCATCTCCGCCGCCTTGGTGAACATGGCGATGGCCTCCGGCTGGCGCCGGTCGTTCATATGGACGGTGCCCAGGTTGAAATAATCTTCGGGGTCCTGGCTGCCCAATTCGACGGCGGTCTCGTAGGCGGCGCGCGCACTTTCCATGTCGCCCATCAATTGATAGGCGACGCCCAGGGTGCCGTAGACGGGGGGTGCCTCGGGTGCCAATTCGGCGGCCTGGGCCAGGTCCTCGAGCCCCGCCGACGGATTCCCCAGGATGATATGCGTGCGCCCCAATTCATAGGACAGGTTGGCGAAATCGGGCGAGCCGGGGGCGGCATGGGCGCGGGCCTCGCTCAGGGTGCGGACGGCGCCGTCGCCGTCGCCGGCCTCCAGCAGCATCTTGGACAGGGTCACCGCGCAGGGGATGAAGCCGGGGTGTTTGGTCATCGCACGGCGCAGGTATTCGATGGCCTGCGGCGGGCGGCCCTGGCGATGGCGCACGAGGCCCAGGCAATAAAGCGCCTCCGGATGATCGGGCAGGGACTTCAGCACTTTCTCGGCGTCGCTTTCCGCGCGGCTGAGATTTCCGGCGCGAAACGCCTTGGCGGCGCGTTCCAGAAGATGGGCGACGTCGTCGGTCGATTTGGGTTTCAAGCGGCCTCTCCGAAGGGCGGGTGGGGTGTCGGCGGTATGCGGGCGGGAACGGTGCGAGAGTGCCATAGCCGCCCCGCGCCGTCCATGGCGCCCGGCCGGTCGAAACCGGCCGGACCGCCCATATTTCCGCATTCTGGCCCTAATCCACCGGCCCGGCCTTGATCCAGCGCAAGGCCCCCGGCAATTCCGCGGCCGGGGGGCGTTCATCGCGGTGACAGTCGGGTTGACAGTCCGGGGGGGCGCCCCTTATATGATCGCGCCTCACGCCGCCCCGATCCGGGCCGGCCGAGAGGGCGCGTAGCTCAGCGGGAGAGCACTGTCTTCACACGGCAGGGGTCGCTGGTTCAATCCCAGCCGCGCCCACCATTTCTTCATTCATATCCGACAATGTCACGAACGGCGGGTCCGGCCCGGCTGGGTCTATCCGGTCTATCCGCGGCCGACGCCGTGCTCACCGCAGAGATTGCACAGGATATCGTGCAGGCGGGCGATGATCTCGCCGCGCGGCGAGACGGTCCGCTCAACAATCCCGATCTGCCGCGTGACCTGCGGTTGGCCGAACGGCAGGCGCACCAGGTTCCCGTCGCCGGGGTCTTCCAGCGCCACATGGGGTACCACGGAAACGCCCAGGCCCTGCCGGACGCAGGTCACGATCGAGGCGATGGTGTCGATTTCCGCGACGTCCTGGGTCACGATGCCGAGGCGCGAAATCTCGGTATCGATCAGGTTCGCCAGCGGCACGTCGCTTCTGAATCGGACGAAGGGTCGGGTCTTCAAAGCCTCGATCGGATCGGAAACGGCGGTGCCTTCCGGGGCGATCAGCCAGAGTGGCTCGCGGAGAAAGGGGCTCCAGCGAAGCGCGGGGGGGAACCCCAGATGTTCCGCGACGACCGCCGCGTCCAACCGGCCGGATGCGACATCCGCGATCAGCAAGGTCGAGAGAGATACGCGGAGATTGATCTTGATGCCCGGGTACCGAGCCCGCATTCGCACGATCGACGCCGGCAGCAGATTGAGCGCGCTCGAACGGACGGAGCCGAGCATCAGGGTTCCGGTCACCCGGTCCCCCCGCAGGCCGGCCTTGGTGTCCTCCTCGCTGCGCAGCATGTCCTTTGCCATTTCAAGAACCTGCAGTCCCTGAGGCGTCAATCTGGGCGGGCGTGAGGAGCGCACGAACAGCGTCGTGTTCAATTCCTGCTCGAGCGCCTGGATCTGCTGACTGACGGCGGAGGGCGTCAGCCCCACGACGTCGGCGGCCTTGGCGAAGGTGCCGTTCGCGGCGATCGCCAAGAGGGTTTTGAGCTGCCGTGTGTCCATTTTTAATGCAGTTTTACTTCATTTAATAAGAAGAAATATTTGCTTTTATAAAGAAATTCTGTCCGATAAGAAATGTAAATTGAGGAAAACATCCGCGCAGGCTGGGAGGTCGTCGCGGGCTCGTGCAGGCTGGGAGGCCGTCGCGGGCATCACCAAAAAAATTCGATATGACCGAGGCCGCTTGCGTTGCGAGGGGCCTGGAGGTGGACGCGATGAACAAGACAATTCTCGTGACCGGCCCGGAACTCGACCCGAGCGCCGCCCAATTGGTGACCGAGCAGGGCTATCGCACGGTCCATACCCCCCCTTACGCCGACGGCGATACGATCGCGGATCTTCTGAAGGAAACGAAGGCCGTCGGCATCGTTTCCCGAATGGGACGGATCGACGCGGGCATCATGGACGCGGCCCCCCAGTTGCGGGTGATCTCCAAGCACGGCGTCGGCGTCGACAACATCGACCTGGCGGCGGCGGGCGAACGCGGGATTCCGGTCCTGGTCGCGACCGGAGCGAACGCGGTTTCCGTTGCCGAGCATACGATTGCGCTGCTTTTGGCGACGGTGAAACGGATCCTTCCGCTCGACGCCAGCCTGCGTGACGGACGATGGGAAAAACCGAACTTCCTCGGCCGCGAGCTGGCGGGCGCGACGCTGGCGCTCCTGGGCATGGGGGCGATTGCGCAAGCAACGGCCCGCATCGCCAAAGGGCTGGGCCTGAATCTGATTGGGTATGACCCGTTTGCAAAAGACGAGGCCTTCTCAGGGTTGGGCGTGCGCAAATGCACAGTGCTCGATGACCTTTTGGCGGAGGCGGATGTCCTGAGCCTTCACTGCCCGCTCAACGACCAGACCCGCGAGATCGTCAATGCACAGGCGATCCGGAAGATGCCGGTCGGCAGTTACGTCATCAACACGGCGCGCGGCGGCCTGATCGACGAAGCGGCCCTGTTGCAGGCCGTGCAGTCGGGGCATCTGGCCGGCGCCGGCCTGGATACCTTCGCCTTCGAGCCCCCGGGCGACGACCATCCCTTCTGGGCGGAACCCCGCATCGTCGTGACGCCGCATATCGGCGGCGTGACGCGCGAAGCGGGTGCGCGGGTCGGTGTCGACGCCGTGCGCGGGATCATCCAGATCCTCGACGGCACGCCCGTTCCACCTGAACGGATCGCCAATCGGTCGATGTTGGCCGACGCCTCCAAGCCCCTTGCCAGAATAAAGGAATGATCATGTCCATCGGTTTCAGAATCTGCACCCGCCCGCATACGGCGCCCAAAGACCTGGTCGACGCCTTCGCCAAACTGCCCGTGGCCAACGTCTCGGATTCCATGTGGCGATTGAGCGCGGGCGGGCCGCGTCTTCGCCCGATGCATGCGTCCGGCGGCATGGCCGGTGTCGCGCTGACGGTGCGGTCGCGGCCGGGGGACAACCTCATGCTGCACAAGGCGATCGACATGGCCGGCCCCGGCGATGTCATCGTCGTCGATGCGGGGGGCGATCTGACCAATGCCCTGATCGGCGAGATGATGATGGCCCATGCGGTCAAACGGGGTGTCGCGGGCTTTGTGATCGACGGCGCGATCCGCGATGCCGATGCGATCCGCGAAATCAATCTGCCGATGTTCGCCGCCGGCGTCACGCATCGCGGCCCCTACAAGGACGGCCCCGGCGAGATCAACGTGCCGATCAGCCTGAGCGGCATGCCGGTCGAACCCGGCGACATCATGTTGGGCGATTGCGACGGCGTTCTGGCCGTGCCGCAGGCCCAAGCCGACGAAATTCTCAAGAAGGCCCAAGCGAAGCTGGATGCTGAAACCAAGCAGATGAAGGCGATCGCCGAGGGCACCAACGACCGCAGCTGGGTAGACGCCGCTTTGAAAGAGCGTGGCTGCGCGTTTCCGCAAGACTGACGACCTGAATGCAAAGGAGAGTGAAATGTTCAAAGTAATCGCAAAATCGACTTTTGCCGGCGCCATGCTGATGGCCGTCGGTACGGGTGCGGCCCTGGCCGAGTACCCCGAAAAACCGATCGAGGTGATTGTCGGTTATTCCGCCGGCGGCGGCACCGACGTCATGGCGCGCACGACCATGCCGTTCATCGAGAAGTACCTGGGCAACGGTGCCAGCATCGTGGTCAAGAACATGCCCGGCGCCAGCGGCCAGATCGGCGTGACCAAGGCGGCGACGTCGAATCCCGACGGTTATACCCTCGGCACGTTCAACCTGCCCGGCATGATGGCGCGGACGATCGACCGCAAGGCCGATTACAGCGCCGACAGCTTCACCTACCTGGCCAACGTGGTGAACGATCCGAACGTCATCGTGACGTCGAAGGGCACAGGCCTCGACACCCTGGAAAAGCTGATCGCCAAAGCCAAGGCGGAACCGGGTGCGGTTACCGTCGGCATGTCGAGCCTGGGCGGCGACGATCACTTCGCCCTGATCAAACTGCAGAACCTGACGAAGACCGAATTCACCATCGTGCCGTTCAAGGGCTCCGCCCCGGCGCGCACCGCGGTGATGGGCGGGCACGTCATCATGGGGATCTTCAACGTTTCCGAAGTCGCCAAGTTCAAGGGTGAATTGAACATCCTGGGCGTGGCTCAGGCCGAACGGTCTGAATTCGCGCCGAACGTCCCGACCTTCAAGGAACAGGGCCTGGACCTGATCAACGGTTCCATGCGCGGCGTCATCGCGCCGAAGGGCCTGCCCAAGGACGTCGAAGCGAAGCTGATCAACGCGTTCAAGCAGGCGGCGAAGGATCCTGAATTCCTCAAGGCCATGAAGGCGACGGCCAACCCGGTCGAAATGGTCACCGGCGATGATTTCAAGGCGCTGACCCAGGAGCTTTATGATCTTGCCAAGGGTGTCTGGGAAACGACCCCCTGGAAGTAACGTTTCGGGTGAGGAGGGCGGTTTTCGTCCTCCTCTCCGATCTCTTGCATGATTGGGAGCAATGCGATGTCCGGCCCTTCTAAACATCGTCTGTTTCGCCCCGAAACATTGACGGCGATTGGTATCATTGTGGTCGCGGCGGCCTTCATGGTGCCGACCTTGGCGCTCAAGCCGATTTCGGCGTTGCTTCCGGGGGCGATGCTGATCGGTATGGCGGCCCTGTCCCTGCTTCTGCTGATTTCCGATCAGCGCGCGGCCGGTGACGGCGAAGAGGCCAAGCCAATGACGGCTGCGCCGAAACGCGTGCTGGGCGCGTTCATGCTGATCGCATGCTATGCCCTGGCGACGGACTTCATCGGCTTCTACGTCAGCACCGCCGTGGTCATCCCGCTGGTGGCCTATGTCTTCGGGTATCGCAGCCTGCCGGGCCTTGCCCTGGCGACCTGTATCGTGCTCGGCGCGATCTACCTGATTTTCGATTTCGCGATGGCCCAGACCTTCCCGGTCGGCCGTCTGTGGACAAGCTGAGGTTCCGATGTATTCCGACCTGCTCAACGCGCTGCCTGCGGTTCTTGGCCTCTACAACTTCATCGCCCTGGTGATCGGCGTCGTCGCCGGTATCGTCGTCGGCGCCATGCCGGGGCTGAGCGCGACCATGGCGATCTCCGTCCTGGTGCCGTTCACCTTCGGGCTTGAACCGCTGGTGGCCTTGGGTCTGATGGCGGGCATCTACAACGGCGCGATGTACGGCGGGGCCATTCCGGCCGTCTTGTTGCGTATTCCCGGCACCCCGGCCGCCGTGGCGACGACCTTCGACGGATATCCCATGGCGCAGAAAGGCGAAGGCGGCTTCGCCCTGCAGGTCGCGGTCGTGTCTTCGGCCATCGGCGGGATCGCCAGCGCCTTCGCCCTGATGCTTCTGGCACCGCCGCTGTCCAAGGTCACGCTGCT
>NZRL01000155.1 GCA_002696205.1 Rhodospirillaceae bacterium | reverse complement strand
TGGGCTTCGCCGGCGCCATCGCGCTGGGCACGAAGTTCTCGCCCAACTGGCGGGCCGAGGCCGAATTTTCCTACAGCAACGCCGACGCGGATAATTTCTCGGGCACTTCCGGCTCGGGCGATACGACCATGTACGGCCTGATGCTGAATGCCTTTCTCGATCTGCCCACGGGCACGCAATGGACGCCTTATATCGGTGCCGGTATCGGTGGCGCCGTCGTCGATTTCGACGACCTGTCGCCGGTCGGCGGATCGCGCGTGTCCGATGCGGATCACGTCTTCGCCTATCAGGGGATTGCCGGTGTGACCTATCAGATCGACGATCAGATGGGCGTGTTCACGGAATACCGCTACGTCAATACCGCCGACCGCGACATGTGGACCGATTCCAACGTCGGCCTGTCCGGTGAAGGCGGCGAGCACCGCATCATGGTCGGTCTGCGTTGGTCGTTCGGCGCGCCGAAGCCGGCTCCGAAACCGGTGCCGGTCGCCGCGCCGGCGCCCGCGCCGGCACCGCAGCCGGTTGCCAAACCCGCGCCCAAACCGGAAGCGCCGCGCAATTATCTGGTCTTCTTCGATTGGGATCGGGCGGTGCTGACGGACGACGCCAAGGCGATCATCCAGGCCGCAGCCGCCAATTCCAAGACCATGGCGGTGACGCGGATCGAAACCACCGGCCACGCCGACCGTTCGGGGACCGATGCCTATAACCTGCGCCTGTCGCAGCGGCGCGCCGAAAGCGTGAAGGCGGAATTGAACCGTCTGGGCATTCCGTCCGGCGAGATCGTGACCCGCTGGAAAGGTGAACGCGAACCGCTGGTCCAAACGCCCGACGGCGCGCGCGAGCCGCAGAACCGGCGCGTGGAGATCATCCTCGCGAAGTAGCTATCGGGGCCGGCCGGATCGCCCGGCCAGCCCTTATCAGACGATTTGAATGGGCCGCCGAAGCATTCGTTTCGGCGGTCTTTTCACGCATCGGGTGATGGGGACGTGTCCAAGGTCGCGCGCGATAACGGAACCTGCGGATCAAGAGACGGTTGAACAGGGGGCGGCGCGCCCGTTGCGGCGGCCTATTCGGCGGCCGAATTGCCGGCGGCGGTTTCCATGGTGGCCATGGCGCGCATATCCGTCGCGGCGACGGTTTCGGTATCCTGCGGGCCGAGCAGGGCGGTGATCACCGGGCGATGACCGATGAAACCGGTCAGTCCCTGGCGCGGCTGGGCCTGGGCGTCGGCGAAGACACGGGCCATGCCCCGGCAATACTCCGGCGCACCAAGGCGGCGCAGCGAAGCCTTATTGGCCAGGTGGGTGATGAAACGGTTCAGTTCGCGTTCGGCGTTGCGCGGATGGACGCGCTGGAAAATGGCGCGAAGGGCACGGCCCTGGCGGACCAATTCGTCCTGATGACGGGTGACCAGATTGTTGTATTGGTTTTGCTGTCCGCAGCTCAGCGCGGCGACGGCGAGGTCGGCGCGGAACATGCGCATGCGCACGGCACGGCCTTCTTCCGCAGACAGGCAGGCGGCCGGCAGGCGGATATCGCCCAGGTCCTTGGCTTTGACGCAGGCGGCCTGGGCCGTCGTCGGCTGGAACGCCACGACCGCCAGCGCGCCGAGGCTGACCGCCGCGGCAAGGCATCGATGCCAAGTCTTGGTTCTGGAACCCGTCAAAACCCCGGAAACCCCTGTCTGTTCCCCAAAAAACCTTAATTGCCCCGACTATGCCATGTTGCCGGTTAACGCGCAATAAACGTGGGCGCCCGACGCCACGCAAAATCGCGGCCCGAATGATTGGCATGGGACGGGGCAATAAAAGAAGGGAGGCCGCCCGACCGCGCCTTTCCTGCCGATGACAGGGGCGGATCAAGCGGCCTCCCGGGGGCCTCGAAAATTCAGGTGTTCAGGCGGAAAGCCGGGCCGGTTTTTCCATGTAGTCGGGGTCCATCACCGTGGCCCGGCGCATGTCGCGCCGATAGGCGTCCTGATCGAACGGACGGGCCCGGTGCATGGTGCAGCGGTTGTCCCAGATCACGACGTCGCCGACCTGCCAGGTATGGCTGTGGACGAACTCCGGTTGCGTCGCATGCTCCATCAGGTCGCGGATCAGCATGCGGCCTTCGGGCACCGGCCAGCCGACGATGTGGGACGCGTGGGAGGCAAGATAGAGCGCCTTGCGCCCGGTCGCCGGATGGGTCCGGACCAGATTGTGGATGACCGGCGGCAAGGCCTTGCGTTCCTCATCGGAAAATTCGGTGAAGCCCAGCTTGGCCCGCGAGGTCGCGATGCAATGTTCGGCTTCCAGGCCGTCGATCTTGTCCTTCATTTTCTGCGGCAGGGCGTCGTAGGCCGCGCGCATGTCGGCGAACTGGGTCTCGCCGCCTTCGGGCACGACCGTATGGGCATGCAGCAGGGAATACTTGGCGGACACGGCCTTGAACGAGGCGTCCGTGTGCCACAGCTGATTGGCCAGGCCGAACATGCGCCGCCGGTCGTCGCGCGCCATCTTCTCGTTGTTTTCGTTGAGATTCGAGATATCGACCAGCTTCGGGCCGATGCGATCCTTGTTGTCCTTCTTCAGCAGCCGGTTGTCGGCGTAAAGGGGCCCGAACCGTTCGGCGAAGGCCGCCTGTTCGTCTTCCGACAGTTTCGGGCCGTGAAACACCAGGACCGCGTTCCGGTCAATGGCGTTCTGGATTTCGGCGAAGGTTGCGTCGTCGATCGGCTGTGACGGATCGGTGCCGCCGATTTCGCCGATGAAATCGGGATGCAGTTGTTTCACGGTGATGGACATCGTTTGAATTCCTTGGATTTGGCGTTTCCCCAACGACCCGGGCATCGTTTATCGGCCCAAGACGGTTGGATGAATTTGACATCGCCTGATGGATAATGTCGAATTCAAAATATTGGGACTTCATAACTAAATATTATGGGATAGAAAGGGCAGCGCATGCGCCTCAACTTGCGTCAGGTCGAAGCCTTTCGCGCCGTTTTCCAGACCGGCAGCATGACCGCCGCGGGCGAATTGATGGGGATCACACAGCCCGCGGTCAGTCGTCTGATCCGCGATCTGGAGGCCGAGACAGGATTGCCGTTGTTCGAGCGCGCGGGCGGGCGGGTCATCGCGACGCCCGACGCGGTTGCCTTGATCCGCGAGGTCGAACGCAGTTTCCACGGTCTCGACCGGGTCGCCCGCGCCGCCGCCGAACTGCGCCATCGGCGCGAAGGCGCATTGCGCATCGCCGCCTCGGTGGCACCGTCGTTTTTCTGCCTGCCGGCGGTGATCCGTCAATTTCAGATCGCCTGGCCGGGCGTGGCGCTGTCCCTGAAGACCGGCACGTCGCCGGAAATCCTCGACCTGGTCGCCATGCAGCAATGCGACCTGGGCGTCGCCGTCGTGGCGCCCGATGCACCCGGCGTCGTGACTCAGGCGCTGCCCGCCCATGAGGCCGTCTGTGTCCTGCCCGAAGGCCATCCGCTCGCCGCGAAAGACAGCGTGACGGCGACGGACCTGGACGGTCTGCCGTTGCTTGTCCTCTCTGATTACAGCCATCTGCAGCAACAGTTCACGGCGCAGATGGAGGCGGCACGAATCACCTCCAACGTCGTTTTCGAATCGTCGTTTTCGGCCTCGCTCTGTCCGTTGATCGCCGAAGGCGCGGGGATCGGCGTACTGGATCCGTTGACGGCCCGAGCCCATGCCGGGCGCGGCGTTGTCCTCCGGCCGTTCCGTCCCGCCGTGACCTATGAGTTGAAGGTACTGTTTCCGGCCGCCCGCCCGCGCGGGGAACGGGAGGCTGCCTTCGCGGAGATGCTGCAAAGCTATCTTGAGAATTTCGGGCGCTAGCGTTCGCCCGGCGGGATGTCCTTCACCATGTCGGCGAAATCGGCGACTTCGGCGCGGCTGTATTTCAGATGCTTGCGTTCGTCCGAAGGCGGGCGTTGGGTCAGGCTGACGCCGGGGCGGTGTTCCGACCGGGGCCGCACGGGCCGTGCTTCGAACCCACCACCGCAGTTGGGGCAGACGTTGTGGAGGACGTCCTCGACACAGGTCCGGCAGAATGTGCATTCGAAGGAACAGATCATCGCGTCCGGGGCGTCCGGCGGAAGGTCCTTGTCGCAGCATTCGCAGTTCGGTTTCAGGATCAGCATGTCTCATCCTCGCCGTCCGGGTCGGGGGGCAAATGGGGTTCCGGGGCGAGGGGATGTGGCCCGGGTTCGCCGTCCTCGCGGATCGTCAGGTCCAGGTCGTTGACGGCGCAGAGGCGTTGTTTCACGCCGGGTGGGTTCTCGCCGATGATGCCGTGCTCATAGGCGACGATCTGCAACCGGCCGCGCGCGAGATCGAGAAGCTCTTCGCCGGCGAGTAGATGGTCCGGATTGCGCGGTCGGCCGAAGACCTCGTTGCCCCGCGCGAAGGTTTCGTACAACAGCACGCCGGCTGGTTCCAACGACGCGATCAGGCCGTCGAAATGCGGCCGGTAGAGATAGTTGCTGACGACGATGGCGGCGAAGCCGGCCCGCTTGAAGGGCCAGTCCTTGCCGTCCTCCAAGTCGATCTCCGTGACCTCGGCATTATCTTCCTCCGCCAGATCGGCCATCGCCGACACGTCCCGGTCCGCCGCCGTCACTGGATGGCCCTGGCCCAGGAAATAGCGGGCATGACGGCCGCCGCCGGCGGCCAGGTCCAACACCCGACCGTGGCTGGCCCCGCCGCGCGGGACCAAGGGCGCGAAACGCGTGATCCAGGACGACGGCGCGGCGAGCTTCTGATGGTGATGCAGGTCCGGCTTGGCGGTGGTGCCGGGATCGGTGGGCGGCGGGGTCATATGGCGTTCCCTGGTCGGTTTCGTCGTGGGGCCGATTCGGCTTTTGTTAAACGTTTCATACTATGTTTCACGGGTTAAAACG
This sequence comes from Rhodospirillaceae bacterium, assembly GCA_002696205.1. Taxonomy (GTDB): domain Bacteria; phylum Pseudomonadota; class Alphaproteobacteria; order Rhodospirillales; family Casp-alpha2; genus UBA1479. Next base: position 8,999 of record NZRL01000155.1, on the reverse strand, counting down.
CCTATAACTGGCGCCTTCGGGCCTGAATAAATCCCTGATACCCGGTTTTTTTCAGTCATGGGCCCGGTCGCACGGAAAGAGTTCGAACGATGATTCGATACCGCCTGATCTGCAGCCAGGACCACGAATTCGAAGCCTGGTTCCGAGACAGCGCCGCCTACGACGGCCAAGTCAAACGCCAACAGGTCTCCTGTCCCCATTGCGGCGACGTGGATGTGACCAAGGCGGTCATGGCCCCCGGCATCGCGTCATCGGCCAATTCCGATAAATTCGCAGAGGCCAAAGCCCACGAAGTCGCGCGCCGCATCCTGTCCGCCGTCGGCAAACTGCGTGACGACGTCGAACAGGACTGCGAATACGTCGGCGATCAGTTCGCAGATGAAGCCCGCGCCATCCATTACGGCGATGCCGAGGAACGGGGCATTTATGGCGAGGCGACGGATGACGAAGCCCATGAGTTGGAAGAAGAAGGCATCGATTTCATCCGCCTTCCCGGCCGTGGCCAGCGGCGCGACAACTAGCCCTTAACCGATCACCTCCACACCTGCGTTGCGTTCGATGACCTTGATGGCGTCGTCGCTGAACGCGTCGGGGCCGAGCATCTGACGGGCGGTCTGCAGGACCTCGCGGGTCAGCCCGGAATACATCAGCGGCGCGCCGCTATCGATGCCCAGCTGACAGGCCAGACGCACGTCCTTGAACAGAAGCTCCAGGGCGAAGGTCCCCGGCAGGCCGTCGCGCATGCGCGGCAGGGTGATCTTGGTCGCTGAACTTTGCGCCGAGCTTTTGTCGAGAACCTCGATCATCTTGTCCAGGGTCAGCCCGTTCTTGATCCCCATGGCGACGCCTTCGTAGGTCGCGATGCGGATGGAGGCGGCGGTCACGTTGTTGATCAGCTTCATCGTATGCCCGGCGCCGATGTCGCCGCAGTGAAAGATGTTGGGGCTGATCGCCTGCAGATAGGTGCGGGCTTTTTCATATAGATGTTCCGGGCCGCCGATCATGATCGCGATGGTCCCCGCGTCGGCGCCGCCGGGGCCGCCGGATACGGGCGCGTCGATCATGTCGATGCCGCGTTCGGCAAGCTCCGCCGCCATGGCCTTGGTTTCCGTCGGATCGCCCGTCGTCTGATCGACGATCAGGTTGCCGGGCTCCAGCCCTTCGATCAGGCCGCCGTCGCCGAAGATCGCCTCGCGGACATGGCCCGAGGTCGGCAGGCAGGTCATCACGATATCGCTTTCCCGGGCCAATGAGGTGAGGTCCTGTGCCGGTTGCGCGCCGTCGGCGACGAGGGCCGCGGTGGCGTCCGGGCTGAGGTCGTAGACCCGCAATTTATGTTCACGAACGATGCGCCGCGCCAGCGGCCCGCCCATCATGCCTAATCCGATGTAACCGAGGTTCATGGTCTTGATGTCTCCTGTCGTGTCGCGGCCTTTGGCGGCCGGCTGTTTTGATGCGGGCGATGATAGGGGACAAATCGACGGTTTGAGAAGCGTGAGGGGTAGCTGAGCCCTTCGAGGGCGATATGAAAGGCCCTAAGCCGTCGCCTTTTGCCGTTCGGTCCGGCGCGCCGCCAGAATTCGACCGCCTTCGACAACCCGGGTTTTGGGAAAGTCGACCGCAACCCGCGTCCCGGCGTTCTTCTCGCTTGTCACATGGACCGATGCCCCATGGATTTTCGCCAGTTCGACGGCAAGCGGCAGGCCCAGGCCGGTGCCCTGATGGTCGCGGGTCATATGGTTGCCGACCTGGCCGAACCGGGACAACGCGATTTCCAGTTCGCGGTCGTCCATGCCGATGCCGGTGTCCGAAATGACGATCCGCAGCGCGCCATTGTCCAACAGGCCGGCTTCGATATCGACGGTGCCGCCCGATCCGGTGAACTTCACCGCGTTCGACAGCAGGTTGAGGAGGATTTGTTTGATCCGACGCTCGTCGGCGTGGAGCGCCGGAAGCCCGGGTTCCGCCCGGGCGTTCAATTGGATGCCTTTGCGATTGATATCGGCATCGACCATGCGCAGCGTGTCGGCGACCAGACGGCCCAGGTCGATCTCGCGTTCTTCCAATTGCAGGCGGCGGGCCTCGGCGGCGGAGATGTCGAGAATATCGTTGATCAGGGACAGCAGATGGCTTCCCGAGGCATTGATGTCGCGCAGGCATTCCTCCTGCCGCACGTTGGCCATCGGGCCGTAGACGCCGGATTTCAGCGATCCGGAAAAGCCGATGATCGCGTTGAGCGGCGTGCGCAACTCGTGGCTCATGTTGGACAGGAACTCGGTTTTCGCCCGGTTGGCGCGTTCGGCCAGGTTTTTTTGCCGTTCCGTATCGGCCTGCGCCAGGGCGATCTCGTCGATGGTTCGCTGCAATTCGTCGTTCTTGTTCTTGAGTTGCTGAACCGTGGAACGGACGGTCGATTCCAATGGCCGATAGATGAAAAAGGCTTCCAGAACGAGCGCCGCCAGGGCGAGCAGCCAGAGCATGGTCTCGACCCGTTCAATCCGCGCGATGGCATCGCGGGAAAACGTCTCGTACGCCTCCACCGCCGAATTCAGCATCGGCTCCAGAACATGCGGGCCGTAATTGATCAGGTAGACGTACGCTGGCGTATTGAGTGTCAGGTCACCGTAGTCCAGGGCGTAGATATCCCGCGCATGGCCGAGGAACCGGTTGACCGCGAGGTCTAGGCCCACGGCGGAATCGAAATAGATGATTTCCAGATCCTTGGTCATGACCTGGGGAATGCCGCCGTCCCGGTCGCCGGTCAGAAGCCGGAGATGGGCGCGTTTCATGGCGTTGACCGCGCGGCCCAACTGCGCGCGCGAAACGGCGTATTCGTCTTCGTCCTGGGCCAGGATCATTTGCCCGGCGAAATGGGCGATGCGGTTGGCCTGACCGTTTTGGCCGCCGGCAACGAAGATCAGATGCGAATAACCCGCCTGTTTGGCGATGATGACATGCATCGTGAAGAACGAGGCCGTCACCAACAGGGCGATCGCGCTCAGTCCCAGGACATAGCGAAAGCGCAGGCTCTTTACGGCCGCCAGTTCGGTCATTCCAGGCCCCATCCATCCGGCACCGGAATTGCGCCGACCCCGTTATCGTAACGGGGCCATGTGACAATCGTGTTTCGAGAGAGGGGGTGGATCAGGCGTTCTTCACGCCGAAGGCCAGGTAGTTCACGGCAAGGTCCCGGTCGTCCAGGCGCCAGCTGTCGTTGAACGGGTTGAACATCATGCCGTCCAGGCGGGTGACGGAAACGTCATGCGCGGCGAGGCCCCGGACCAGTTCCGACGGGCGCACGAACTTGCGCCAGTCATGGGTGCCGACGGGCAGCCAGCGCAGGATGTATTCCGCGCCGATCTTGGCCATGGCGAGGGATTTGAGCGTGCGGTTCAGTGTCGTCACCACGGTACAGCCGCCGGGCCGGATGAGATCCGCCGAGGCCCCCAGGAAGGCGTCCAGGTCGGCAACATGCTCGACGACCTCCATGTTAAGGACGATGTCGAAGGGCTGCCCCAGCCCGGCCATGTCCTCGGGCAAGACATGCCGGTAGTCGATTTCCAATCCTGCCTGTTCGGCGTGCAGGCGCGCGACCGCAACGTTCTTTTCACCCGCGTCGATGGCCGTAACTCTGGCGCCCAGGCGGGCCAACGGTTCCGCCAACAGGCCGCCGCCGCATCCGATATCGAGCAACGTCAACCCCGCGAGCGGCCTGTCCGCCGATGCGTCCAGGCCGAAATGCGCGCAGGCGCGGTCGCGGATATAGGCGATGCGGACCGGGTTGATCCGGTGCAGCGGCCGGAATTTTCCCTTGGGGTCCCACCATTCGTCGGCGATCGCCTGAAATCGGGCGACTTCGTCCTGGTCCAGCGTCGTGCGCGGCGCGGCGGCCTGCGGGGTTGCGGCCGAAGGATCGGCGGAGGCGGTGGCTGCGGTCATGGTCGGCCTTTGGCGTAAAAAGAGGGGCGAATGCCTTGCCCGGATTGATTATTCACGGGCGGGCACCTTGCCCGCCGGGCGGTTTAAGAGTAAGAAGGCGCCGCCCAATGGACAAGGGCAAGTCACAGCGGCGAAAGCAACAGGTTTTCGGGCATTTTTCAAGGGACGGAGACGAACCGGTTCCATGGCGTTGATCGTGCAGAAATTCGGCGGCACCTCGGTGGCCGACATCGACCGCATCAAGGCGGTCGCCCAGCGGGTCAAGACCGAGGTCGATGCGGGCAATCAGGTCGCCGTGGTCGTTTCGGCCATGGCCGGCGTGACCAATCAGCTGGTCGGCTATGTCGATGCGGTCTCGAAACTGTACGACGCGCGGGAATACGATGTCGTCGTGTCGTCCGGCGAACAGGTGACGTCAGGCCTGCTGGCCCTGGAACTGCAGACCATCGGCGTTCCGGCGCGCTCCTGGCAGGGCTGGCAGATCCCCATCCGGACCGACAACGTCCATGCCAAGGCGCGCATCGCCAGTATCGACACCGACAACATCCTGCCGCGCCTGGAACAGGGCGAGGTCGTGGTGGTGCCCGGGTTTCAGGGCGTCGCCGATGACGGCCGGGTGACGACGCTGGGCCGTGGCGGATCGGACACTTCGGCGGTGGCTTTGGCGGCGGCGCTCAAGGCGCATCGCTGCGACATCTATACGGACGTCGACGGGGTCTATACCTGCGATCCCCGGATCGTTTCCAAAGCCCGCAAGCTGGACAAGATCACTTACGAAGAAATGCTGGAGATGGCCTCTCAGGGTGCGAAGGTCCTGCAGACCCGCGCCGTCGAAATGGCCATGAACCATGGGGTGCGCACGGAAGTGCGGTCGAGCTTCACGCCCGATCGCGGTACCCTGGTCGTGAACGAGGAAGAAATCGTGGAAAAGCAAATCGTCAGCGGAATCGCCTACTCCCGGGACGAGGCCAAGATCACCCTGGTCCGCGTCGCCGACCGGCCCGGCGTGGCGGCCGGCATCTTCGGCCCCCTGGCCGACGCCAGCGTCAACGTCGACATGATCGTGCAGAACGTCTCCGCCGACGACCAGGCGACGGACATGACCTTTACGGTGGCGAAGTCCGATCTGGAACGCACCAAGTCGATCATCGAGGCCAACAAGGACGAGATCGGCTACCAGTCCGTGATTGCCAACGACGGCGTGGTGAAGATTTCGATCATCGGTGTCGGCATGCGTTCGCACACCGGGGTCGCCCAGACCATGTTCAAGACGTTGGCGGATAAGGGCATCAACATCCAGGTGATTTCCACGTCGGAGATCAAGGTCAGCGTTCTGGTCGCCGAGGAATACACGGAACTGGCGGTGCGCGCGCTGCATACGGCCTACGGGCTGGACGCGGACTAGACCCGCGACCATCACCCGGGCCGCCAAGGCCGCGCCGCGAAAATCGTGGTGACCAAGCGGGCCGCCGGACGGACGGTGGCCCGGGAATTCGGACCGGGTAATGAAATTGAGACGACAGGGCGGTCGTCTTCTTAACGGTTCGATCCTATATGTAAGCGATGCCGGGGGGAGCAAACCCGGTTATTGCCGCGCGTGCAGACCGGGGGCGGGGGCCCTTTATTCAGTGAACGACACGTCGAAACCCAAGGATACGGACGCCAAGGCGGGACCCAGTCAGTCCACCGCCGGCGTGTCCCCGGATCCGTCAAAGGACAAGCCGAAAGGCAAGTCCGGCGGCGACCGAGGGGCGCCGCGCCGTGGGGTGATTTCGCCCGTCCCCCGGCGGATGCTGGGCAAGGTCCGCCAGGTCATGGCCTCGGCGGCGACGGCCCAGGAACGGTTGGATCAGATCGTTCGTATCATCGCCTTGGAAATGGTCGCGGAAGTCTGCTCGATCTATCTGCGCCGGGCCGGTGACGTGTTGGAGCTGTTCGCCACGCAGGGCCTGCGCAAGGACGCCGTGCACAAGACGCGCCTGCGGATCGGCGAAGGCCTGGTCGGCGAGATCGCCGCCCATGCGTTGCCCTTCGCGCTGGAAGACGCGCAGACCCATCCCAGCTTCGCCTACCGGCCGGAAACCGGGGAAGAACTGTTCCATTCCCTGATGGGCGTGCCGATCCTGCGCGGCGGCCGGGTGACCGGCGTCGTCGCCGTGCAGAACCGGACCCGCCGGGCCTACGAAGACGAAGAAGTCGAAACCCTGCAGACCGTCGCCATGGTGCTCGCCGAACTGGTCGCGGGGGGCGATCTGGTCTCGGCGGATGAACTGCTGCCGGTCGATGGGATCGCGCTGAAGCCGCTGCGTATCGAGGGCCTGAAACTCAACGGCGGCATCGGCATCGGCACGGCGGTCCTGCACCGCTCGCATCTGTTCATCGAAACCATCGTCGCCGACGATCCCGGGGCGGAACGCGACCGCCTGCACGAGGCCTTCAAGGCCATGCATGGCGCCCTCGACGACATGTTGGCATCCGACAACATGGCCAAGGGCGGCGAACACCGGGATATCCTGGAGACCTACCGCCTGATCGCCCAGGACGCGGGCTGGCTGGCGCGCATCGAGGACGCCATCGACTCCGGGCTGTCCGCCGAAGCCGCCGTGCAGCGCGTGCAGAACGACCTGCGTGCCCGCATGGCCGGGATCGACGATCCCTACCTGCGCGAACGCGCCCATGATCTGGACGACTTGGGCTACCGCCTGACCCAGCATTTGTTGGGGGCGGAACCGGGGCCGCGCGAGATGCCCGACAACGCGATCCTGATCGCCCGCAACATGGGCCCGGCGCAGTTGCTGGATTACGACCCCGACCGCCTGCGCGGCCTGGTTCTGGCCGAAGGCTCGCCCAATGCTCATGTTGCCATCGTCGCGCGGGCGCTGGATCTGCCCGTGGTCGGGCGCATGGACAATATCCTGGACCGGGTCGAAGAAGGCGATCCGCTGATCGTCGACGGCGACCACGGTCAGGTCTACCTGCGTCCCGGCGACGATATCCGGGTGACTTTCGAGGACAGCCTGCGCCTGCGTGCCGAACAACGCGCGCAATATGCCGAATTGAAGGATCTGCCCGCCGTCACCAAGGACGGCGTGACGGTGAACTTGCTGCTCAACGCCGGGCTGCGCGTCGATCTCATGCATCTGGACGACACGGGGGCGGGGGGCATCGGCCTGTTCCGAACGGAAATCCCGTTCATGGTCGAATCCGAAACGCCGACCGTCGACCGCCAGGAAGAAATCTACAAGACCGTCTACGAGCGCGCCGGCGACCGGCCCGTGACTTTCCGCACCCTGGACGCCGGCGGCGACAAGGTGCTGCCTTATTGGGATATCGACGGCGACGAGGAAAACCCCGCCATGGGTTGGCGGGCGATCCGCGTCTCGCTCGACCGGCCGGCGTTGATGCGCGATCAGTTGCGTTCCTTGATCCGGGCGGCCGCGGGCAAGACGCTGCGCGTCATGTTCCCGATGGTCACCGAGGTCGCCGAATTCGATGCCGCCAAGAAGCTGCTGGATGCCGAAATGACCCGCGCGCGCAGGCGCGGCCGGTTGCTGCCCTCGGCGGTCAAGGCGGGGGTGATGCTCGAGGTGCCGGGTCTGATCTTCCAGATGGCGGCGCTGACCAAGCGGGTCGATTTCATCTCCGTCGGCTCCAACGACATGCTTCAGTTCCTGTTCGCCGCCGACCGTGGCAACCCCCAGGTCGCGGCCCGTTACGACGACCTGGCGCCGGCGGTCGTGAATTTCCTGGGCCAGGTCGCGGCGGCCTGCCGCGAGAATGATACGGAACTCAGCCTGTGCGGCGAAATGGCCGGGGAGCCGCTGGCGGCGATGACCCTTATCGGCTTGGGATTCCGCAATCTTTCCATGTCCGCACCCTCCGTCGGGCCGGTCAAGGCGATGGTCCGGTCGCTGGATGCGGGGGCTTTGGAAAGCTATCTCGCCGGGCTCGGCCAATCGCCGGACCACTCCTTGCGGGAGAAATTAAGGTCGTTTGCGGCAGATCATGGTGTAATGGTTTAAGGCAGCCGGTTTTCTTCTTGAATCTACATGACTTTTCATGGGATTATTTGGCCTGCGGAATTAAGACGAAACGAATCGCTCTTGAAAACGCGCCGTTGCCGGAAGTCCGGGGGGATTTTTTGCTGCGGCCACCCGGACGCCGGGGCCCGACGTGGGGTCGCCGGCCTGGGGGACTCGGGGGATTTGTTCGGGGTATAGGGGCGAAGTGAACGTGAACCACGATCCCATTTCCAGAACCACGCCCATCGGCGACGAGGCTGAACGCAAGACCGGCACCGGCAGCCTCCTGCGCGCATCGCGTCTGCGTTGCGGCGAGGAGCTGGAGGATATCGCGCAGTCCTTGCGTATCCGCCGCCGTCATCTGGAAGCGATCGAGGGCGGACGGTTCGACGAACTGCCGGGTACGACCTATGCGGTCGGCTTCATTCGCGCCTATGCCGATTATCTGGGCCTCGATTCCGACGAGGTCGTGCGCCGCTTCAAGGAAGAAAACACCCTGCAGCCGGGCCGCCCGCCCAAGGCCGAACTGGTATTCCCGTCGCCGATGTCCGAATCGGGCATTCCTCGGGGGGCCGTGGTCTTCCTCGGCGTGCTGATCGGCGTCATCGCCTACGGCGGTTGGTATTCATCGACCGTCGACAACGATTTCTTCAAGAACTGGATCGAGCCGGTGCCGCAGCGCCTGGCGGACATGGTCTCCGGCGGGGGCAGCCCCACCGAGCCGGACCGCAGCCAGGCCGTCGCCGCCGACAAACCGGTAGAAGCGGTGGAGCCGACGCCGGTGACGACGCCCAAGCCCAAAATGGCCGAGCCTGAAATCGCCGACACGGCGACGGAGCCTGCGACGAACGCGCCTGCGACCGATGCCCCGTCGATTGTCGCGACCTCGCCCGATACGGCCCCTACCGATACGACCTCATCCGACGCGCCGGCCTCCGGTGCGTCCGAGGTGACCGCCATGGCGCCGACCGCCGCGGTCACGGAAACCGAACCGGCTGCCGAAACGCCGGATGCGACGCCTGCGCCGGAAACGGCCGC
>NZRL01000154.1 GCA_002696205.1 Rhodospirillaceae bacterium | reverse complement strand
GAACAGCGCGACACCATCGAAGAAGTGATCGAGCCTTATCTGATCCAACAAGGCCTTCTGATGCGCACGCCGCGCGGCCGCGCGGTGACGCCGGAAACCTTCCGTCATCTGGGTCTGGACCTGCCGCCGGGCGGGCCGCAGATGGACCTTCTGGCGGCGTCCCAGGACGCGGACGCGGAGGACGGGGCGTGACCGGAGCCATCGACGCGCCCTGCCATGAAACTGCCATCAGGGTCTATTACGAGGACACGGATACGGGCGGGATCGTCTATTACGCCAATTATCTGAAGTATGCGGAACGGGCGCGCAGCGAACTTCTGCGCGACCTGGGGTTTGAAAATTCGGCGATTTTGGCGCAGAAGGGCGTCGCCATCGCTGTCCGCCGGGTGACGGCGGACTATATGAAACCGGCGCGGCTGGACGATCTGCTGACCGTCGCGACCCGGGTTCGGGCCGTGCATGGTGCGACGGTGGAGATGGAACAGGTCGTGCGCTGTGACGGCGCCGATCTGGTGCGGATGGCGGTGACGCTCGCCTGCATCAACACGGTCGGACGGCCGGTGCGCCTACCGCCCGAAGTGCGGGGTGCGTTGATCGAATTCGCCGGCGACGCGGCCGGTACGGGAACGGATGGCTGATCTGCGCGCAAGGCGGCGCGGGATGAGCCTGGAACGAATGAAGACTGGGACGAAGACGAAGACAAATGGAAAATCAAGCCGTTGAAGCGATGGCCCTGGCGGGGTCGACGAACCTGGATTTCTCGGTCGTGTCCTTGTTCATGAAGGCCGACCTGGTCGTGAAAACCGTGATCCTGATGTTGTTCGCGGCCTCGATCTGGTCCTGGGCGATCATTTTCGAAAAGATGATTTCACTGCGCCGCCTCAACAAGCGGTCGGACAAGTTCGAGGACCGGTTCTGGTCCGGCGATTCCCTGGACAGTCTTTACGACAAGATCGGCAGCCGCCCGTCCGATCCCATGTCCGCCGTGTTCGCCGCCGCCATGCGGGAATGGCGGCGCGCCACGCCGAACGGCGGCGGCGGTGGGTCGGCCTCGCTGGCGCAGCGGATCGAACGGGTGATGCAGATCACCGCCGACCGGGAAATGGACCGCGCAGAGCGTTACCTCACCTTCCTCGCCACGACCGGCGGCACGGCCCCCTTCGTCGGCCTGTTCGGCACGGTCTGGGGCATCATGAATTCGTTCCAGTCGATCGCCATTTCCAAGAATACCTCGCTCGCCGTCGTGGCGCCGGGCATCGCCGAGGCGCTGTTCGCCACGGCGCTGGGCCTGCTCGCGGCCATTCCGGCGGTCATCGCCTACAACAAATTCTCCCGCGATCTGGATCGTTATGCCGGGCGGCTCGAAAACTTCTCGGGCGAGTTCTCGGCGATCCTGTCGCGCGAGTTGGATACCTAGAGAGAAGGGGGCGCAGCCGTGGCCGTCACCATCCAACGCGCATCGCGCGGGCGCCGCAGGGGCCGCGCGATGATGAGCGAGATCAACGTCACGCCCTTCGTCGACGTGATGCTGGTGCTGCTGATCATCTTCATGGTCACCGCCCCCCTGCTGACCGTCGGGGTTCAGGTGGACCTTCCGGAAACCAAGGCGGGCGCCGTTTCCGGCGCCGACGAGCCGCTGGCCGTCAGTGTCGACGCAGGTGGGCAGATTTATATCCAGGACACCCCCGTCGACTTGGACACATTGGTGCCAAGATTGAACGCTATCACCGGCACCAATCCGGATGTCCGGATCTTCGTCAGAGGAGATAAAGCGATCAACTACGGACGGGTCATGTCTGTCATGGGGCGGATCAACGCGGCGGGGTACCGGCGCGTGGCCTTGATCGCGCAAGAGCCGGGCAAGGCGCAGAAGCGCCCGTCGGCTCAGAAGTAAGCGGCGCCCTTGCGGACCGCCATCATCACATCCGCTGTCCTGCACACGGGCGTCGTTCTGGCCGCCTGGTTGGGCCTGCCGTTGCACCGTCCGGACCCGTTGATCGACGAGCAGCCGGTCTTCGTCGAAATCGTCGATGTCGACGAAATGCGCAACGCCCCGCCCATGCCGGTGCAGCAGACGCCCAAGGAACAGGCCAAGCCCGAGCCGCCCAAGGAAACCCCGAAAGAGGTCAAGGCCGAACCGCCGAAACCGGCCCCGCCGAAGCCAGAGCCCCCCAAACCGTCGCCGCCGCAGCAGGACATCGCGGCCCTGCCGCCGCGGCCCGAGCCCGAACCGGAGCCCCTGCCCAAGGCGGAACCGGAACCGGCGCCCGAGCCCGAGCCGGAAAAGGTGGAAAAGCCGGAACCGGAAAAGAAGCCCGAGCCGCCGAAGCCCCAATTGGCGCAGGTCAAGGTGCCGAAGAAGCCGGAACGTCCGCAGAAGAAGGCGGACAAGAAGCCGGCCTTCGATACGGCATCGGTGCTGAAGACTTTGGAGAAGATCAAGCAGGCGCCGCAGCCGAAACCCAAGCCCGACGACACGCCCGAGAAGAAAAAGCCGGACGCGCCGAAGGACGACACGATGGCGCGGATCCGCGCGGCGTTGCAGAACAATTCCAATTCGATCAAGTACGACCCGACCAAGAAGGTGTCGCAGCTTGAAATCGACAAATGGCGGACGATGATCCGCAATCAGGTCTCGAAATGCTGGTCGCCGCCATACGGCGCGCCCGGGGCCGAAAAATTGAAGGTCGAATTGAACCTGACCGTCAATCCGGACGGGATGGTGAACGAGGTCGCGATCGCGGACGGGGCACGCATGTTCTCCGACCGGTATTTTCAGGTCGCCGCCGAAGCCGCGCGCCGGGCGGTCAAGGACCCCCGGTGCAACAAGTTCGACCTGCCGCCGGAAAAGTACCATGTCTGGCGTGATCTGAAGTTCGTGTTTGACCCGAGCGGGATGCTGTGATGACCATTAGAGCCATGTATATGCCCGAGAAATTTACCCTTAAGACCTTAGCTCCCCTGGTTGCGTTGCTGGCCGTCGTCGCCTTGTTGGGCGAGATGCGGACCGCCCGCGCCGAAATCACCATCGATATCACGCGCGGCAACGTGGAACCGCTGCCCATCGCCGTCACCGACTTCGTCGGTCAATCGGCCACGGCATCCCGCGCGGGACAGGATATCGCCGGCGTCATCGCCGCGAACCTGGAACGCTCCGGCCTGTTCAAGCCGATCGACCGCAAGGCCTTCATCCAGTCGGCGGGCGCGCTCAACGCGCTGCCCCGGTTCGGCGATTGGCGTGTGATCAACGCTCAGGCCCTGGTGCAGGGGCGGACGGAGGTCGTTTCCGACGGACGGCTTCGTGTCGAATTCCGTCTGTGGGACGTGTTCTCGGAACAGCAGATGATCGGCCTCGCCTATTTCACGGTGCCGGACAACTGGCGTCGCGTGGCGCATATCATTTCCGATGCCATCTATAAACGGATCACGGGTGAGGACGGCTATTTCGACACCCGCATCGTCTATGTTTCGGAACAGCCGAAGGACGCGAAGGGCGTCGGGCGCAACAAGCTGAACCCGTTCGGAAAGCGCTTGGCGATCATGGATCAGGACGGCGAAAATCATCGCTTCCTGACCGACGGCACGACCCTGGTGCTGACGCCCCGATTCTCGCCGACGTTGCAGGAAATCACCTACATGTCCTATTTCCGCAACAATCCGCGCGTCTACATCTTCAACATCGACACGGGCCGCCAGGAAGTCCTGGGCGATTTCCCGGGCATGACCTTCGCCCCCCGGTTCTCGCCGGACGGCAAGAAAATCATCATGTCGATGGCCAAGGACGGCAATTCGGAAATCTACGTGATGGATCTGCGCACGCGGGTCGTGCGCCAGCTCACCTTCCACTCCGCCATCGACACGTCGCCCAGCTTTGCGCCGGACGCCAATCAGGTCGTCTTCAACTCGGACCGCGGCGGCAGCCAGCAGCTCTATGTCATGGACAACCGGGGCAAGAACGTGCGCCGGATTTCCTTCGGCAACGGCCGCTACGCGACGCCCGTGTGGTCGCCGCGCGGCGATTTGATCGCCTTCACCAAGCTGTCCGGCGGGCGCTTCTTCATCGGCGTGATGAAGCCCGACGGATCGGGCGAACGCCTGCTGGCCGAGGACTTCAAGATCGAAGGCCCGACCTGGTCGCCGAACGGACGTGTGCTGATCTTCTACCGCAAGGGGCGGACGGCAAAAGACGGCAGTGGCGGGGCTTCGAAACTCTGGTCCATCGACCTGACCGGCCATAACGAGCGGGAAATTCCGACGCCCATGGATGCGTCGGACCCGGCCTGGTCGCCGTTGATCCCGTAAGCCCCGCCGGGCGGTGCCTCGGCACCGGGCAGGGGCCTCGCGCGGGGGCGATTTCGCTTCCGCACAATACCGGTCTGTTCTTAAAAAGTACTTGGAATCAGAACGCTTAACCGCTAAGACAACACGTTGAAAGGCCTTTTTAGGCCCAGCAGTTTCCGCCACCTTCTCCATCGGTGGCTTCGCGATGCACTAAAACCCGATATGTGGGGGATTACATGCGCTTTAAAGTTATCGGAATGGTCGCCGCTCTGGCCCTGGCCGTCACGGCCTGCGAATCAACGTCTGAATCGGGCGCCGGCGCCTCCGGTTCCGGTGGCGCGGGCGTTACCCCGCTGCCGGCGGCCGAGCCGCTGCCGCTGAAGGATCAGTTCGTCGTCGACGTCGGCGACCGCGTCTTCTTCTCGTTCGACCGCTTCGATGTCGAACCGGATCAGAAGAAGGTCCTTGATCGTCAGGCTGCCTGGCTCAAGAAATTCAGCTCCGTCACCGTGACCGTCGAAGGCCACGCCGACGAACGGGGTACTCGGGAATACAACCTTGCTCTCGGCGAGCGCCGCGCCAATGCGGTGAAGGAATACCTGATCTATCTGGGTATCGACGCCAAGCGGATCAAAACCGTTTCCTACGGTGAAGAGCGCCCGGTTGCGCTCGGCTCCGACGAAGCCGCCTGGGCTCAGAACCGTCGTGCGGTGACCATCGTCACCGGCCCCGGCTCCTGATCCACTGACGGCTGCCTAAAGTTTCTAGGGCGCTTGTCCGGCCGCGCAATGCGGGATGGGCAAGCGCCTTAGTTTTGCCTAAAATTCCTGGGATCAAGACCCTCGTCCCAATGGGCGGCCGCCCCGTTTTCGCGGGGTCGATTTCGGCCCTTTGGACAATGCCAACTGATAACCATCGTCGAGTCCCCATGCGCCTGATCTTCCAGACCGTTCTCGCCGCCGCCGTCAGTCTTCCGATCCTTGCCGTCGTTCCGGCGGCGCAGGCTCAAGACGGCCAAGCCTTGTCGCAGCGCTTGGAGCGGCTGGAGCGGGATATCCAGACCCTGTCCAAGATGGTCGTGCGCGGTCCGTCGTCGGTCCCGGCGGCGGAAGTTCCCGCCGCCGCCCAACCCGCTCAGGCGACGCCGAAGTTGCCGGAAAACGCCGTCGCACGGATCGGCGTTCGTCTGGACACCCTGGAAACGGAATTGCGCGACGTCACTGGCCGGATCGAACAACTGACCTTCACCGTCGAACAACTGACCTCGCGGGTCGATCGCCTTGTCGCCGACGTCGATTTCCGCCTGTCCGGCCTGGAGAAGGGCGGGCGGCCCGCAGGCCCGTCGGCCATGGCGCCGCAAGGTCAAGGCGGCGAAGCGCCGCAGGCCAATGCCGCACCGGGTCCGGCCGATGTCCGCATCGTCGGCGAGGCACCGCGTTCGCTCGGCACGATCGAGGCCGACAGGGTGAAGAAGGACGGCACCGCCGCGCAGACCGCCGGTTCGAGTGTCGGCGGTCCGGTCGAGGCCGCCCCCATGCAGCCGGCCCCTCAGACCCAGCCACAGGCGACAGCCGCGCCGTCGCCCGCCGCGGTCAGCCGCACCGCCCCGCAGGCACAGACCGCATCCGTGCCCGCGGCGCCGACCGGCCCGGTTCTGCCCGACGGCACGCCGCAGGAACAATACCAGTTCGCTTTCGGTCTGCTGCGCAAGCATCAGTTCGACACCGCCGAGGTCGCCTTCAAGGAATTCCTCGCCAAGCACGACGGCGGCGACCTTTCCGGCAACGCCCGCTACTGGCTGGGCGAAACCCATTACGCCCGGGCCGAATACGTCAAGGCGGCCGAGGTCTTCCTCCAGGGGTATGAGAAAGACCCCAAGGGCGGCAAGGCGCCGGACAGCCTGTTGAAACTGGCCATGTCGCTCGGCCAATTGGGCCAGAACAAGGAAGCCTGCGCCGCCATCGACAAGCTTTTCATCGATTTCCCGCAGGCCAACAGCTCGCTGAAACGCACGGCCGTTCGCCAGCAGCGGCAGATGAACTGCAAGCAATAGACCGGGCCTTCGGGGCCGATCTTCCCTGAAAAGGGGGCCGCCATGACGGCGCACCCGAAACCAACCATCGCTTCTGACGCCCCGGCTTGCGATCCGGTCAGTCGCTTTACGGCGGCAATGGCCGCTTTCGGGCCCTTCGAACGGTCGCCGCATTTGGCCGTCGCCGTCTCCGGCGGGCCGGACAGCATGGCGCTGGCGCTGCTTGTCCGGGACTGGGCGGCCGCGCGGGGCGGGCGGGTCACGGCCTTGATCGTCGATCATGGTCTGCGCGCGGAATCCGGCGGGGAAGCCGGGATCGTCGCATCGCGTCTTCAGGACCTGGGCATGTCAGCCGACGTTCTCGCCTGGACCGGCGTCAAGCCCACGACGGGGATACAGGCGGCGGCCCGTGCCGCCCGATATGGTCTACTTCGCGATTGGTGCCGCGCGGTGGGTGTGCTCCACCTATTGACCGGCCATCAGGCCGACGATCAGGCGGAGACCCAAGCCATGCGCCGCGCCCGCGCGGTTGCGGCGGGGGATCATGGGCCGGGGTTGGGGCTTGCCGGTATGAGCGCCGTGCTGGAGTTTCCGGAGGTCCGCTTGCTGCGTCCCTTGCTTGGGGAAATGCGCGCGGGGCTGCAATCCTTTCTCGCGGCGCGTGGCATTACCTGGATCGACGATCCGTCCAACCTTGATCCGCGGTTCGAACGGGTGCGCCTGCGGCAAGGACGGGCACCGGGTGAGGTGCCGGGACAGGACGCCCAAGCCGCCGCTCAACGCCCCGAAACGGAAGCCCGGGTCAACGCCGCCTTGGCGCAGGTCGTTTCGCTGTCGCCCTGGGGCTGGGCGACTTTGGACCGGAACCTGTTTGGCGGATTGGAACCGGCGACGCGGCACCACGTTCTGGCGCAGCTCGTCGCGACGGTCGGCGGGGCGGATCATTCATCGCCCAGCGGCCGGACCGCTCGCCTGGCGGAACGGTTGTCCGATGATGGGGATTTCGCCGGGGCGAGCCTGGGGCGTTGCCGGATCGATGCGGCGAGGCAGGGCAAGTTCCGGGTTTTCCGGGCCTCCCGTGATTTGCCTGTATCTGTCGCCGCGCGACCCGGCAGGTTTGAGAATTGGGACGGCCGGTTCCGCATCGACCTTCCGGATGATCTGCCCGCCGGAAGCCGATTGGCGCCGCTGGGTGCCGAGGGGTGGCGACAGATTTCGAAGGACCGGCGGCGGGCCTCGGGGCTTGTTCTCGCGGCGGCGCGGACCCTGCCGGCGCTGTTTTCCGGGGAGGATCTGGTCGGATATATCCTGCCCGAAGGCGGCGAAAAACGGGAAGAGGGGCTGAAAATCCGTTTTCGGCCAAAAAATACCCTGGGCTTTAACGGGTTTTGTATTGCTTAGGCGATCTGGAGTACTATCTCTGACATAGGACCGTGCGGGCTTCCCGGCGGCATGGCGGCAGGGGCCGCCTGCGGGGCGCCCGTCCACCAATAAAAAGGACTTTTGCGTTGAATTTCAGCCGGAATTTCGCCCTCTGGGTCATCATTGCGCTGCTCGTGTTTGCGCTGTTCAACCTGTTCCAGGGCACGCCGCAGCGCGCCATGCAGAACGAGCTGGCCTTCACCGACTTCCTCAACCATGTGGAAAGCGGCGAAGTTCGCAACGTGGTCATTCAGGGCCAGTCGATTTCCGGCAACCTGCGCGACGGCCGCAACTTCACGACCTACGCCCCGGACGATCCCACCCTGGTGACCCGTCTGCGCGAGCAGGGCGTGACGATCAAGGCCAAGCCGACGGACGACGGATCGCCCACCCTTTGGGGCATCCTGATATCCTGGTTCCCCATGCTGTTGCTGATCGGGGTGTGGATTTTCTTCATGCGCCAGATGCAATCGGGCGGCGGCAAGGCCATGGGCTTCGGCAAGTCGAAGGCCAAGCTGTTGACCGAAAAGACCGGCCGCGTGACCTTCGAGGACGTCGCCGGGATCGACGAAGCCAAGCAGGAGCTTGAGGAAATCGTCGAATTCCTGAAAGACCCGCAGAAATTCCAGCGCCTGGGCGGCAAGATTCCGAAAGGCTGTCTGCTCGTGGGCCCTCCGGGTACCGGTAAGACGCTGCTGGCCCGCGCCATCGCCGGCGAAGCCAATGTGCCGTTCTTCACCATTTCCGGCTCGGACTTCGTCGAAATGTTCGTCGGCGTCGGTGCGTCGCGTGTCCGCGACATGTTCGAACAGGGCAAGAAGAACGCGCCCTGCATCATCTTCATCGACGAAATAGACGCGGTCGGCCGTCATCGCGGTGCCGGCCTGGGCGGCGGTAACGACGAACGCGAACAGACCCTCAACCAATTGCTTGTCGAAATGGACGGCTTCGAAGCCAACGACGGCGTGATCCTGATCGCCGCCACGAACCGTCCGGACGTTCTCGACCCGGCGCTTCTGCGCCCCGGCCGTTTCGACCGTCAGGTCGTGGTGCCGAACCCGGATATCCTGGGCCGCGAGAAGATCCTGAAGGTTCACATGAAGAAGGTGCCGCTGGCCCCCGACGTGGACGCCAAGGTCATCGCCCGCGGCACGCCCGGGTTCTCGGGCGCCGACCTCGCCAACCTGGTCAACGAGGCGGCTTTGCTGGCCGCCCGCGCCGGGCACCGCGTCGTCACCATGAACGATTTCGAGAACGCCAAGGACAAGGTCATGATGGGCGCCGAGCGCCGGTCCATGGTCATGACCGAGGAAGAAAAGCGCCTGACCGCCTATCACGAGGCGGGTCACGCCATCGTCGGCATCATGGTGCCCAAGCACGACCCGATCCATAAGGTGACGATCATCCCGCGCGGCCGTGCGCTGGGCGTGACCATGTCCCTGCCGGAACGCGACGTGCTCAGCCAGTCGCAAATTCAGTTGGAATCGAAGTTGGCCATGGCCTTCGGGGGCCGTGTGGCGGAAGAGCTGATCTTCGGCAAGGAAAACATCACCACCGGTGCCGGCAACGACATTCAGCAGGCGACCGGCATGGCCCGGCGCATGGTCACCGAGTTCGGGTTCTCCGATAAGCTGGGCCGTCTGCGTTACGCCGACAACGAAGAAGAGGTCTTCCTCGGCCATTCCGTGGCTCGGCAGAAACACATCTCCGATGCCACGGCGGCGCTGATCGACGAAGAAGTCCGGCGTCTGGTCGATGACGCGGAGACCACCGCGCGCAAAATCCTGACTGAGCATCTGGACGAGTTGCATCGCCTGGCTGGGGCCCTTCTCGAATACGAGACGCTGACCGGCGACGAGGTTCAGAAGGCCATGCGCGGTGACGCCATCACTCGCGAGGACGACAGCGGCTCCACCCCGCCGGAAGGCACGGGCCGCCGGGCCTCCGTTCCGGATGCCGGCAAGGGCCGCAAGCCGAAAGGCAACCCGGGCGGCTTCGGGCCGGAACCGCAACCGGAATCGTGACAACGAACGTTTCGACGGGCGACGGGGTGCCGCTTGCGGCGCCCTTGTCGTTTGCGGGGTCGTTTGCGGGCCTGTCTCTCGACCGGCCGCGCCTGATGGCCGTCATCAACGTCACCCCCGACAGTTTCTCCGACGGCGGCGAGGCCTTCGCCCTGGACGACGCCGTGGCCCGTGGCCGTGCCTTCATCGCCGAGGGCGCTGACATTCTGGACATCGGCGGCGAGTCGACCCGGCCCGGTGCCGATCCGGTCACGCCGGATGAGGAAATCCGCCGTGTCGTGCCGGTCATCGAGGCCTTGGCAGGCGAGGGGGCTGTGATCTCCATCGACACCCGCCATGCCGCCGTGATGGAAGCGGCCGCCGCCGCCGGCGCCTCGATCATCAACGACGTGTCGGCGCTGACCGGCGACGGGTCGCTTGAAACGGCGGCGCGGTTGAACCTGCCGGTGATCCTCATGCACATGCAGGGCGAACCCGGCACCATGCAGGACAATCCGACCTATGGCGACGTGGTCGCCGAGGTGCGCGACGGTCTGTTGGCCCGCGCGGCGGCCTGCCGCGACGCAGGGCTGACGGCGGAAATCGCGCTCGACCCCGGGATCGGTTTCGGCAAGACCGTCGCCCATAATCTGGGCCTTCTGGGGAACCTGGGGGCCTTGGCGGAGACCGGTTTTCCGGTCGTCCTGGGCGTTTCGCGCAAAAGCTATATCGCCAAGATCGATCGCGATCTCGCGCCCCAGGACCGGGTCGCGGGGTCGGTCGCCACGGCCTTGGCGGCCTGGGGGCAGGGGGTGCGCATCTTCCGCGTGCACGACGTCGCCGAACATCGCCAGGCCCTGGCCGTGTACAGGGCTATTGCAGAGGCGGCAGGCGAGGGTTCATAAGGGCCCTGTTAACCAACATTTGCGATCATTCGGACCCATGACACGTAAACTTTTCGGCACCGACGGCATCCGCGGCACCGCCAATACAGGCCCCATGACCGCCGAAACGGCGCTCAAGGTCGGGATGGCGGCGGGCGCGCAATTCATTCGCGGCGATCATCGCCACCGGGTGGTGATCGGCAAGGATACCCGGCTCAGCGGCTACCTGTTGGAACCGGCCCTGGTCGCCGGTTTCGTTTCCGTCGGCATGGACGTGATTCTGGTCGGCCCGGTGCCGACGCCGGCCATCGCCATGCTGGTCCAATCGCTGCGCGCCGATCTGGGCGTCATGCTGTCGGCCTCGCATAACCCGTACCAGGACAACGGTATCAAGCTGTTCGGTCCCGACGGCTACAAGCTGTCGGACGAGATCGAAATCGCCATCGAGGCGCGCATGGACGGCGACCAATCGTCGGATCTGGCGGCCTCGGACAAGCTGGGCCGGACCTGGCGCCTGGAAAGTGCGCGGGGCCGCTACAACGATTACGTCAAGCGCACGTTTCCCCGGGAACACACCCTGGACGGGCTCAAGGTCGTGCTCGATTGCGCCAATGGGGCCGCCTACCGCGTGGCGCCCGAGGTGCTTTGGGAATTGGGGGCGGAAGTCGTCCCCATCGGCGTCGATCCCGACGGCTTCAACATCAACAAGGATTGCGGGTCGACCGATACGGACACGCTGCGCTCGCTGACCACCGTGCATGGCGCCGATCTCGGTATCGCCCTCGACGGTGACGCCGACCGGGTGCTGATCGTGGACGAGAAGGGCGAAATGGTCGATGGCGACCAGATTTTGGGTCTGGTCGCGCGGAATTGGAAGGATCGCAATATCCTTAAAGGCGGCGGCGTGGTCGCCACGGTCATGTCGAACCTGGGCCTGGAACGTTATGTCGAGGGGCTGGGCCTGAACCTGCACCGCACCCAGGTCGGCGACCGCTACGTCGTCGAATACATGCGGTCCCAGGGTTACAACCTGGGCGGTGAACAATCCGGTCATATCATTCTGGGCGATTATTCGACGACCGGGGATGGGCTGATCGCGGCCTTACAGGTGTTGTCCGTGGTCAAGAAATCCGGCAAGCCCGCAAGCGAGGTCTGCCGCCCGTTCGAGCCGCTGCCGCAGTTGTTGAAAAACGTCCGTTTCGCCGGTGTTTCGCCGCTCGAGGCCGTGACGGTGCAGGACGCCATCGCCGACGCCGAGGCACAATTGAACGGCAAGGGCCGATTGCTGGTCCGCCCGTCGGGCACCGAGCCCCTGGTCCGTGTCATGGCCGAGGGCGAGGACGACGGCCTGATCACGCAGGTCGTCGATGGCCTGATCTCCGTGATCGAAACCGAAGCGCGGGCCTGACCTCCATGCAGTCGAAGGGGCGGGTGCTGATCATCGCCGGATCGGATTCCGGGGGTGGCGCCGGCATTCAGGCGGATATCAAGACGGTAACGGCTTTGGGCGGCTACGCCATGACGGCGATAGCCGCACTCACCGCGCAGAACACTCATGGGGTTACTGGCATTCATGCCGTGCCCGCCGATTTCGTCGCCGAACAGATGCACCGCGTCCTGGAAGATATCGGCGCCGACTGCATCAAGATCGGCATGCTGCACCGGGCCGACGTCATTCATACGGTTGCCGACGTGCTGGCCGACATGGCCGCCGACGTGCCGATGGTCCTGGACACGGTGATGATCGCCAAGGGCGGCCACGCCCTTCTGGAAGACGACGCCGTGCAGGCGATCAAGGACCGCCTGGTGCCGGGGGCGACCCTGGTGACCCCGAACCTGCCGGAAGCCGAAGTCCTCACCGGTCTGCCCGTGCGGACCGTCGACGACATGATCGACGCCGGCCAGGATATCCTGGCGCTGGGGGCGAAGGGGGTGCTGATGAAGGGCGGGCACCTCGACGGCGATGCCCTTACCGATCTTTTGCTGCGGGGCGACGACGCCGGAGACGAGGCCATCGTCGGGTGGGAGTCAACGCGCATCGACACGCCGCATACCCACGGCACGGGCTGCACCCTGGCCAGCGCCTGCGCCACCGGGATCGCCCAGGGCATGGATTTGGTCGATGCCGTGGCCCGCGCGCGGGCCTATGTGATCGAAGGCATCCGCACGGCCCCCGGTTTCGGCGGCGGGCATGGCCCCTTGAACCACGGGTTCACGGTCGCTCCGTTCCAGATCGACTGACGATCCCCCGATCGATTTGATCAGATGTAGGTCGTGGGCTGCGCGCTGTTCGCGGTGGCGACCTCGGCGATGATGGCGAGGGCCCGGTCCAGGCGCTGGCGGTCGTGTTCGGCACCCAGGCAGATCCGAACATGCGGATGGTCCGGGCGGTGCCGGTCGTCCATGACGAAGGCTTTGCCGGGCGTCACGGAGACGCCGCGTTCCAACAGCCGGGTGCGGAATTCGGGCCCGGTGAATCCCGCCGGGACGGGCATCCAGGCATGCAGCGAGCGGGGATGCGTCCGCGGGTTCAAATGGCCGAGCCGGCGCATCAGCTCCTGCTGACGGCTTTCCACCTCGCGGCGCTGCATGTCCATCATCTCGTCGGCTTCGCCGCCGCGGATCATCTCCGATGCGATTTCGACCGTGATCGGCGAGGCCATCAGGGTTGAGGACCGCAAGGCGCCGACGAAGGATGCCATCCGCCCGTGCGGGACGATCAGGTAGCCCACGCGCAGGCCCGGCGACACGGCCTTGGACAGGCTGGTGACGTAGACGGTGATGTCCGGAGCCAGGCAGTGGACGGGCGTCGGGACTTGGCCCAATAGAAAACCATAAACGTCGTCTTCGATGATGAACACGCCGTACTTGCGCGCGATCTCGGCGATCTGGCGGCGGCGGGTCTCCGGCATGATCGAGGTCGTCGGGTTCTGCAGCGTCGGCAGCAGGTAGAGCAGGCGGGGTGCCCGATCCCGGCATGCCTGTTCGAAGGCATCGGGGATCAGGCCGTCTTCGTCCATGGCGAGACCCTCGACCCGAAGGCCGAGCGGTGCCGCGGTAACGGTGATGCCGGGCCAGCTGAGCGCTTCGGCGACGATCAGGTCGCCGGGTTGCGCCAGCGCCATCAGGGCGATCTGCGTCGCCGCCTGGCCGCCCGGCGCGATCAGGATATCGCTCGGCTTGCTCTCGACGCCCAGGCCGCTCAGCCATTGGGCGCCGGCTTCCAGATGGGGGCGCAGCCCGTTGTGCGCCTGATAGCGGGAGACCGCGTCCCAGACGGCTTCGTGATTGATGCGTTCGACGGCGCGTTGGGTCAGCGCACCGACGCCCTGGGTCAGCGGGTAATTGGAGGCGAGCTCCAACCCTTCCGAGCCCATGAAATCGGTGCCGTAAAGCGAGTTGTAGGGCGAAGGGACCATGTCGACGCTGCTGCGGAGCGCATCGATGTTCTCGCTCAGCGACGGGGTGGGGGCAGCGGTGCGTTCGACCCGGCCCGCCGGGGCGGTGATGAAGGTACCGCGGCCGACTTCGCCGCGGGCCATGCCGCTGCGTTCCAACTCCTGATAGGCTCGCGTCACGGTGCCCAGGGTGACCCCCAGATCATAGGCGAGGTTCCGCTGCGGCGGCAGTTTGGTGCCCGGCGTCAGGTCGCCCTGCGCCACGGCATCGGCGATGGCGTCGACGATGGCCTGGTACTTGGGGCCGCTCCGGCCGCGCAGTTCGGGCATCCAGATTGTCATGATGCGATTTTATCGATTGTATCGATTGTATGTCAATTGTTATGGGTTATTGTATCAATGTACGGGGTCAATGCATCATTGATGGGGTGCAATATGTTTGAAATGTCTGGAGACGCTTCATGGACTGGCTGACCTTGCCCGAACTGGAAGCCGCGCGTGACATCGTCCGCGGTCATATGGCGCCGACCCCGGCGCTGTCCTGGCCTTTGGTCAACGAACGGGCCGGGGCCGAGGTCTGGGTCAAACATGAAAACCATTCGCCCATCGGCGCCTTCAAGGTACGCGGCGGTCTTGTGTATCTGACCCGGATCAAGGCGGAAAATCCGGATATTGCGGGCGTATTGTCGGCGACCACGGGCAATCACGGCCAGAGCATCGGCCTGGCGGCGCGCCTGGTCGGATTGCCCGCGACCATTGTCGTGCCGTTAGGGAACAATCCGGGCAAGAACGCCGCCATGAAAGGCTTCGGCGTGGAATTGATCGAACATGGCGCGGATTTCGATTCCGCCCGCGAATTCGCCGAAGGCATGGTCGAAGACCGGGGGCTTCACATGGTCCCGGCGTTTCATCCCTGGTTGGTGCAGGGCGTGGCGTCCTACGCGCTTGAGTTCTTCGAAGCACAGCCGGACCTGGACACCGTTTATGTGCCGATCGGTCTCGGCTCCGGAATCTGCGGGGTCATCGCGGCGCGCGATGCGCTCGGCCTGAAGACCGAAGTCGTCGGCGTCGTCGCCGAAGGGGCGCCGTGTTACGCCCTGTCGTTCGAGGCCGGCCGCGTCGTCCCGACCAACGGCGTCGAGACCCTGGCCGAAGGATTGGCCGTGCGCCAGCCGAGCCCCATCGCCTTGGAGATCATCCGCAACGGCGCCGACCGCATCGTCCAGGTGTCCGATGCGGAAATTTTGGTGGCGATGGAGACCTATGTCACCGAGACGCACAACCTGGCCGAAGGTGCCGGGGCGGCGGGGCTGGCGGCGTTGATGCAAGAGCGCCGGGCCATGGCCGGCCGCCGGGTCGGCGTCGTGCTGTCGGGCGGCAACGTCAGCCGTGAACAGCTCGCGCGTGTGCTTGCGGGCGCCGGGGCAGACGGCTAAAACGAACCTCCCGCCGATCCAACGGCGACAAAACAAAAATGGGAGTCCATCCATGTCCACCAACGCCTACCGCATCGCCGTCATCCCGGGAGACGGCATCGGCAACGAGGTCATGCCCGAAGCGATCCGCGTCCTCGAAGCCGTCGGCCGCAAGCACGATCTGTCGTTCAAGTTCGACGAATACGATTGGAGCTGCGAACGCTTCGCCAAGGAAGGCGCCATGATGCCCGAGGACGGGCTGGACACCATCAAGGGTCACGATTCCATTCTGCTGGGCGCCGTCGGTTTCCCTGGCGTGAAGGATCATGTCTCGCTTTGGGGCCTGTTGATCCCGATCCGCCGCCAGTTCCAGCAATATCTGTCGCTGCGCCCCGTGAAGCTGATGGAAGGCATGCCGTGCCCGTTGGCGAACCGCAAGCCGGGGGATATCGACTTCCTGGTCGTGCGTGAAAACAACGAAGGCGAATATTCCGATATCGGCGGCCGCGCCAACACCGGCACGGACGAAGAATTCGCGACGCAGCTTTCCGTCTTCACCAAGAAGGGTTGCGACCGGATCATCCGCGTCGCCTTCGAGCTGGCCCGCACGCGCAAGCGTAAGAAAGTCACCTCGGCGACCAAATCCAACGGCATCTCGATTTCCATGCCCTATTGGGACGAACGCTTCGAAGCCATCGCCGCCGAGTACCCGGATATCGAAACGGACCAGTACCATATCGATATTCTGACGGCGCATTTCGTCCGCAACCCGGATTGGTTCGATGTCGTCGTCGGCTCCAACCTGTTCGGCGACATCCTGTCGGACCTGGGCCCGGCCTGCACGGGCACCATCGGCATCGCGCCCTCGGCCAATATCAACCCGGAACGCGATTATCCGTCGATGTTCGAGCCGGTCCACGGTTCCGCCCCCGATATCGCGGGCAAGAACATCGCCAATCCGATCGGCCAGATCTGGTCGGCGGCGATGATGCTGGAACACCTGGGGCACAAGGACGCCGCCGACGAGATCGTCCGCGTGATCGAGGAAGTCGTCGCCGGCGACGGCCCCAAGACCGGCGACATGGGCGGCAACGCGACGACCCAGGAATTGGGGGCCGCCATCGCCGAGGCGCTCAAGTAAGGAACAGGAACGGGACATGCCGGAGGCCGTCATCAAGACCGTCACCGGCGGCCCGGACCTGGACATCCTTCGCGAGATGTTTCGCGAATACGGATCCGACGTTTCCCGCAGTTATTGCCTGAACGGGTTCGACGACGAGGTCGCGGAGCTGCCGGGGTCTTACGGCCCGCCGCATGGTGGCTTGCTTCTGCTCACCGCCGAGGGCGGGCAGGCCGCGGGCATGGTCGGCGTCCGGCCCCTGGACGCTGGGATCGCCGAGATGAAACGTCTGTTCGTCCGCCCGCTCTGGCAGGGGCGGGGGTATGGTCGCCTGCTGACCCAGGCGGCCATCGGCCATGCCCGGGAATGTGGCTTCTCCCGCCTGCGTCTCGACACCCTGGGCCATATGAAGGCCGCCCGGGCGCTCTACGCCGACCTGGGGTTCGTCGATATCCCGCCCTATCACGACGACGCGGCACCTGGCATGTCGTTCATGGAATTGGCTCTGTGACGACGCGGTGACCTGCGGGGCGGCGCAAACCCGCGCTCCGCCTGGGGGGACAATTGATTCCTCCTTTTTTACCAATTGTTTACCCCAATGGTTTTCACTATCCTTGAGTTGATCCAGATGTGGCGCCGGCCCGCTGGGACTTTGGCGTTCTGGGAGTGAACGCCCGGGACGGCGTTGCCTTAACTGCGGGAGAGGATCATGACCGGTCGACGTCTGATGACGCGGTTTGCATTTGTTGCTGTGGCGAGCCTGGGGCTCGGCGCTTGCGGCGCATTGCAGGAATCACAGGTTTTCACGGAAACCTTCTGGGCGGGCAGCCCGTTGAAGGAAAACGATCAGGCCGAGCTGGGCATCGCCGAGTTGGCGAAGGGCAACTTCGTCACCGCCGAACGTCATTTCCAGCAGGCGCTGAAATCCAATCCCAAGGACGTCGATGCGCTTCTCGGTGCCGGCATCCTCTATCAGAACACGGGCCAGATCACCAAGTCGCGCCAGATGTACGAAGCCGTCCTGGCGCTGCGCCCGGACGAGGCGCAGCAGTTCATCGTCTGGAACAATCTCTCGACCCGTCCGGCCTCGCAGATCGCCAGCGTCAACTTGTCGCTGCTCGATTCCGGCGAAGTGCCCAGCGCCGTTCGTTTGGGCCAGGCCCCCGCCGGGTTCCCCGGGGCGCCGACCTCGGCCGCGGCTG
>NZRL01000153.1 GCA_002696205.1 Rhodospirillaceae bacterium | reverse complement strand
TTGTTCGAGCGCTACAACGCCGACCTCGCCGCCGCCGAATAGGCGGCCGGGGCCGTTTGGCCGCGACCCCCTAGAGAATATCGCTGAAATAGGCGAGATGCCGGGTGTCGCAGCGGCTGCTGCGCAGTTCCACGGGCGTACCGTCCAGCGTTTGGGCGATGCGCTCGATCAGCAATAGCGGCGCCCCCCGGTCCAGGCCCAGGTAGGTCACGTCGTCGCGGCCGGCGGCCTGGGCGGTGATCTTTTCCACGGCGCGGTGGATGATCACGCCGAAGCGATCCTGATAGAGCTGATAGAGCGTATTCGGCACCTGGGTCTTGGGCAGGCTGCCGAGATCGGGGAACAGGGCGTCGGGCACGACGATGGTTTCCAAGATCGCGCTTCGCGCCATCAGGTCGCGGACGCGGCGGATTTCGACGATGCGGTCCTGCGGCGGAATTTCCAGGGCCAGGGCCTCGTCCTGATTTGCCCGGCGGCGGGTGACCGAAAGGACGCGCGACGCCGGCAGGCGCCGTTCCCCATCCGCCGCGACCAGATGAAAGAAATGGAACCGGTCGCGTTCCGGGCCATGGGCATGAACGAAGGTGCCGCGCCCCTGGTGGCGGATCACCAGATTGTCGCGGACGAGATCGTCCAGCGCCCTCCGCACCGTGCCCTGCGCCACGCCGAAGCGCGCCGCCAGTTTCTGTTCCGAGGGCAGGGGATCGGTCACCGGATAGCGGCCCTGGGCAATCTCGCGGACCAGTTGTTCCTTGACCTGACGGTAGAGCGGCCCGCCGCCGGGCGTTACTTCTCCGGTGCCTGCGGGGGCGCCGTCCCGCCGCCGTACGGTCGGCCGGGGCGCTGGGCGGGCGGGTGGCCGGTTGCCTCGTGCGTCTGCCATGTCCGGACCTTTATAAGAAAAAACTCTAAGTCTTCTATAAGAGTTATATGACTTGCTTGACGCGGGCAAGAGCCGAGGATTATTGGGGATGGACGAACAATAACAGGGGCGATCGGCCCCGGCCCAAAACGAACGCGTTTATTGAGGAAACCCAGGGCACACCCTGAAACGAATTCACTCGGCGCAATGCCGGTTCACCCGCCCCGACTGACCGGATTCCCGGCGGCGGCGGGCGCCAGGGCACGAACATGCCCAGGGCCTTGCGTCCAACCCGAACCCGGAGGACAAGTCTTGTCGATTCACAGTCAGATCGTCACGGACATGGTGAACAACAACATCGAGTTCATCACCACAGTTCCGTGTAAGCAGCTCGGCGGCGTCATCGAAGAAGCCGAGAACCACAACAGCATCATGCACGTCCCTTGCAACAAGGAAGACGAAGGCATGGGCCTCTGCGCCGGCGCCTTCATGGGCGGCAAGCGGTCGGCCATCATCATGCAGAACACGGCGCTGGGCGTGACGCTCAACTCCCTTGCGACGTTGATCCAGTTCTATCACATCCCGCTGCCCATGCTGATCAGCTACCGCGGCGAACTGGGCGAGCCGGTGGCCTGTCAGGTCGAAATGGCCCTGCACACCAAGGCCCTGCTGAACCAGATGCTGATCCCGACCTATCACTTCCACAAACGGGAAGACGCCGCCGAACTCGACAAGATCCTGAAGTACACCTTCATGTGCAACAAGCCGGTGGCGATCCTCACCGACGCCACCTTCTGGAAAGGGGAATAACCATGATCCGCTCCGACGTTCTGAAAAGCCTGATCCCGGTTATTTCCGACCAGTTCGTGGTCTGTAACATCGGCCTGCCCAGCCAGGAACTCCACATGCTGGACGACCAGCCGACCAACTTCTACATGCTCGGCACCATGGGCCTGTCATCCTCGATCGGCCTGGGCCTCGCCCTGTCGCAGAAGCAGACGATCATCGCCATCGACGGCGACGGCTCGGTCCTGACCAACCTGGGCACCCTGCCGACCATCGGCAACAACCAGGCGGACAACTTCATCCTGCTGATCATCGACAACGGCTCCTACGGCTCGACCGGCGACCAGCCGACCTACGCCGGCAAGAAGACTTCGTTGACCAAGGTCGCGGAAGCCTGCGGCTGCGACAACGTGATCGAATGCAAGGCCGAAGACACGGCCCAGGTCATGAAGGACGCCATCGCGTCCAAGAAGATGACGGTCATCGTCTGCAAGTGTGAATCGGGCAACATCCCGGTTCCCAACATCACGATGGACCAGGTCGTCATCCGCGACCGCTTCATGAAGGCCCTGGAAGCGGCCAACGCCTAACGCCTAGTATCGGGCCCCGGCTTCGGTTGGGGCCCGAAATCTATCTACTGCCGGATGGGCCAGAGCTGCCTGTTCATCCGTCCGGCCAAGCCTTGGGAGGCCGCCCGTAGCATGCCCGATATCCTGATCACCGAATTCATGGACGAAACCCAGGTCGACCGACTGGCCACGGAATACGACGTCTCGTATCAGCCGGACCTGGTTTCCGACCAGGACAAGATCCCGGCCCTGATGCCCGGCGTGCGCGGCCTGATCGTGCGCAACGCGACCCAGGTGCGGGGCGCCGTGCTGGACGCCGCCGACAAGCTGGAATGCGTCGGAAGGCTGGGTGTCGGGCTCGACAATATCGACATGGACGCCTGCGCCGACCGCGGCATCAAGGTTTATCCGGCGATCGGCGCCAATTCCGATTCCGTCGCCGAACTGGCCATGGGCGCGATCTATTCCCTGTTCCGCCGGGCCTACCATTCGACCGACGCCGTCATCGCGGGCAAGTGGCCGCGCCTGGAACTGATGGGCCGCGAGATCCAGGGCAAGACGCTCGGCATCATCGGCCTGGGCAACGCCGGTCAGGCGCTGGCCTGGCGGGCGCGCGGCAACGGCATGCGGCGCATCGCCTACGACCCCTGGGTTGCGGCGGACGATCCGCGCTGGGACGACTGTAAGGTCGAACGCGCCGAAACGCTCGACGAACTTCTCCCGGAATGCGATGCCGTCTCGGTCCATGTGGCGCTCACCGACGACACCACGAACATGTTCAACGCCGAAACCATCGCCAAGATGAAGGACCGCGCGATCCTGCTGAACCTGTCGCGCGGCGGGATCGTCGACGAACAGGCCCTGGTCGATGCCCTGAAATCCGAAAAGCTCTGGGGGGCCTTCACCGACGTCTTCGTCGAGGAACCGCTGACCCACCCCAACATCTTCGAAGGCGTGCCGCACCTGATCTGCACGCCCCATATCGGACCGCGCACCGAGGAAGGCGAGGGCAAGGTGTCCACCGTCACCGCCGACAACGTGCTCAACTGCCTCAAGGGAGAGAACTGAGATGACCGTCAAGAAACTTGATGACCTGGAGCAACTGGCGCTCAAGATCTTCCTGAACTCCAACGTCTCCGAAACCAACGCGGCGCATGTCGTCCGCGCCCTGGTTCAGGCCGAAGCCGACGGCGTGCCGTCGCACGGCCTGTCGCGCATCCCCAGCTACGCCGACCAGGCGAAATCGGGCAAGGTCGACGGTCACGCCATCGCCCGCATCGAACAGACGGCGACGGCGGCGCTCCGCGTCGACGCCAACGGCGGCTTCGCCTATCCGGCGATTCACCTGGGCCTCGGCCGGGCCATGGATCTGGTCCGTGAAGCCGGGATCGTCGGTCTCGGTATCGGCAATTCGCACCACGGCGGCGTCGGCGGCCACCCGGTGGAAGCCGCCGCCCGCGCCGGCCTGATCGCCATGGGCTTTCTGAACGCGCCCGCGGCCATCGCCCCCTGGAACGGCAACCGCGCCCTTTACGGCACCAACCCCATCGCCTTCGCCTGCCCGCGTCCGGACGGCAAGGGCGGCTGGGGCGATCCGATCCTGGTCGATCTGGCGCTGTCGAAGGTTGCACGCGGCAAGATCATGATGGCCGCCAACAAGGGCGAGCCGATCCCCGAGGGCTGGTCCACGGACAAGCACGGCAACCCGACCACGGACGCCAAGGAAGCCATCGACGGCGGCATGATGATCCCCATGGGCGACGCCAAGGGGGCGGCCCTGGTGCTGATGGTGGAAATCCTGGCGGCGACGCTGACCGGCTCCAACCACGGCTTCGAAGCCTCCAGCTTCTTCTCCGCCGACGGCGTGCCGCCCAAGGTCGGCCAGTTCTTCATCCTGATCGATCCCTCGGCCTTCGCGCATGAGGACGAGGAAACCGCCGAAAACCGCTTTGTCGAACGGATTGGTACCCTGATCACCGCGATCACCGATCAGGACGGCGCCTGGCTGCCCGGCGTCGACCGCTGGGCCAACCGCGCCAAGTCCCAGGCCGAGGGCGTTGACGTACCGGACGCCCTGCTGGCCGATCTCGAAGCGCGAGCCGCCGGATAATGACGGAGACCGGCTCCCTGACGTTCTTCTGCGGAAAGATGGGGGCCGGTAAATCCACCATGGCCGCGCGCATGGCGGAAGAGGAGGGCGCCGTCCTCCTCTCCGAAGACACTTGGCTGGCGGCCCTCTATCCCGGCGAGATCGCAACCTTCGACGACTACCTCGACCGCGCCGCCCGCCTGCGCCCAATGATCCGCGCCCTGGTCCTGCAAACCCTGCGGGCCGGCACCGACGTCGTCATGGACTTCCCGGCCAACACCCGCAAGCAACGCGCCTGGTTCCTGGCCCTCGCCACCGAGGCCGGTGCTCCGCACCGAATGATCTACCTGGAAGCCTCCGACGACCTCTGCCTCGAACGCATTGCCCAGCGGGCCAAGGAACAACCCGACCGCGCCAAGTTCGACACGCCGGAGGTCTTTCGCCGAGTCACGAATTACTTCGAGTACCCGAGCGAACAAGAGGGATTGAACACCCTGAGAAACGCAGATTAGTCGCTGTTATACTCAGGCCCGAGCTCTTGTTTTTGTTTGACCGCCGCGCGGTGTTTGACGACGAACAAGGCCACGAAAAATGTTAGAAGACCTATGCCGATCCAGAAGCTGGTTAGCACCAACGTTATTTTCAGGGCACCAAGAGCTTGCAGGAGAAATCCAACGACTAATGCAAACAGCCCAAATGCGGTGTCTACTCGTTGAACAAAAAGATCTAAGGCGATGTTCTCGATTCCGTCGAGAGACCTGTAGTGGTTTATGTCTTTGTCGCGTAGGGAGAGAAGCCCACATGCGAGAATTACAACGCCTGCGACGTCCCAAAAAAGTCCGAGAACAACGATTAAGTTTGTTTCATCCACTGGATGTCCTCGTTCGCCACTGAATCTATGGCACAACCTTCCCCGGATTCATGATCCCCTTCGGGTCGAGCGCCTGCTTGATCGAGCGGAGCAGGTGTTTCTCGATGTCGGTCTTGTAGCGGTCCATTTCGTGGACCTTCATTAGACCGATGCCGTGTTCGGCGGAGAAGGAGCCGCCGAGGCTGTCGGCGATGTCGTGGACGCCCGGCGGCACGTCGTGGCGCAGGCGTTCGGCGTCTTCCGGGGTGGTTTCCTTCGGCATCACCAGGTTGTAGTGCAGGTTGCCGTCGCCCATGTGGCCGAAGGCCATGATGGTGCAGCCGGGGATCGCCGCCTGGACGTGCGGATCGGCCTTTTTGAGGAATTCCGGCACCTTGGAGACCGGCACGGAAATGTCGTGCTTGGCCGAGGGGCCGCAATGCTTCAAGGCTTCCGGGATGCTTTCGCGCAGGTTCCACAGCTTGGCCGCCTGATCGCCGCTTTCGGCGAGCACAGCGTCGATGATTTCGCCCGCTTCGAAGGCTTCGCCCAGGGCCGTTTCGGCCAGATCGCGGATCACGCCTTCCTGCCCCGACGCCATTTCGATCAGGGCGTAGTGTTCATAGACTTCCTGCATCGGGTCCTGGGTGTTCGGGATATGGGCGAACACGGCCTCCAGCGGGTTGCGCTGGATGTATTCGAAGCTGGTGACCTGATCGCCGGTCGCTTTCTTGAGGCGGCCCAGGAGGGCGGAGAGCAGGTCCGGGCTTTCCGAGGCGACCAGGGCGGTCGTCGTTTCCGCCGGCTGCGGGAACAGTTTGAGGACCGCCGCCGTGATGATGCCGAGGGTCCCCTCGGCGCCCATGAACAGCTGCTTCAGGTCATAGCCGGTGTTGTTCTTCCGCAGGCCGCGCAGGCCGTGCCAGATGCGGCCGTCGGCAGTCACGACCTCGAGCCCCAGCACCAGATCGCGGGTATTGCCGTAGCGCAGCACCTGAATGCCGCCCGCGTTGGTCGAGAGGTTGCCGCCGATCTGGCAGGTGCCTTCGGCCGCCAGGGACAGCGGGAACAGGAAGCCCGCGTCGGCGGCCTTGTCCTGCAGTTCCTTGAGGATACATCCGGCCTCGACCGTCATCGTCGCGTTGATGGCGTCGACCTCGCGCACGGTGTTCATGCGGCCCAGGTTGACCAGCACGCCGCCGGTCGCGACGGCGCCGCCGCAGAGGCCCGTGTTGCCGCCCTGGGGCGTGATCGGAATACCGTGCTGGGCGCAGATCGTGACGATCTTGGAGACTTCCTCCGTATTGGCCGGGCGCAGGACCAGCGGGCTTTCGCCGTGGTAATAGCCGCGCTCCTCGGCCAGATAGGGGGCCATGTCGGCTTCGGTCTCGTACCAACCCTTGTCGCCGACGGCGGCCTTGAGGGCGCTGCGGGCATCTTCGGGAAGGGGCGGGGTCATGGTTCCGTCGGCCATGGTCTTGTATTCCTTGAATTGAGTGGTCTGCGAGGATGTTTCCCGCCATATTTGGCACGAAGGCCGCCCCACCACAAGCCGGAGCCCGTCGAATGTCCGCGATTAATTCTCAAGCCCAACCCAAGGAAAACAAAGGCGTGCCGCAGGGCGGGACGCCCCAGGTGCCCATGCCAAAGGCGCCCGGCGAGACCGAGGTCTGCGTCATCGGCGCCGGGATCGTCGGCGTCAACTGCGCGTTGGAGCTGGTCAAGCAGGGGTTCAAGGTCACGGTCGTCGACCGGATCGAGCCGGGCGAGGGCTGTTCCTTCGGCAACGCGGGCATCCTGGCCGATTGGTCCTTCGTGCCGACCTTCGGGCCCGAGGTCCTGAAGAACGTGCCGAAATACCTGATCGACCCGAAGGGGCCGTTGACCATCCGTTGGACGCGCCTGCCGCATATCCTGCCCTGGCTGTTCCGCATGCTGGGGCATGCCTCAACGGCCCATCAGCGCCGCGCGGCGGAGGCCATGAACCATCTGACGATCGGCGCCGGCGGGTCCTACGCCAAACTGGCGGCGGAGGCTGGGGCCCCCGAACTGGTCCGCCAGGACCCGGTGTTGCAGGTCTACGACAAGGAAATCGACTTCACGAAGTCCGAGGCCGATCTCGCCTACCGGGCCGGGTTCGGGATTTCTTACGAAGCCCTCGACCGCAAGGCGCTGAGCGACCTGGAACCCGCCCTGGGCCCCGATTTCAAATGGGGCCATGCGCTGATCGGCGGCGGCACCACGGTCAACCCGGGGCGCCTGACCAAGGTCCTGGCCGAGGAAATGCAGCGCCGGGGCGGCAAGCTTCTGCAGGCTGAGGTCCGGGGCCTGGCGCGGGACGACGCCGGGCGGTTTTCCGTCACGACGGAGACAGGTGTCATCGCCTGCGACCGGGTCGTGCTGGCGGCGGGGGCGTTCTCCCACAAGCTATCGGCCATGTTGGGCGAGCATGTTCCCCAGGGCACGGAGCGTGGCTATCACGCGATCCTGGCCGACCCGGGGGTCGAGGTGCGCCACGCCGTCGGTTGGAAGTCGCGGGCGTTCTATGCCTCGCCCATGGAAATGGGCCTGCGTCTGGCGGGCACGGTGGAATTGGCGGGCCTGGACGCCGCGCCCGATTACGCGCGGGCCAAGATCATGGCGGG
>NZRL01000152.1 GCA_002696205.1 Rhodospirillaceae bacterium | reverse complement strand
GTTGGAAATCGTATCGAACGCCAGATAGGGGTTCATGGCCTCGGCGCCGTAACCGGCGAGCAGGCAGAAATCATGCACGCGGCGGGCTTCGCCGGTTTCGACCACCAGGCCGACCTCGGTCCGAAGTCCTTCGCGGATCAGGTGATGGTGCACGGCACCGGTGGCCAGCAGGGCCGGAACGGCGACGTTGTCGGCATCCATGCCGCGGTCCGACAGGATGATGATGTTGTAGCCCTGTTCGCGGACGACCTTTTCCGCCTGGCGGCAGATGCGGTCGATGGCCTGGGACATGGTCTGGCGGTTCGGACCGGTGTTTTGATAGCAGATGTCCAGCGTATAGGTGCGGAACGAGCCGTCGACGTGGTTTTCGATGCGGCGGATGCGTTCCAGGTCGGTGTTGGACATGATCGGCTGATCGACTTCCAGGCGCTTGTGCTCACCGCCATGACCCAGGTCCAACAGGTCCGGGCGCGGGCCGATGAAGCTGACCAGCGACATGACCAGTTCCTCGCGGATCGGGTCAATCGGCGGGTTGGTCACCTGCGCGAAATTCTGGAAGAAGTAATCGGACAGCATGCGCGGCCGGTCCGACAGCATCGCCAGCGGGAAATCGCGGCCCATGGAGCCGACCGGGTCCTGGCCTTCCTCGGCCATCGGCTCCAGGAAGAACTTGAGGTCTTCGCGGTTGTAACCGAAGGCCTGCTGCAGGTCCAAAAGGGTCTTGGGATCGGCGGCCATGGGGCCGATTTCCGACGGCAGGTCGGAAATGTGAATCTGCGTCTTATCAAGCCATTCCTGATACGGATATTCGTCGGCGAGCTGCGATTTCACCTCCTCGTCGGAAATGATGCGGTGCTCTTCCAGGTCGACGACCAGCATCTTGCCCGGCTGCAACCGCCATTTCTGGACGATCTTTTCTTCCGGGATCGGCAACACGCCGACTTCCGACGCCATCACCACCAGACCGTCGTCGGTGACGATATAGCGCGCCGGCCGCAGGCCGTTGCGGTCCAGGGTCGCGGCGATCTGCTTGCCGTTGGTGAAGGCCATGGCGGCGGGGCCGTCCCAGGGCTCCATCAGGGCCGAGAAATATTCGTAGAAGGCGCGCCGCTTGGGCTCCATCAACGGATTGTCTTTCCAGGCTTCCGGGATCATCAGCATCATCGCCTGACACAGCGAATAGCCGCCCATGACCAGCAGTTCGAGCGCGTTGTCGAAGGTCGAGGAATCGGACGACCCGTCGCCGATCAGCGGCCAGAGCTTTTCCAGGTCGTCGCCGAGAATTTTCGACGACATGTTGTGACGCCGCGCGTTCATCCAGTTGACGTTGCCGCGCATGGTGTTGATTTCGCCGTTATGGCAAAGGAAGCGGAACGGCTGCGCCAGGCGCCAGCTGGGGAAGGTGTTGGTCGAAAACCGCTGGTGGAACAGGGCGATCGCCGTGGCGAAGTCCGGGTCCTGGAAATCGACGTAATACTTGGCCAGGTTCGGCGCCAGGACCATGCCCTTGTAGACGATGGTCGCCGAGGACATGGACGGGAAATAGAAGTCCTGCCAGGACCCTTCGTCCTTGTCCCACAGCGCGTGGTGCGCCTGCTTGCGGATGACGTAAAGCTTGCGTTCGAAGGCCGCGTTGTCGGGCGTGCCCTCGCCGCGCTGGATCAGGACCTGCTTGATGACCGGCTCGTTCGGCTTGACCGTTTCGCCCAGCATGTTGCTGTCGGTCGGCACGTCGCGCCAGCCCAACAGGACCTGGCCTTCCTCGGCGACGGTCTTCTCGACGGCCTTGATGGCCAGGTCGCGCAATTTGTGGTCGCGCGGCAGGAACACCATGCCGATGGCGTAATCGCCCTTGGCCGGAACTTCGATGCCCTGTTTGCCGAAAACCTTGCGGATGAAGGCGTCGGGCAACTGCACCAGGATACCGGCGCCGTCACCGGCCAACGGGTCGGCGCCGATGGCGCCCCGGTGGTCCAGGTGCTGCACGATTTCCAACGCCTGATGGACGATCTCATGGCGCGGCTGGTTGTGGATGTCGGCGATAAAACCGAATCCGCAAGCGTCATGCTCGTTCAGGGGGTCGTACATCCCCTGTTCAACGGGCAGTCCATAACCGTTGCGCCGTGAGTTCTGGCTCATGCGTTTAGTTCCTGTTCGTGCGTTCTGAGAGCCCCACTAGATAGCAATCCCCGAAGCCCAGGCCAAACAAAAAACCGCCCCAAACTGTCATAAAAATCAAAGGAAATTGGCCCGTTTCGGCCCTTACACGCAGGCGCACAATCCGGCTGTCGGGGGCAACCGGCCCTTGGCAGCGAGACAGCGATCGGATAGAAGACCCAAACATCGTGGGAGCGCGCCTTGCCGACACTACATCTTGCGATTTTAGCCCTGATTCAAGGGGTGACGGAGTTCCTGCCGGTCTCCTCGTCCGCCCATTTGGCGGTCACGCCGCGTTTGCTCGGCTGGGCCGATCAGGGTTTGGTGATCGACGTCGCCGTCCATGTCGGGACGCTGGGCGCCGTCATTCTTTATATGCACCGGGAAATCTGGGACATGCTGGCCGGGATCGGCCGCATGTTGAAGGGCCGCCGAGATAAGGGCGCCAAGCTGGCGGGCCTGGTGATCCTCGCCACCCTGCCGGTGATCGGCGCGGGCTTCGCGCTGGACCATTATTATCCGAATGGCCTGCGGTCTTTGGAAATCATCGCCTGGGCGACGCTCGGGTTCGGCATTCTTCTATATATCGCCGACAGCGTCGGCATGACGCTCCGGCGGATCGAACATCTGGAAATTTCCGACGGCCTGCTGATCGGCATCGCGCAGTGCCTGGCGCTGATCCCCGGCACCTCGCGGTCGGGCATCACCATGACGGCGGCGCGCCTTCTGGGCATGGAGCGCACGGACGCCGCCCGGTTCTCCATGCTGCTGTCGATCCCTGCGATTTTGGGGGCGGGCGCGCTCAAGGGCTATGAGCTTTGGAAATCGGGCGACGGGCAATTGACGGCCGATGCCTTCACGGCGGCGGGTCTCGCCTTCATCACGGCGCTGATCGCCATCGCCCTGATGATGGCCTGGCTCAAACGGTCAGGCTTCGGGCCCTTCGTGGTCTACCGGATCGTCCTGGGCCTGTTCCTGCTGGCCGTCGCCTACGGCCACGTCGGGCCTTTCGTCGTCCGCTAGGCCCGATCCCGAGCCCGCCTAATAGCGGGTTCCCCGGTCGACGGTGTTCAACGGCGCCTCGCCGCGTTCCATCCGCTCGATGTTCTTCACGTACCATTCGGTCGATGAATTCGGCACGGTCAGGCTCGCCATATGGGGCGTGATGGTGACCTTGGGATGAGACCAATAGGGATGATCGGCGGGCAGCGGCTCCGTATGGAAGACATCCAGGGTCGCCCCTTCGATATGTCCTGAATCCAGCGCCGCCAGCAGATCGTCGTCGACCACATGGCCGCCACGGGCACAGTTGATGATGAAGGCCCCTTCGGGCAGGGCCGCCAGGGTGTCCTTATTGATGATGCCTGTGGTGTCCGGCGTCAGCGGCAGCAGGCAGACCAGGATTTCGGTGCGGTTCAGGAAGGGGATCAACTGATCCTCGCCATGGAAGCTTTCGACGCCCGGAATTTCCTTTTTCGAGCGCGACCAGCCGGCGACCTGATAGTGCAGCGGCACCAGCTTCGTCGCCGCGTCGCCGCCCAGTTCGCCCAGGCCCAGAATGCCGACCCGGCGCTGTTCCGCGTCGGCCTGGCGCATGCGTTTCCAGACGTTGTCGGCGCGGAACTTGGCGTAGACGCCCATCTTGCGATGGTAATGGATCACCCAATAGATGACGTATTCGCTCATCCCCTGGGTCAGGCAGCGGTCGACCAGACGGACCAGCGGCACGTCTTTCGGAAGCTCCGGGTCGCCGAACAGATGATCCACCCCGGCGCCCATGGAAAACACGGCCTTCAAGTTTGGCAGGCTCGCCAGCACCCCGGCGGCGGGCTTCCAGACGATGGCGTAATCGATTTCCGATTTGTCGCCGGTCTGGTCCTTTTCGGGGTCCGGGTTCCAGACGCGGAAATCCACGCCCGGCATCTGCGCAAGAAAGGCGTCGCGCCAGGGATCGGGTTTGCCCTCGGCGGCCATGAAGAGAACGGTGGGGGTCACGAGCTGACTATTCCTGTTTCGTCGGCCTTCATGTCGAAGGCGGCGGCCATCAGGGCCTTGGTGTAGGGATCCTTCGGGGCGTCCATGATCTGTTCGGCGGAACCGAATTCGACGACGCGGCCGTTTCGCATGACGGCGATTTCGTGGCTCACGGCGCGGACGACCTTCAGGTCGTGGGAAATGAACAGATAGGCCAGATCGTATTTCTTCTGCAACCCGCGCAGCAATTCGACGATCTGCGCCTGGACCGACATGTCCAATGCGGAGGTCGGCTCGTCCAGGACGATGAACTTGGGCTTCAGAACCAGGGCCCGGGCGATGGAAATGCGCTGGCGCTGACCGCCCGAGAACTCGTGCGGGTAGCGGTCCTGCATCTCGGGCTTCAACCCGACCTCGACCAGGGCTTCGGCGACCAGCCGGCGGCGGTCGTCCTCGGTCTTGGCGAGGTCGTGGACGACCAGGCCTTCCTCGATGATCTGGCCGACCGAAAGGCGCGGGCTCAAGGAACCGAAAGGGTCCTGGAAAACGATCTGCATTTCGCGCCGAAGGGGGCGCATTTCCTTGAACTGCCAGCCCTGGATATTGGCGCCGTCGAAGACGATGTCGCCTTCCGACCGTTCCAGGCGCAGCAAGGCCCGTCCCAGGGTGCTTTTGCCCGAGCCGGATTCGCCGACGATGCCCAGGGTATGGCCGCGCTTGAGCGCCAGCGAGATGCCGTCGACCGCCTTGATATGCCCGACCGTTCGGCGCAGCAGGCCGCGCTTCACCGGGAACCAGACCTTGACGTCCTTGCCCGAAACCAGTTCGGGCGCCCTGTCGTCGGCGGGGTCCGGCCGGCCCTTGGGCTCGGCCGCCAGGAGGTGGCGGGTATAGTCGTGCTGCGGGGCGTCGAAGACGGACTTGGCGGCTCCCTGCTCGACGATATGTCCGTCGTTCATGACCGAGACCGTATCGGCCATGCGCCGCACGATGCCCAGATCGTGGGTGATCAGCAGCAAGGCCATGCCGAGCTTTTCCTGAAGCTCCTTCATCAGCTTCAAAACCTGGGCCTGGATGGTGACGTCCAGCGCCGTCGTCGGCTCG
Organism: Rhodospirillaceae bacterium; assembly: GCA_002696205.1. Taxonomy (GTDB): domain Bacteria; phylum Pseudomonadota; class Alphaproteobacteria; order Rhodospirillales; family Casp-alpha2; genus UBA1479. The sequence goes on along the minus strand of NZRL01000152.1, from coordinate 18,624 downwards.
TCCGCGATCAACAGGTCCGGATTGTTGGCCAGCGCCATGGCGATCATGATGCGCTGCTGCTGGCCGCCGGAAAATTCATGGGGCAGGGATTGCAGGCGCGCCGCCGCCTCGTTCAGGCCGACAAGGTCCAGCAGTTCCAGCACCCGCGCCCGCGCCTGTTTCGGCGACATGTGCTGATGCAGGAACAGAACCTCGGAAATCTGCTTTTCGATATTGTGCAGGGGGTTCAGGCTGGTCAGCGGTTCCTGAAAGATCATCGCGATCTGGTTGCCGCGGATCGCCCGCATGGTGCGCCCGGGGGCACCGATCAATTCCTCGCCGTTGAATTTGATCGACCCCTTGGGGTGGCGGGCCATGGGATAGGGAAGCAACTGCATGACCGACAGCGCCGTCACCGACTTGCCGGAGCCTGATTCACCGACCAGGGCATGGGCCTCGCCCTTTTCGATGGACAGGGACGCTCCCTTCACGGCCTCGACGGCGTTCTCGCCTTGGCCGAAGGTGACGCTCAGGTCGTTGATTTCCAGAAGCTTGCTCATCTACTTGAATACCTTGCGGGGGTCGAAGGCGTCGCGCACGGCCTCGCCGATGAAGACCAGCAGCGATAGCATGATGCCCAGCGAAAAGAACGCCGTGAAGCCCAGCCAGGGGGCCTGGATGTTGTTCTTGCCCTGGTTCAGGAGCTCGCCCAGGGACGGCGATCCGGCGGGCAGGCCGAAGCCGAGGAAATCCAGCGAGGTCAGAATGGTGATCGATCCCGACAACACGAAGGGCAGGATCGTCAACGTCACCACCATGGCGTTGGGCAGGATGTGTTTGAACATGATGACCCGGTCGCTGACGCCCAGCGACCGCGCCGCGCGGACGTAATCGAAATTGCGCGCGCGGAAGAATTCGGCCCGCACGCCGCCGACGAAGCCCATCCAGGAAAACAGCAGCATCAGACCCAAGAGCCACCAGAAATTGGGCGTCACGACGCTGGCCAGGATGATCAGCAGGTAGAGCTGCGGCAGGCCCGACCAGATTTCCATGACGCGCTGGAAGGTCAGATCGATCCAGCCGCCGAAATATCCCTGCACCGCGCCGGCGGCGACGCCGATGACGCCGCTGAAGGCCGTCAGGACCAGGCCGAACAGCACGGAAATGCGAAAGCCGTAGATCATCCGCGCGACCACGTCGCGGCCCTGGTCGTCGGTGCCCAACCAGTTGTCGGCCGAGGGCGGCGACGGCGCCGGGCCCGGCAGGTCCTTGATCACCGTATCGTAGGAATAGGGAATGATCGGCCAGAGCATCCAGCCCTTGGCGTTGATCAGGTCCTTGACGAAGGGATCGCGGTAATCGGCCTCGGTCGCGAAATCGCCGCCGAATTCCGTTTCCGGATATTCCTGTGCAAAGGGCAGGTAGATGCCGCCGTTGAAATAGACCAGGAAGGGTTTGTCGTTGGCGATGACCTCGGCGAACAGGGAGGCCACGAACAGCACCAGGAAAATCCACAGCGACCAGAAGCCCCGCCGGTTGCGCCGGAAATTGGCCAGCCGCCGTTCCGTCAGCGGCGTGATCCGCAGGCCCAGAAAGCGGCGTCCGGGCGGCGGCGGCGCCAGGTCCGTCTCGGGGGTCAAGGTCGTGGTCGTTGTGCTGGTCGTGTCTGGGCCCATGCGATCAGACCCCCGTCGCTTCGAAATCGATGCGCGGATCGACGACGTGATACATGACATCGCCGATGATGTTCATCACCAGGCCCAGCAGGGTGAAGAAATAGAGCGTCGCGAACATCACCGGATAATCGCGGGTCAGCGCCGCTTCGAACCCGAGCAGGCCCAGGCCGTCCAGCGAGAAGATGATTTCGATCAGCAGCGATCCCGTGAACAGGATGCCGATGAAGGCGCCTGGGAAACTGGCGATGACGACCAACATGGCGTTGCGGAAGACATGGCCGTAAAGCACCCGCCGTTCCGTCAGGCCCTTGGACCGGGCGGTGACGACGTATTGCTGATTGATCTGATCGAGGAACGAATTCTTGGTCAGCATGGTCAGCCCGGCGAAGCCGCCGACCAGCAGCGCCGTCAGCGGCAGGGTCAGGTGCCAGAAATAATCTTTGATCTTCTCCCAGAAACTCAGGTCGGCGAAGTTTTCCGAAACCAGGCCGCGCAGGGGGAAGATGTCCCAGTACCGGCCGCCCGCGAACAGCACGATCAGAAGGATCGCGAACAGGAAGGCCGGGATCGCCTGCCCGGCGATCACCACGCCCGACGTCCAGACGTCGAATTTCGATCCGTCGCGCACGGCCTTGGCGATGCCCAGCGGAATCGAAATCAGATAGACCAGCAGCGTCGTCCAGAGCCCCAGCGAGATCGACACCGGCATCTTTTCCAGCACAAGGTCGATGACCGTCTGATCCTTGAAATAGGAGGTGCCGAAATCGAAGGTGATGTAGCGCTTCATCATCATCACGAAGCGTTCGCCCGCCGGTTTGTCCAACCCGAACTGGCGTTCCAGGTCCTTGATCAGATCGGGGGGCAGGCCCTGGGCGCCGCGGTATTTGCTGCTGACCGTGCTGTCGCCGCCGCCGCGCCCGCCCTGGGGCTGGCCGCCGCTGACCTCAGATCCGGCGTCGCCCGACACCCGCGCCGTCGCCGCCACGTCGTCGCCGGTCAACTGCGCGATGATCTGTTCGACCGGGCCGCCCGGCAGGATCTGCACGACGGCGAAATTGATCACCATGATGCCGAACAACGTCGGGATCACGAGAAGCAGACGGCGGAGGATATATGCGACCATGGCGGCGATCTTACGTTGCCCGGGGCCCGGCGGCTACCGTCGGTTGGCGCCGGCGGGCCGCTTGGGCGGCGTCCGGTTATTTCGCGGCTTTCTTGCGGTCGGCCAGGGACTTGGCCTTTTCCGCGTCGATCCACCAGGCGAAGAACTGATTGCCCCGGGTCGGCGTCACCTCGGGCCGGCCGAACTTGTCCCAATAGGCGACCCGGTCATAGGGCGCGTGCCAGTTGGGGATGATGTAATGGCCCCATTGCAGCACCCGGTCCAGCGCCTTGCAGGCCGTCACCAGGGCCTCGCGCGTGGGGGCCGCGATCAATTGTTCGACGATGGCATCCACGGCCTTGGACTTGATGCCCATGATGTTGCGCCCGCCTTCGCGGTCGGCCGACGAGGTCGACCAGAAATCGCGCTGTTCGTTCCCGGGCGACATGGATTGGCCGAAGGTGGAAACGACCATGTCGAAATCGAAGGTATCCAGCCGGCGTTTGTATTGCGCGACGTCGATGGTCCTGACGGTCATCTTGATGCCCAGTTTTTCCAGGTTCTTGGCGAAGGGCAGGGCGATCCGTTCGAACAGCGGGCTGACCAGCAGCATTTCGAATTCAAACGGCTTACCTGTCTCGGCGTTCACCCGCTTGCCGTCCTTGATCACCCAACCGGCCTGGGTCAGCAGTCGGGATGCCGTGCGCAGATTGGTGCGGATGTTGCCGTCGGCGTCGCCCTTGGGCGGATTGTACTCCTTGGTGAAGACTTCCTTGGGCAGTTCGTCGCGGAACGGCTCCAGCAGTTTCAATTCAGCTTCCGACGGCAGGCCCGTGGCGGCCATGTCGGAATTCTGAAAATAGCTGCGGGGGCGGGCGTACTGGCCGTAGAACAGGGCCTTGTTCGACCATTCGAAATTGAAGCCATAGGCCAAAGCTTCGCGCACCTTGGGGTCCTTGAACAGATCGCGGCGGGTGTTGAAGGCGAAGCCCTGCATCCCGGCCGGGCGGTCGTGGTGGATTTCCTTCTTGAGCAGCACGCCTTTTTTGACCGCCGGGGTCTCATAGGCCGTCGCCCAGGCCTTGGACGAGTTCTCGGACTTGTAGTCGTAGCGCCCGGCGAGGAAGGCCTCCAGCGAGACGTTGGAATCCCGGTAGTAGTCGAAGATGATCTCGCCGAAGTTCTGGAAGCCCTTGTTCACGGGGATGTCCTTGCCCCAGTAATCCTCGACCCGCGTCAACTTGACGAAACGCCCGGCCTCGAACTCGGAAATCTTGTAAGGGCCCGATCCCAGCGGCGGTTCCAGCGAGGTCTTGTTGAATTCGCGCCCTGACCACCAATGCTTGGGCAGGACCGTCAGCTGGCCCAGGATCAGCGGCAGTTCCCGGTTTTCGCCCGGCTTGAAATTGAACCGGACGGACCGTTCGCCCGTCTGCACAACCTCGGCCACGTTGCCGTAATAGAACCGGTAGAAGGGCGAGCCTTCCTTGACCAGGATGTTGAAGGAAAAGATCACGTCCTCGGGCGTCACCGGTTTGCCATCGTGCCAGCGCGCCTCCTTGCGAAGCCGGAATTCGACCCAGCTGCGGTCGTCCGGCATGGTCACGGTTTCGGCCAGACGGCCGTATTGGCTGAACGGTTCATCCGCCGCGTCGTCCATCAGGCTGTCGTAGATGAAGCCCGTGGCCCCCGCCGGCGTGCCCTTGATGATGAAGGCGTTGAAGCTGTCGAAGGTGCCGACGGCGCCCATCCGTATCGTGCCGCCCTTGGGCGCATCGGGATTGACGTAGTCGAAATGCTTAAAATCCGGCCCGTACTTCAGGTCGCCGTGCATGGCCAGGCCATGGGCCGGCTTGGGCGCGTCGGCGGCCTGGGCTGTCTGGGCCCAGGCGCAGAATGCCAAGCCAGTGATCAGCGGAAGGGCGGTCAGAAGTCGCGTCATGGTTCCCCCGGAAAGCATGTGTCAGGCATCGAGACGAATATGGAGACTAGCCGAATTCCGTCAAGAAGTGGCCGGGGATTGTGGCAAGCCTATGGTGGCCGTCAACCGCCCAGAATGGCCACCGCGGCGGCATGCAGGGCGGGATCGCCCGCCGCGATCACCGTGCCGTCGCCGTTCAGGCCCAGGGGTGCGCCGGACCAATCGGTCATGCGCCCGCCGGCGGCCTCGACGATGGGGATCAGGGCGGCGTAATCGTAGGGCTGCATGCTGGCCTCGCAGACCAGATCGACCCGGCCCTTGGCCATCATGCCGTAGCTGTAGCAGTCGCTGCCGTACAATTCGTACCGGCAGGCGTGGCGCAGGCGTTCGAACCGGTCGAAATTGATGCCCAGATGCATCTGCGGCGAGGTCGAACAGAGCCAGGCATCGGCCAGATCGGCACAGGTCCGGGCGGAAACCGGCGTGCCGTTGCAGGTCGCAGGACCGCCCGGCGCGCCCGCCCAGACTTCGTCCAACGCCGGATTGTCCATGACGCCCAGGTGGGCGGCGCCGTCCTTGAACAGGCCGATCAACGTGCCGAACAGCGGCTTGCCGGTAACGAACGCCTTGGTCCCGTCGATCGGGTCGAGCACCCAGACGAATTCCGCGTCGGCATTTTCGACGCCGTATTCCTCGCCGTAAATGCCGTGATCGGGGAACCGGGCGTTGATCATTTCGCGCATCGCCGCCTCGCATTCGCGGTCGGCAATGGTCACCGGGCTCTGGTCGTCCTTGGCGATGACGTCGGGCGCCACGCCGTAATGGGACAGCACGATGGTCCGCGCGCGGGCGGCCATCTCCATGGCCAGGGCCATGAAGTCCGCCGTTTGGGCGTCCGCGGTGGCTTGCGTCACGGCGCCGTCCTCCGGTCGGGTAAAGGGCCTGAGAGGCTTACTTGAGGGTCTGCAGATAGACCAGCAGGGCGGCGAGGTCGGCGTTCTTGGTGATGCCGCGGAAGGTCATCTTGGTGCCCGGGGCATATTCCTTCGGGCTGTGCAGGAACTTGTCCAGTTCCGCCATGGTCCATTTGCCGCCCAGGCCGGCGACGGCGTCGGAATAGCTGAAGCCGTCCATCTTGCCCTGGTCGTGGCCGACGATGCCCCACAGGTTCGGGCCGATCTTATGCTTGGCACCCGCTTCCGCCGAATGGCAGGCGGTGCATTTCTTGAACACCTTGGCGCCCCGCTTGGGGTCGGCCGAGGCCAGCAGTTCCATCACCGGCTTCTCCGCTTCCTTGGGCGCGGCGGCGGTGGCGGCGCCATCGTCGGCGACGGCGACTTCGAATCCCATCTTTTCGGGCTCGTTCGCATGGACCAGGGTGTCACCGATCTTGTTGGTGCCCCAAACGACCCAAGCCGTCACAAGCACGCCAAAACCGAGTTTTTCCATCCGGGAGAACTGCATCGTGTATTCCTTTACCGATTGTTGCGGGGAATTTACCCGCCCCCGCCGCCATGTTCAAGCGGCATCCGCCCGCCTTTTTCATCGGCCCGCGCCAAGCCCCCGATCCCGGGCGCATGCCTCGCGTTGACACCGTCCGCCTTGCCGCCGATACTCGCCCCCGATTTCAGCAAGACATTGAAAAAGCCCGCGATCTGCGGGCCTTTTCCTTCCGCACGACGAACGGCATATTCATGGCTTCCTCAGAAACTTCCATCGCCTTCCAGGGCATGCCCGGCGCCTATTCCAACCTTGCCTGTAACGAAGCGATGCCGGGCATGGATCCGCTGCCCTGCCGCACGTTCGAGGACGCCTTTGCCGCCGTTCACGACGGCAAGGCGCGCCTGGCGATGATTCCCATCGAGAATTCGGTCGCCGGGCGGGTCGCCGATATCCATCACCTGCTGCCGGATTCGGGGCTTTTCATCAACGGCGAGCATTTCCACCGGGTGAGCCATCACCTGCTGGCCGTGCCGGGCGCCGAATTGGGCGATCTGACCCATGTCCACAGCCACGTCCATGCGCTCAATCAATGCCGCAACCTGATCCGCGAATTGGGCGTTACGCCGGTCGTGCATGTGGATACGGCGGGGGCGGCCAAGGATATCGCGGCCCGCGGCGACAAGACCCAGGCGGCGATCGCATCGTCCCTGGCGGGCGAGATTTACGGCCTGACGTCCCTGAAACAGGGGATCGAGGACGCCGAACACAACACCACCCGCTTCGTGATCATGTCACTGACGGCGGAAACGCCGGGCTATAAGGAAGGCGGGAGTTACGTCACCAGTTTCACCTTCCGCGTCCGCAACGTGCCGGCGGCCCTATATAAGGCGATGGGCGGCTTTGCGACCAACGGGGTGAACATGACCAAGTTGGAAAGCTACGTCGGCCCCGACTTCGTCGCGGCCCAGTTCTTCGCCGAGATCGAAGGCCATGTGGACGATCCGGCGGTGAAGTTGGCGTTCGAGGACCTGGATCACTATTCCGAATGGATCAAGGTGCTGGGGACCTATCCGGCCGATCCGTTCCGCAAGACCGCCGCCCTTGCCGGGGCACAATAAAATACCTAGATCATCGGCGGCCCTTTCGGGGGCGCCCACCCGCCCAAGGAGTTTTCCCGACCATGACACTCGACGATATTCGGCCCGCCGTGGCCCTTGCCATGCTGCGCGGTCTCGCGCGGCGCTGCCCCAGCTGCGGTACAGGCCGCTCCTTCTCCGGCTATCTCAAGGTCGCCGATTGCGACCATTGCGGCGAGGAATTGGGCCATATCCGCGCCGACGATTTTCCGCCCTATCTGACGATCGCCATCGTCGGCCACATCGTGGTGCCGCTGTTTTTGATGAGCGAACGGTTCCTGACGCCGCCGACCTGGCTGCAACTGGCCATCGGCCTGCCGATCACCATCGCCCTGACCCTGACGCTGCTGCCCCATGTGAAGGGCGCGATCCTGGGCCTGATGTGGTGGCTCGGCCTGCGCGGCGACGAGACCCAATAGGGTCTCGCGCGCCACACTGCCGGGCGGCTGGGTAAGGCGGCCGCCGGGTTAATTCGATTTCGATTTGCCGTCGCCGGCGATGCCGTGGCCGACCATGCGGCGGAATTCCTCGACCTTGTCGCCGAGATCGGCGATCGACCGTTTGGTCGCGGTCTCTATGTCCCGCAATTCGGATTGCGTCGCGGCGGTCTGTTCCTTGACCCGCGCGGCCAGCTGTTTCCGTTGCCGGTCGACGGCGGCGCGGGCGTCTTCCCATTGTTGCTGAGTGCGTCCGGATATGTCGGCGCTTTTCTCCTGAGCCGTGTTCGAGACGTCCTGGAATTGACGGTCCAGGGCGTCCATCTGATCCTTCGCCCAGGCGAAGAAGGCGGTGTTCTCGCCGCTGCCTTGATTTTGGTTCGATTGGGTTTGGGTATTTGCCATGATCTGCTCTCCTTATGATTGGCTGGTTCGCAGAATGCGGCTGGGGCTCGGCGTGGGGCGCTGATCCCCGTCCGCTTCAAGGCAAAGACTGGCGGCGAAATGCGGCCCGAATTTGACGCTTCCGTGATGATCCTGTGCGGCGGGCGGACCCGCCGCCGCTCCAAACTCATTCGTGGCGCAGGGCCTCGATGGGGTCCAGACGGGCGGCGTGCCGGGCCGGGAAATAGCCGAACACGACGCCGACGGCGGCGGAAAACAGAAAGGCCAGAAGGACGATCCCCGGGTCGACGATATAGGGCAGGCGCATGCCGGCCGAGGCCAGCCCCGCCAGCCCCAATCCCAACAGAATCCCGATCACGCCCCCCAGCAGGGACAGCACCACGGCCTCGACCAGGAACTGCAGCAGAACCTGCGATTCCTGCGCGCCGATGGCCAGACGGATGCCGATTTCGCGCGTCCGCTCGGTGACCGAGACCAGCATGATGTTCATGATCCCGATGCCGCCGACCAGAAGGCTCACCCCGGCGACGGCGCCCAGCAGCCCGGTCAGCACCTTGGCCGTGCCCGTGCGGGTGTCCATGATCTGTTTCATGTCGCGGACGGTGAAATCGTCGTCTTCACCCGCCGTGATGTTGCGCCGTTCGCGCAGCAGGCGTTCGACGTCGGCCTGGACCTTGGCTGTCTCGATCCCGTCCTCGGCGGACAGGTTGATATGCGAGACATCCGTATTGCCGGCGATGCGGCGCTGCACGGCGCGGATCGGCATCAAGACGACATCGTCCTGGTCCGTGCCGAAGGCCGATTGCCCTTTGCGGGCGAGCACGGCGACGACCTCGCAGGACAGGTTCCCGACCCTTATCTTACGGCCCAGGGCGTCGCTGCCGCCGAACAGCTCCTTGCGCACGGTCTCGCCGATGATGCAGGCGGCCCGGCCGGACCGGATCTCGCCCTCGGCAAAGGGGCGGCCCCGCGCGAGGTCCCAGTTCTGGGCGATCAGGTAGTCGTTGTCCGTGCCGGTCACCGTGGTGGTCCGGCTTTCCGAGCCGAAAATCACCGTTGCCGATTGGCGCGCCACGGGGGCGACCGCCTGCAGACCCTGGATCTGCGCGCGCAGGGCGTCGATGTCGCGCAGGGAAAAGGCCTTGGCGTCGGCCGTGGCGCGGCCCGGGCCGAATTGCCCCGGGCGGACGAACAACAGATTGGTGCCCAATTTTTCCAGGTCGGCCGAGACCTTGGCCGCCGTGCCGTTGCCGATGGTCACCATGGCGATCACCGCGCCGACGCCGATGACGATCCCCAGCATGGTCAGGAACGAACGCAGCGCATTGCGCAGGATCGCCTGGAACGCCAGCTTCATCGCTTCGATCAGCATCAGGCGGCTCCGTCCAGATGACCCCGGGCGGCCAGGCGCCCGTCGATGAAATGCAGGGTACGGTCGGCGTAGGCGGCCATCTCGGCCTCATGGGTGACCATGATCACGGTGATGCCTTGGTCGTGGTTGAGGCTTGCCAACAGATCCATGATCTCGCGGCTGGTTTTGGAGTCCAGGTTGCCGGTCGGCTCGTCCGCCAGCAGCACGTGGGGGTCGGTGGCGATGGCGCGGGCGACGGCGACGCGTTGCTGCTGGCCGCCGGAAAGCTCGTTGGGGGCGTGGCCCTCGCGGCCTTGCAGGCCCACCCGGGCGAGGGCACGAACCGCCAGGGCGCGCCGTTCCGCCGGCGGCGTGCCGCGGTAGATCAGCGGCAGCTCGACGTTTTCCAGAGCCGAGGTGCGCGCCAGCAAATTGAAGCCCTGGAAAACGAAACCCAGATAATTGCGCCGCAACAGCGCCAGTTGCCGGCGGTCGAGGGTGCCCACGTCGATCCCCATGAAGCGGTAGCTGCCGCTGCTCGGTGTATCGAGACAGCCCAGGATGTTCATGGCCGTGGACTTGCCGGACCCGGACGGGCCCATGATGGCGACGAATTCGCCGGTCTCGATCGTCAGGTCGACGCCGTCCAGGGCCCGCACCTGGGCGTCGCCCTGGCCGTAGACCTTGGCCACGCCGGAGAATTCGATCAAGGGTGAGGGCATGATCGGCTATTTCCGGGGGGTGACGGCATCGACGATCACCGCCCGGCCGGCGGCGACGGGGCCGTCGACGATCTGTGTCCGCTGCCCGTCCGAGGCGCCGACGGTGACAGAAACGGCGGTGGGTATCCCGTCTTCGAGAATCCAGACTGTGCGTTGCGGGCCGCTTTGTTCGTGCTTGCTGGGGGCGCGGAAACTGAACCGGCTGGGCAGCAGGGCGCTCAACAGACCGCCGCTCTGGTCCGATCCCTCGGGCTCGGCGGGCGGCGAGAACCGCAGCGCCGCGTTGGGCACGGTCAGCACGTCCTTCAAATCCTGCACGGTGATCTCCGCCGTCGCCGTCATGCCGGGGCGCAGGGCCATGTCGTCGTTTTCCGTCGACAGCACAGCCTGGTAGGTGACGACGTTCTGAACGACCTCCGAACCCAAATGAAGTTCGCTGATCCGCGCCGCGAATTTGCGGTCGGGATAGGCGTCGACGGTGAACGCCGCCGCCTGGCCGACCTTGACCTTGCCGACGTCGGCTTCGTCGACATCGACCTGGACCTCCATCTCCCGCAGGTCCTCGGCCAGCGTGAACAGAACCGGCGCCTGCAGGGACGAAGCGACGGTCTGGCCCGGCTCGGCGGCGCGGCTCAGGACCACGCCGTTGATCGGCGAACAGATGCAGGCCTTGGCCAGGTTGGTTTCGTCCAGCTTCAGATCGGCCCTGGCGGCGCCGATGTCGGCCTCGGCGCTGGCCTGGGCGGCGACGGCGCGGTCATAGGCGGCCTTGGCGCTTTCCCGGTCGCGTTCCGATCCGACCTTGCGGTCGGCCAATTGCTTCTTGCGCAGGTAGTCCAGGCGCATTTCCTCGACCGTGGCCTTGGCCTCCAGCAGGCTGGCCTCGGCGGCGGCAACGCGGGCGCGCGAACTGTCGACCGTGGCCTCCAGGCGGTCGGTGTCCAGGACGGCCAAGGGCTGGCTCTTTTCGACCGGGGAATTGTAGTCGACGCGGACCTCGCGGATGATGCCCGACAGTTCGCTGGACACCTCGACCTTGTTCGTCGGCTCGACCGACCCGGTCGCCGTGACGAGGACGGTCATGTCGCCTTGCGTCGCGGGCTGAGTGACATAGCGGGTCGCCTGGGCCGGTGGTTTGATCAGCCAGAACGCCGCCCCGCCGGCAATTGCCAGGACCAAGACGGCCAGGACGATCCGCCCGCGCCAGCGCGCCCACATGCTTGCCGCCGTCGACCGGTTCATCTCCAGCACGGTTTCGATATCGGGTTTATCCGATTTGGGGGATTGTTGGTCCATATGGGGCATCCGCCATCGTTATCCAGCGATAAAAGTACACAAGAAATGTGGTGATCATGGCGCGGATGCAAGCAGGAATGCGTGACTTTCACGCATTGGCGCCAGGGGCGGCGCAGCGATGGGGGCCGGGATCGGTGGTCAGTCGCCTTCCTCGATCCAATCGTTGATCAGGCGGCGGGAGATACTGTCCGTGCGCGGCAGGCGCGGGCGGGTCGGATCGGTCTCGCCGTAAAACTCGCCGAATTCGGCCAATTCCGCCCGGCTGAACCATTTGGCCTCGCGGATTTCGTGGGGGTCGACGGTGATGTCGGCATTCAATCCCTTGGCCCGGAACCCCAGCATCAGCGACGCCGGGAAGGGCCAGGGCTGCGAGCCCCGGTAGGTCACTTCCGAGCAGCGGATGCCCGATTCCTCGAAAACCTCGCGGGCGACCGCTTCTTCCAGGCTTTCGCCCGGTTCCACGAATCCGGCCAGGGTCGAATACATCGGCGTGTCCCAGCGTGTCGACCAGCCCAACAGGCAGCGGTCCACCCCGTCGTCGCCGACGTGGGTGACCAGCATGATGACCGCCGGGTCGGTGCGGGGGAAATGGTGGCGCGCGCAGGCCTCGTTGGTGCAGACCTGGACATGGCCGCCGTCGCGGGCCTCCGTCGGGCTGCCGCAGTCGCTGCAGAATTTCTGGCGGCGATGCCAATGCAGCATGCCCCGGGCATAGGCCAGGATGGTCGCGTCGTCGGCGGCCAGCAGGCGCCCGACCTGGCGCAGGTCGGCGAACTCGGCGCCGTTGACCAGGGACGGCAGGCCGTCTTCTTCGTGATGCGACAGGTCCACCGCCAGATAGGCGATTTCGTCCCACAGGCCCAGGAAAACCTGGCTGCTCGCCTGTTCCAAGGCGGCGGCGGCGGCGGCACCGGTCAGCCATCCGGCCTGGGGGGCGTCGCCCGGTTCCACCAGATTGCGGTCGCGCCATACGGGCACGATCCGCGTTGCGGGATGATCCAAGCGTTCCGCGATCCAGGCGGCATCGCGCCGCCGCTCGCCGGCCCGGTCCAGCGGACCGCCGGTATACATCAATCTTTTCGGCATTCGGGAAAAGTGGCACAGGCGGGGGGGCTTGGCAACGACGAGCCATGCTGCGACTGCGCAATCGAAATTATCCCCAGGGCGAATGCGCACCGCGCTTGTGGAATCCCCGGCAAGAGTTGCTATATTACGCCCAGGAGACTGGCCCGGACGGGCTTCCTCGCCAACCCGGTCAGGTCCGGAAGGAAGCAGCCGTAACGAGTTTCGGCCCGGGTCGGTGCCAGTCTCCGCTTAATTCTCAATCTTCTCTGCACGGATGATCAGGGGGTTCCGCAGGGTCCATGGACGAAACGGACGCAACCGTCGATCAGCCCGCTTCCCCGGCAGCCCCCGAGGCGCCCGTCGGTGAACCCGCCGGCGACGTCTATCAGGTCCTCGCCCGCAAATACCGCCCGACCGATTTTTCCAACCTGATCGGCCAGGAAGCGATGGTCCGCACCCTGACCAACGCGATCGCCGCCGGACGCTTGGCCCATGCCTTCGTGCTGACCGGTGTGCGCGGCGTCGGCAAAACGACGACGGCCCGCATCATCGCCCGGGCGCTGAACTGCGTCGGGCCCGACGGCACGGGCGGGCCGACGGCGGCGCCCTGCGGCGTCTGCGACAACTGCAAGGCCATCGCCCAGGACCGCCACGTCGATGTGATGGAGATGGATGCGGCGTCGCGCACCGGCGTCGACGACATCCGCGAAATCATCGACGGCGTGCGCTACCGCCCGACCTCGGCCCGGTTCAAGATCTACATCATCGATGAAGTCCACATGCTGTCGAAGAACGCGTTCAACGCGCTTCTCAAGACGCTGGAAGAACCGCCCGAGCATGTGAAATTCATCTTCGCCACCACGGAAATCCGCAAGGTGCCGGTGACGGTCCTGTCGCGCTGCCAACGGTTCGATCTGCGCCGGATCGAGGTGCAGCGCCTGGCCGATCACTTCAAGGGCATCTGCGCCAAGGAAGGGGCGAACATTACCGAAGCCGCCCTGCACCTGATCGCCCGCGCCGCCGACGGCTCCGTCCGCGACGGCCTGTCATTGCTGGATCAGTCCATCGCCATGGCCGAAGGCGAAATCGGCGAAGACCTGGTGCGCGACATGCTGGGCCTGGCCGACCGGTCGCAGGGCTTCGATCTGCTGGAAAAGACGCTGAAGGGCGACACGCCGGGTGCCCTCAACCAGCTCGCCGCCATGTATCAGGATGGCGCCGATCCGGCGGCGGTTCTCAATGATTTGCTCGAGATCGTGCATTTCCTGACCCGTGCCAAGCTGTTGCCGGAAACGCTCGACGATCCCGCCGTGCCGGAGATCGAACGGGTGCGCGGCAAGGAACTGGGCGACGGCCTGGGCATGGGCGCGCTGGCCCGCGCCTGGCAGATGTTGTTGAAGGGCGTCGGCGAGGTGCAGCACGCGCCCAATGCCATCCAGGCGACGGAAATGGTCATCGTGCGCCTGGCCCATGCCGCCAACCTGCCGACCCCGGAAGAGGCCATCAAATCGCTGGCCGACGGTACCGGCATATCCGCGCCGGCTGCCGCCCCCGCCCCGGCGGCCCCGCCCGCCGCGCCGTCGTCGCCCACGGCCTCAGCACCACCGCCGTCATCCCCATCGGATGGCGGAGCCGCCCGCGCCATGGCCGAACCGGCTCCCATGCCGGAACCCGATTACGATCCCGCGCCGATGCCCGAGCCGGAACCCACGGCCCAGGCCGACCCCGGCGACATGGGTCCGCCGCGCCTGGAAACCTTCGCCGATCTGATCGCCCTGGCGGGTGAGATGAAGGAAGCCATCCTGCAATCGAACCTGCTGACCCAGGTGCATCTGGTCACGTTCGAGCCGGGCCGTATGGAATTCCGCCCGGGTACGGGTGCGCCGGACAATCTGGCGGGCGACCTCGGCAAATTCCTGCAATCGGTCACGGGCGAACGGTGGATGGTCACCGTCTCCAACGAAGCGGGTCAGCCGACCCTGGCCGAACAGCGGGCCAAGGCCCAGGCCGACGAGAAGGCGGAACTCGCCGATCATCCCCTGGTCAAGGCGGTGATGGAGACGTTCCCCGGGGCCGAGATCAAGAAGGTCCGGCACCCCGACGACGACTGACCTTGCGGCTCAAGCTTTAGTCCATCAGGAACTTGTTGCCCGACGCCTCGCCCCAGGCCTCGACGAAGCGGCGCAGGTGCGGGCGGGCTTCGCCCTCGGCCTCGATCAATGAAATCACGTCGGCCAGGCCCTTGTTCAACGCCTCGGTCGTCAGCACGCCGCGATGGTGCTGCCAGCGCAGGTAGACCAGATAGGTGTTCAGCACGTCGGTCTCGCAGTAATCGCGGATTTCGCCGACGCGGCCTTCGTCGAACATCGGCGCGACCTTCGATCCGTCGACGCCGAATTTGCCGGGCAGGCCCAGGATTGCGCAGACCTCGTTCAGCTTGATCCGCGCCGAGGCGCCGAAATCGCTGAGTGCTTCGATCAGGTCGCAATGCCAGTCGGTGGCGTAGCGGGCGGTGTAGTTCTCCCACTTGTTCGACGTGTCGTGCAGCAACGGCGCCTGCACCCCATGGGCCATGGCGCGGTACTTCAGGACCGGCAGGTCGAAGCCGCGCCCGTTGAAGCTGACCAGGCGCGGGCGGATGCGCTCGAAATAGCCGAAGAAGCCTTGCAGCAATTTCGCCTCGCCGAAGCTTTCCTCGCCGCCCGAGCGCAATTCCTTCAGGTGATAGACCTCGCCGCCGCTGGGGGTATGTTCGATCTCGGCCTCCAGGAAGCTGATCGCGACCACGCGGTGAAAGGGCTGGCGGTGGAAATCGTTGCGCCCGTCGGTGATCTCCAGGTGATAGCGCGACAATTCGTCGCGCCGGGCCTGGATGTCCGGATCGTCGAAGCCGGTCAGGGCCGGGACGGCGTCCGTATCCGGGATGGTTTCGATATCGAAGACGAAGAGGTTTCTATGCTGCATGACGACTGTTATACACTGGCCCAACCTTCCCCGGCACCCATTGAGAAGCGGACGCGACCCATGAAGAACCTCGGCAAGATGATGCAGCAGGCGCAGGAAATCCAGGGCAAGATGGCCCGGATGCAGGAAGAACTGGCCGAGCTTGAGGTCACGGGCGCTTCCGGCGCCGGCATGGTGCAGGTCACCCTGAACGGCAAGGGCGAGGCGCGGGGGGTGAAGATCGACCCGTCGCTGCTGTCCGGCGCCGACACGGACGTCGACGTTCTGGAAGACCTGATCACCGCCGCCATCAACGACGCCAAGGCGAAGGCCGAACAGGAAATGCAGTCCCGCATGCAGGACCTGACCGGCGGCCTGGGCCTGCCGCCGGGCTTCAAGCTGCCGTTCTGATCCGGCTGATCCGGGACCGGCGCTGCCCATGGTCACATCCGACATCGACCGCCTGATTACCCTGCTGGCCAAGCTGCCGGGCCTGGGCCCGCGTTCGGCCCGCCGCGCCGTGCTGCATCTGATGAAGCGGACGGACAGTTTGATGAACCCGCTGGCCCGGGCGCTGGATGCGGCGGCGGAAAATATCAAGGTCTGTTCGACCTGCGGCAATCTGGATACCCGCGACCCTTGCGAAATCTGCACCGACAGCCGCCGCGACGGTGCGCAGATCTGCGTGGTGGAAGACGTCGCCGATCTTTGGGCGCTGGAACGCACGGCCGGGTTCAAGGGCCATTATCATGTGCTGGGCGGCACGCTGTCGGCATTGGACGGGGTGACGCCCGAAGACCTGCGTATTCCCGGCCTGATCGCCCGCATCGCCAAGGGCGGCGTGACCGAGGTAATCCTGGCCACCAACGCCACCGTCGACGGCCAGACCACGGCCCATTACATCGCCGACCGCATTAATGATTTGGATCAGGACGTGACCGTTTCCGGCCTCGCCCACGGCGTGCCGGTGGGGGGCGAACTGGATTACCTGGACGACGGCACTCTGACGGCGGCGATGAAGGCGCGGCGGCCGCTCGGCGGCTGACGACTTCCCAACCTCAATCGGATTGGATCAGTCTTCGCTGCCCATCAGGCGCAGGTTCGGCTGCGATTGCGCCGGGGCCAGGTCTTCCGCCGGGCTGTCGTCGGACAGCTGCAAATCCTCGATCTTGTCGCCGCGCTTGCTGATCTTGTCGGCGGAGATGCGGATGTCGCGGATGTCCTTGGTCGCCTGATCGAAATGGGTCTGCAGTTTGCCGACCCGGTCGTCGAGCCTGCCGACGTCTTCCATCATCTTCTGTACTTCGGCCTGGATGACGTGGGCCTGTTCGCGCATCCGGCTGTCCTTCAGGACCGCGCGGACGGTGTTCAACGTCGCCATCAGGGTCGTCGGCGAGACGATCCAGACGCGCCGCCGGTAGCTTTCTTCGACCACGTTCAGGAAGTTGGCGTGCAGTTCGGCATAGACGGCTTCCGACGGCAGGAACATCAGCGCCGATTCCGCCGTCTCGCCGGGGACGATGTATTTTTCGGAAATCGCCACCACGTGGGTTTTCACGTCCTGGGCGAAGCGGCGCCCGGCGGCGACCTTGGCGGCTTCGTCGCTGCCCGCGTCGCGCAGCGCCTGATAGCTCTCCAATGGGAACTTGGCGTCGATCACGATGGGCCCCGGCGGGTTCGGCAGCTTCAGCAAACAATCCGCCCGCTTGCCGTTGGCGAGCGAGACCTGAAACGCATAGGCCGAGGGCGGCAGGGTCGCGGTCACCAGATCGTTCAACTGGATCTCGCCGAACGCGCCGCGTGCCTGTTTGTTGGAAAGGATATCCTGCAACCCGACCATCTGCTGCGACAGGTCGGTCAGGTTCTTCTGCGCCATGTCGATCACGGCGAGGCGTTCGTACAGCGTCTTCAGCGACTGGCCCGTGCGTTCCGACTGCTGATGCAGGCTGTCGCCCAGGCGCTTGCCCAGGCCGTCCAGGCGGTCGTTCACCGTCGCCTGCGATTGCTGGAACGCGCCGGACAGCATCGATTGCTGACGCACCATGTCTTCCTGTTGGCGGGCCAGGGCCTCGGCCATGTCGGTGATGCGGGCCATCTGGTCCATGTTCTCGCGCCGGGTGCGTTGGGTCACAACCCAGACAGCGGCGATCAGCGCCGCCAGCAATGCCAGCCCGACGCCCAGAACCAGACCTGTGTTGTCCAGAATGGTCACATCCATGTCTTTTCGTCGCCTTGTTTTGGGGCGAAAGAAGGGTCAAGCTTGCCGCAACGGGCAATGAAAACAAACAGTGAACTTTCCACAGGCCGCCGAGGCCTCCGCAAACGCAAGGAGACCGCCATGTCCCGCCGATTCCACCGCCGCCGCCATCTCGCCGCCGCCCTGATCCTGGGCCCGGCGGCGCTTCTGCCGATTCGTGCCGAGGCGGAAACCGGCGCGGCCAAGGAGCGCGTCGTCACGGTCTTTTCCAACGGCCTGGGTCAGGTCTGGGAACACCGCGCGCTGACGCCCGCCACCGGCCCGCGCGATGTCGTTCTGGACGGCATCAGCAAGCGCGCCCTGGCCGAAAGCGTCTCGCTCGCCGGGACGGCAGGCGACCTGACGGTGCGCAGCATTTCGCTCGACACCAATCTTCTGACGCCGGACCGCCTGTTGCGGGCCCACCTGGGGAAGCAGGTCGGCGTCGTCAAGGTCCACCCGACCACCGGGGAGGAACGCATCGTGCCCGCGACCGTGGTCTCGCTGGCGGGCGGCGTCGTGCTGCGCATGGACGGGCGGCTGGTCACCGGCATGCCGGGCCGCCTGGCCTTTCCCGACGACACGCAGGGCATGGTCACCAGCCCGACCTTGACCGCATCGATCGAGGCCGGGCCGGGCACGGACGGTCTCTTGTTGTCCTACATGACCGACGGGCTGGACTGGCGGGCCGATTACACGGCGACCCTGGCGGCCGACGGCAAGGCCATGCGGATCGAAGCCTGGGCGACGGTCGAAAACGGCACCGGCGTCGACCTGGACGCCGACCGCCTGCGGCTGGTCGCCGGTCAGGTCAACCGCCCGCCGCAGCCCCGGCCGGTGGCCAAGACCATGCGCATGACGGCCGGCCCCGAGGCCGCGATGGACGCGGCCGGCGCCCTGCCGCTGCGCGAG
>NZRL01000151.1 GCA_002696205.1 Rhodospirillaceae bacterium | reverse complement strand
TGGGTATCACCGGGCCTTCTGTATCTATTCGCATCACTACCGGGGCACGCCGGAACGGCCGGGCCTGGTTCTCGGCCTCGACAGCGGGGGGCGGTGCGACGGCGTGGCCTTTCGGATCGAAGCCGCCGCGCGCGATGGGGTGATCGCCTATCTGAACGAACGGGAACTGACGGGCTATGCCTACCGGCCCGCCGTCATCGACCTCACCCTGGAAGATGGCCGCACCGTCGCCGCCTATACCTTCGTGACCGACCCGGGCCATCCGCAATATGCGGGCGATCTCGGCCCCGAACGGTCGGCGGAACTGATCATGTCGGCGGCGGGTAACAGCGGGCTCAATCGCGACTACCTGATGAATACTCTCAAGCAATTGGAATCTCATGGTTTTCGTGAAGATTCCCTGCACGATCTACTGATCCGAGTGCGGCACCTGACGGGTCTTTTGGACCAGGGCGGCGGCATCTGACGGCGGGCCCGGAAGCTGCCAAACTTCCACGCGCCGCTAAGGAATGGTTAAGGAAGTTCTGGTCAAATTCAGGGTTAATGGCGCGTAACCTTTCGCGTCAGGAAACGGAGCGAAATCATGGCCGAAGACAGCGCACCCGACGACGGCACGCAGGAAGACGACAAGGTCCACGCCCTATACGACGTGCAGGTGGAAATCACCGCCGTCCTGGGGACCGCCGACATGCCGATCAGCCAGATCCTGAAACTGGGTCGTGGTGCCGTCGTGGAATTGAACCGTTCCGTCGGCGAGAACATCGAAATTCACGCCAACAACCGCCTGGTCGCCAAGGGCGAGGTCGTCGTCGTCGAGGACCGCCTGGGCGTCACCCTGACGGAAGTTCTGAAGATCGGACAAACCCTAAAGCAGTAAGGCCGCTTGAAGTCCGCGCCACCGTGGCCGGGCACCCAATCCCTCTCTCGAGGATCGGGCTTGAAAGTAAAGGCAGACGCCATGGCCACCGATAGCGAAATCTACCGCGCCGCCAACCTGATGATTCAGGAATTCGGCGAAATGGCGCCGATCGGCGCACAAGTCAAAGCCGACCAGATGCACGACCGGGCCGCCAAATCGGTCTGGCTACGGGTCGTGCGGGCCACGGAAGAGCTTCTTTCCGACGCGCCGGGCAAGAGCGCGCTCAACTAGAATTAAATCTGGCGGCAACAGTCGCCGGTCTACTAGAAGTCGATCAGGAATCGTCTTCCAAGGGCGTCGCCGTTTCGCGCGGGCTGATCATCGTCATCGCCCGCCCCGGGTCGACCAAGGAGATGAAGTAGGACCGCCGGAAGGCGTCTTCCAGGACCGCCGCCTGACGCAGGCGTTCGCCCTCGCTAAGAACGCGATCAACGCCCTGGGTCTCCTCCAGCACACGATTGACGGCGTCCGGGTTATCGAACAGATCCGCGAACCGCGGACGACGGCTGGCCGTGTCGTCATCCGGCTGTTCCGCCGCGGCGGCGGCATCCGCGGTGGCGGCGCGGGCCAGGGCCTCGGCCTCGACCGCCCGCGAGAGACCGGCTTCGCGAATCGCCGCGCGCCGGTCCTGCGCATCGGCGGCCCGGGCCCGGTTCTGGAAGAAAACGCGATCCTCCTGCACCTCATTGGTCGTGAGGATTCGGGTCAGGCCACTGCCGGATACGATTTCAACCATGCCCCTAATATGCGCCTGTTTCTTGGTTAACGCGAGCCCCAGGGCGACATCCTCACGCGTCTTTGATCCAATCGCCGCAATGGGTTATGGATGCCCCCCGTGATATCGTTTTCATTCATCACCGGCATTTCCAACCGCAGGGATATCCGCATGCCCCTCTCGCCCCGTCGACCGAGCCCCCTCCCCGCCGTGGCCGCATTTCTGATCGCGGCCCTGACCGTGGGTCAAACCGGCCCGGCACGGGCCGCCGACGGCCTGCTCGACACCATGGTTCAGGCCGCGAAGGATGCTCCCGCGCGCCTGCATGAAGGAAACGGCAAGTCCTACGGTGCCGGGATCATGACGCCGGAGGTTTTGAAAGCTTGTCTGGTTCTGGCCCATGGCATCGACGGCGTCGGCGCCCGCGTCGCGGCGGACAAGGCGGCGATCCGCGCCCTGGACGGCAAAATACAAGAAGCCGGCCCGAAACTTCAGAAACAGGCCGTGGCGGCGGTCACCGACCCCAAGTTGCGTAAGATCTATGCCACCCAGGTCGCCGAATACAACGCCTGGGTGGACGAGCGCCGCGCCACCGTCGATCGGCACAATAAGGCCGTCCGCGAATTTTCCGAGATGTCCGGCCGCTTCAACGGCGAATGCAACGGCCGCAGCTATTTCCCAAGCGACCTGGCCGCCGTTGCGTCCGACCTGCCGCCGGGCGTCCAAGCGCGATTGAAATAGGCAACGGACCCCGGGGAATCAGGGGGTCAGCATCATTCGATCGCCGGTCACCTGATAACCGCCGAGGCGGCCAAGGAAGCTCATCCCCAACAGCGAGCGATTCATCGCCGCCCCGTTGACCGAGGCCCGCACGTCGCGAAGCACGATGGTGCCCAGGCGGACCTCGTCCAGACGCACGGGCGCGCCGGTCACCGTGCCGTTGGCGGTGCGGTACACCCGATTGAAATCCAGTGACTGCACGTCGAATCCCAGCCGTTCCGCATCCCGCGGACTAAGCACCACGTCGCTTGCACCCGTATCGATCAAAAAGCGGATGGGTTGGCCATTGACCTGGAGTTCAGCCACGAAATGCCCGTGGTCGCCGGCACGGATCACCACGGAGCCGCCCGGCCCTTCCTGGGCGCGGAAGGGCATCAGCTCTCCACCCAGGCGCGCACCCAGGGACGCGACGTCGTCGCGGAACGAATAACCCAGCACGATCAATGCCCCCAGGCCAATCCAGATCGCCGCATGCCGCGCGGCCTGACGCATCTGAAAACGGCCGTGCAGGACGAAGGCCGCGCCGACGACCCCCAGGATCAACAGCGCATGGGTCAGTTGGATCTGCTCGCCCCGGCTATTCAGCGCATCGGGAAACCGCATCGCCAGGAACAGGACCAGACCGCCCAGGCCAAGGCCGACCAAAACCAGGATCAAAACCGATGGACGTTTCATGCGTGGGCCATGGAAAAGTAAATCGCCAGACTGAGCGTTCGGCTACTTCGCAGCGGCTTTTTCAGGAACGCAGCGAAACACGCTTTCGCTGGTCTGAAGGGCGAGGAAAGACGACTTGCGCGGGCCGGTCATGACATGCTGCGCGACGCGCCCCTGTTCGCCGCAATACTCATCCGCCTTCAACTGCGCCGCCAGGAATTGATTGGCGGCGTGCTCGATGACGATTTCATCGCCCGTCGCCTCGACGGTGGCGCAGGCGCCGAGCGACACGGCGATAGCAAGGATAATGGCGGCGAGGCGCATGGCTTCTCTCCTTCACGGCATGGCTTCCTTTGGGCGAAGCCACAAAGCGAAGATTAACACAAATCTGGGCGGGAATAAGGCCGACCATAGCGGCTTAGTTGCGAATCATTCGCAATATGGATAGACTGCTCCGCGCCGGGCCGCCGAAGTGCCTGATCCACTGACGAACCCGACACCGCTCTACCCCGGAAAGATTACATGTCCGACGACCTCGACGACCTTTTCCGACGCTATCACCATGAACTGCACCGCTTCGCGCGGCAGCGTTTGGGCGACGCCGACGCCGCGGCGGACGTCGTGCAGGATGCCTTCCTGCGTTATACCGTTCTGGCCGGTGCGGGTGCGGGCGCCGGAGGGACTCAAACCGGCGCTGTGCGGAATCCCAAGTTCTTCCTGTTTCGCATCGTCTCCAATCTGATTATCGACCTCACCCGCCAGCGCGCCCGCCGCGCCACGGATACCGGCCAGGATGCGGCGATCGACCGCCATGCCGACCCGACCGCCTCTCCGGAACGGACGACGATGGGCCGCCAGGATCTGGCCCGCCTCGCCCGCGCCGTCGACAGCCTGCCGCCGCGCTGCCGCGAGGTTTTCCTGCTGGCCCGGATCGAGGGCCTGAATTACCCCGAAATCGGCGACCGGCTGGGCATTTCGCCGAAAACCGTCTACAGCCATCTGGTCAAGGCCCTGGCGCTGCTCAAGCTTGCCATGGACGGAGACGCGGATTCGCCGGACCCGGACTCGGACATTTGACCCCGCCCATCGTCTTATCATCAGGGTGCCGTCCGTTCGGCACCGTCCTTCGCAGTTGACCCGGAGCCCCCCGACTTGGCTGATCAGCCCGAACCGTTCGAAAACAACTCAGACGCCGACGCGGCACTGGCAGGGTTGGATCCCGCAACACGCGAGGCGGTCCACTGGTTTGCACGGCGTCACGACCCGGACAGCACCGGCTTCGATGCGCAGGCATTCCAGGCCTGGCTCGGCGAAAGCGCGGCCAATCGACGGGCTTTTTCCCGCATGGAAAGGATATGGCAGGCCGGCGGCGACGCACTCGCGCCTCGGGATACCGACGCGGCCGACCCGATTTCTATCGAACCGCACCTTGCCGCAAGGAAGATGTCCCGCCGCGCCTTCGGCCGCCGGGCACTTGCCGCCGGGATCGCCGCCCTGGCCGTGACCGGTGCGGGCACCCTGGCGCTGGCACCGGAAAAGGCCGATTTCCGAACAGCCCCCGGCGAGACGGCACCGATCACGCTGCCCGACGGCAGCCGGGTCGAACTTTCCACCGACACCGCCCTGCGTCTCGCTTTCGACGAAACGGAGCGGCGGATCGAGTTGCTCTCGGGCGAGGCCTTCTTCACGGTCGCCAAGGACCCGGGACGACCGTTTCGCGTGACCGCCAACGGCACCGAGGCGGAAGCGTTGGGCACCGCCTTCTCCGTCGCTCTCCAGGATAACGGTGCGCGCGTCGCGGTGACCGAACACAGTGTCGCCGTGACAGTCGGCGGCGACCGGCGGATCGTCGCGGCAGGTGAACGCATCGTCGCGTTGCATGGCCGTCTGCGCCCGGTCGAAGGAACGGACGCCGAACGGGAACTCGCCTGGCGCGACGGGAAGCTGGTGTTCATGGACCAGCCGCTCGGCGAGGTCGTGGCCAGCCTCGACCGATGGCGGCGCGGCCGCACCCTGATTCTGAACGGCGATCTGGAACGACGGCCGGTCACCGTCGTCCTGGACACCCGCCGCGCCGCCGATGCCGTCGAAATCCTGGCCCGCGCCGTGCCGATGCGCTGGGTCGAGGTGACGCCATACCTGACGTTGATCTACGGCCTCGACTAGGCGCGATAACTGCGCCGAACCGGGCCAGCCGAAAAAATGTTCCTCGCACCACTCAGATATGCCGCTCCCCCCATCGTCTTTGCAAATGAGACGCAGGCGCAATTAGATGCCTGCCGCAATGCAACAAGAGGGAAATTGGGGAAGGTCATGGATCGATCCGAATACGAACACGCCACAACACAGGTTCCGCAAGGGGCCGGCAGCCAACACCGCCGGTGGCGCTTGGCCCTATTGACGAGCGCCGCCGTTCTGGCGATCGCCTGGGCCACCACCGCCAAGGCGGACGCGGACGCGCCCACGCCTTCCGCCCCTCATGAAGAGAGCACGGCTGCACGACCCGCCGCACAGCAGGCACAGGCGAGCCGAACCGTCATTCTCGACCAAGCCGCCCAGCCCCTGTCGCGGGCGCTGGTCGCATTCTCCAAGGCGACCGGCATCGATATCGTCGTCGACGGCCAGATGCCCGAAGACCGCGAGGCCCCTGCACTCAAAGGCGAGATGACGGCGGCGGCGGCGCTCAACCTCATGCTCAAGGGCACGGGCATCACCTGGGCCTTTTCCGACGACAAGACGGTGGCGATTTCAAAACCGGAGGCAAGCGGCGATCGCCTGACGCTGGGCACGGTCTCGGTTGAGGGCGCTGCGCCACGCGACCCGGGACGCACGGAGGGGTCCGATTCCTATTTGGGGACCCAGGTCACCGTGGGCTCGAAAGACTCCGTCACTATCCGGCAGGTCCCGCAATCCGTCAGCGTCGTCACCCGCCAAAAGATCGAAGACCGCAACTACACCGGCTTGCAGGACGCCATGAAAGAAACCACGGGGATGACCGTGGGACGCTTCGACAGCACGGGCTATTTCACCGAAATCTATGGACGCGGATTTCCGGCCGATTCGTTTCTCCTGGACGGAGTTCAGGTTGAACACGACGGAAACCTGGCGATCAGTTTCGACGCCGCGATATACGACCGCTTCGAGGTCCTGCGCGGCCCGGCAGGATTATTCCAGGGCAACGGCGAGCCGGGCAGTTCGATCAATCTCGTGCGCAAACATGCGGAGCGGGAATTTCATGCAAGAGGCGCCGCGACCGTCGGGTCTTGGGAAACCTACAGGGGTGAGGCCGACGTTAATGCACCCCTGATCGATTCCGGCAAGGTGAGGTCCCGGTTCGTCGCGGTCTACGACGACCGCCAATCCTATATCGACATCGTCGGCGCCAACAAATTCCTCGGCTACGGAACGGTCGAGGTCGATCTGACGGATCAAACCACCTTGTCGGTGGGCGCGACCTATCAAAAGGTCAATGCCGTGCTCGATCAGGGATTGCCCGCCTACGCCGACGGCACGCTGCCCGATGTCGAACGGTCGACGTTCACCGGCGCGGATTGGAACAGCCAGGATTTGGCGTCGAAGGATGTTTTCCTGGAACTGAAGCACCGGTTCGACAACGGCGGCCACGCGCAACTCCTGGCGCGCACCTACGACCGGACCATGCTTTATCGTGGCGCCCGGGCCAACGGTGCGATCAACGCAACGACCGGGGACTTCAACGTCCAGCTTCTCGAGTACGGAAAGTATGAAAACTCATTCTCCGTCGATGGCTATACCTCCCTTCCCTTCGAGCTTTTTGGACACCAACACAATCTCGTCGTGGGGGGCGACTACCGGGAATTCCTGGAACAACGGACGAGCTACTCCTCGACCACCGGTTTCACCTCGAACATCTTCGCGCCGACCCATAATTTCAGCAATCCGGTCTACGGCGAAAGCAAGGGCACCAAGAGCGAAGAAGAACAATTCGGCACCTATGGCCAGTTGCGGATCAAGCCGCAGGACCGATGGACCATGATCTTCGGAGGCCGGGCGACCTGGTGGCAGGCGAAAACGGCAACACAAATCCAGAACGTGAGCGGCGAATTCACGCCCTATGTCGCGACCGTTGTCGATATTTCGGATGAAATCTCGGCCTATGGCTCCTACGCCTCGATCTTCAAGCCGCAGTCGAACACCACGTCCGGCGGCGAATTCCTGGACCCACGAACCGGCAAGCAGTACGAGGTCGGCCTGAAGGGTGAGTTCATGGACGACAAGCTGCTCGCCCATGTCGCCCTGTTTCGCATCGATGACGAAAACCGCGCGATGACGGACCCAAGTGATTCAAACTTCTCTATCGCCGCCGGCAAAGTGCGCAGCCAGGGCCTGGAGACCGAGATCAGCGGAAGCCCGTTGGAGGGTTGGGAAATCTCCGCCGGATATGCCTATACCTTCACGGAATACCTGGAAGCGGACAGCGGCACCCAAGGCAACACATTCGCGGCCTATACCCCGAAACATTCGGCCAATGTCTGGGCCCGCTATACGTTTCCCGAGGGGGATTTGAGCGGCCTCAGCCTGGCCGGCGGCGGAAATTGGCGCAGCAGTTTCCACAGCGATTCGAACGGCGTCCGCTTTTCCGAAGACGGATATGTGACGGTATCCGCGCAGGTCGGCTATCGCCTCAACGAAAACATTGCGGCGACATTCACGGTCAACAACCTGTTCGATGAGACCTATTTCGAAAAGGTTTCCGGCAACAGTCGGCAGAACTTCTACGGCGCGCCCCGGTCCTACATGTTCAACCTCAAAGGCAGCTTCTAGGAAGGCGCGCCACCGGGCGTCTGATCCGGTTGATGCGACCGGTCAGACGCTAACGCCCGGTCTTCTTCCGCCAGGCGGCGAAGTCGGATTTCGCCTTCGCCGTCGTCGCCGGATAGGTGCCGATCACCGATCGGCCTTTCTTGACCTCTTCGGTGACCCAATCCTCGAACGCCGTCATCTCCGTCGCCTCAATGGCGATGGCGTCGGCCAAGTGGATCGGGATGACGCAGACCCCTTCGTCGTCACCGACGACGACGTCGCCCGGAAACACCGCCACATCGCCGCAGCCGATGGGCCCGTTCAATTCGATCGCCTGATGGTGGGTCAGGTTGGTCGGCGCGGACGGCCGGTTGTGATAGGCGGGCATGTCCAGCCCGCCGATCTCCGGCGCGTCGCGGAAACCGCCGTCGGTCACCACACCGGCGCAGCCGCGCACCATCAGGCGGGTGACCAGGATCGAGCCCGCCGAGGCCGCGCGTGGGTCCTTGCGGCTGTCGATCACCATGACGTGGCCCGGCGGGCATTCCTCGACGCCGACACGCTGCGGATGCTTCGGGTCCTGGAACACGGAAATCGGGTTCAGGTCCTCGCGCGCCGGGATGTAGCGCATGGTGTAGGCCTGCCCCACCATGTTCGTCCCTTTAGGCGCGACGGGATGGACGTCCTGGATGAACTGGTTCTTCAGCCCCACCTTGAACAGGGCCGTGCAGATCGTCGCCGTGGAAACCTTGGCGAGTTTGTCGCGGGTCTTCTTGGTCAACCGTTTGGCCATGAGCCAGCCTCCCTAAAAGATATCGGGTTCCGGCACGGGGGCGCCGAAATCCGTTTCCAGATAATCGAAATCACAGCCCTCATGCGCCTGCTTGATGTGTTGCGAGAACATCCAACCGTAGCCGCGTTCGTACCGCGGTTCCTGCGGCTTCCAGGCGGCGCGGCGGCGTTCCAGTTCGGCGTCGTCGACCTCCATCTGGATCAGCCGCTTGTCGACATCGACGGTCACGATATCTCCGGTCTGCACCAAAGCGAGACCGCCGCCGACATAGGATTCCGGCGAGATATGCAGGACACAGGCGCCGTAGCTGGTACCCGACATGCGGGCGTCGGACATGCGCAGCATGTCGCGCACGCCTTGCTTCACCAGTTTCGTCGGCACCGGCAGCATCCCCCATTCGGGCATGCCCGGCCCGCCCTTCGGCCCGGCGTTACGCAGGATGAGGACGTGATCGGGGGTGACGTCCAGGTTCTCGTCGTTGATCGCCGCCTTCATGGCCGGATAATCGTCGAACACCATGGCCGGGCCCGAATGGTTGAGGAACCGGTTGTCCATGGCCGAGACCTTCATCACACAGCCTTCCGGCGCCAGATTGCCCTTGAGCACGACCAGCGCCCCCGACGGATAAATCGGATTGTCCAGCGGCCGAATGACGTCGTCGTTGTGGACCTCGGCATTGACCAGGTTCTCGGAAATCGTCTTGCCGGTGACGGTCTGGGCGCTGCCGTCGAGATGCTTCTCGATCCGCTTCAGCATGCCCTTGAGGCCGCCCGCGTAATAGAAATCCTCCATCAGGTAGGTATCGCCGTTGGGCCGGATGTTGGCGATCACCGGCACCTCGCGGCCGATGCGTTCGAAATCGTCCAGACCGATATCGAACCCGGCGCGCCGACCCATGGCGACCACATGGATGATCGCGTTGGTCGAACAACCCATGGCCATGGCGGCGGCGATGGCGTTCTCGAAGCTAGCCCTCGTCAACATTGCTGACGGCTTGAGATCTTCCCAGGCCATGTCGACGATACGCCGACCGGTCTGCGCCGCCAGACGAATGTGGTTGGAATCCGGCGCCGGGATCGACGCCCCGCCGGGCAGGACGAAGCCCAACGCCTCGGCGATCGAGGTCATGGTCGAGGCCGTGCCCATGGTCATGCAATGGCCGAACGACCGGGCGATGCCGGCTTCGACCTCGCGCCAGTCTTCTTCCGTGATCTTGCCCGCGCGGCGGTCGTCATAGTATTTCCAGACGTCCGTGCCGCTGCCCAAAGGCTGACCTTTCCAGTTTCCGTTCAGCATGGGCCCGGCCGGGAAGAAGATGGCCGGAATATCCATCGAAACCGCGCCCATCAACAGACCCGGCGTCGTCTTGTCGCAACCGCCCATCAGCACGCAGGCGTCGATCGGATGGGACCGCAGCAGTTCCTCCGTCTCCATGGCCAGGAAGTTGCGGTAGAGCATGGTCGTCGGCTTGACGATGGGCTCGGCCAGGGACAGCGCCGGCAATTCGATGGGAAAGCCGCCGGCCTGCAGCACGCCCCGTTTGACGTCGGCGATGCGTTCGCGGAAATGGGCGTGGCAATGACCGATATCGGACCAGGTATTGACGATGCCGATGATCGGCTTGCCTTCCCAATCCTCGTGATCGTAGCCCATCTGCAACGTGCGCGACCGGTGGCCGAAGGCGCGCAGGTCGTCGGGTGCGTACCACCGCGCCGACCGGAAGTCGGCGTATGATTTCTTCTTAGTCATGGATGTTTCCTTGTTCGACGGCTTGTGTTTTGCAAAACGGTAGCACGGGCCAGCGTCGGTTCGTCAGGGAAATTTCCCATCCCCGAGCCTGCGGAAACATCGCGGAGATTGTATACAAAAGGCGATCCACAAGACCGGCAATCTGTAGTAATAAGGATTGGGGGATCGTCGAGCCGACGAGAAGCGGCCGGCACCAACATGAGGAAACATCAATGACCGGGGAAACCGTCATCTCCGCCGATCAGGTTCAAACCTATCGCGATAAGGGATACGTCGTCGTCGAGGACCTGTTCTCGGCCGAGGACGTTCAGGAAATGAAAACCGCGCTCGACACATTGATCGAAGGCGCGCGCGGCCTTTCCGATCACACCAACGTCATCGACCTGGAGCCGAGCCACCGGTCCGACGCACCCCGTGTGCGGCGTATCAAGGAGCCGTTCTTGTACGACGACGTATTCAACCGCATGGCCCGCCATCCGCGCCTGCTTTCCGTGCTGACGGCCTTGTTGGGGCCGACCTGCCGGATGCACGGCTCCAAGATCAACCTGAAATCGGCGGAATACGGATCGCCCGTGGAATGGCATCAGGATTGGGCCTTCTACCCCCATACCAACGACGACGTACTGGCCGTCGGCGTCATGCTCGACGACATGACCGAAGATAACGGCCCGATGCTCTGTGTGCCCGGCTCGCACAAGGGGCCGACCTACGATCATCATCAGGACGGGCGGTTCGTCGGCGCCATGGACCCGGACGATTGCCCGGACCTGGACAAGGCGGAAATGATCCTGGGCCGTGCAGGCGCCTGCAGTTTCCACCACGTGCGCGCCGTCCATGGGTCGGGCCAGAACACATCCGGGCGCGACCGCCGCCTGCTGCTCTACCAAGTCGCCGCCGGCGACGCCTGGGACCTGCGCGGTTTCCACAAGGCAGGCACTTGGGACGGTTACGCCAAGACCTTCATCCAGGGCGAGCCGACCAACCAGCCCCGCTTGGTCGAGGCCCCCGTGCGCCTGCCCTATCCGGAGCCTTTGAAGGGCGGATCGATCTACGAAAGCCAATCGGTCGCCCGCAAGAAGTACTTCGGCACCCAGGCCGCCGAATAGGATTGTGATTGGGACCGCGGGGGGCTTTATTCCCCCGGCCCGTCACGCCCCGTTTTCCCAAGTTGATACCCGAAAGATCATAGCCATATGAAACGCGTCCTTATGACCGACCGGATTCACCCCATCGGTCACGCGACCCTGGAAGCCCGCGACGATATCGACGTCGTGGTCGCCGAAGACTCCTCGCCCGAAACCCTCGCCCGTCTGATCCCCGGTGTTCACGGCATCGCCGTGCGCACGGCGATCCTGACCGAAGACCTGTTGGCGCTGTCCGACGACCTGGAAGTCGTCTCGCGCCACGGCGTCGGCTGCGACAACATCGCGGTCGAGTACATGACGTCACGGCAGATTCCCGTCTGCATCGCCGCCGGCGCCAATGCGCGCTGCGTCGCCGAGCACACCATGACCATGATGCTGTCCCTCGCCCGCGACATGACGGCTCAGACCCAGGCCGTTCGCGACGGCCGTTGGGACCGGCGCAATGAATTCAGCGCCAAGGACCTGTATCGGTCGAAGGTGCTGATTGTCGGCTACGGGCGGATCGGCCGCCTGCTGGCGCCGCTCTGCAAGGCCTTCGGCATGGACGTGGTGGTCGCCGATATCGCCCTCGACCGCGACCTCGCGGCGCAACAGGGCGTGCGCGCGGTCGAAGATTTCCGCCCCGAACTGGCGGACGCCGATTTCGTCTCCCTGCACGTGCCCCTGGACGCGACGACCCACCACCTGATCGGGCCGGACGAACTGGCGGCCATGAAGGACGGCGTGATCCTGATCAACAACGCGCGCGGCGGCGTCGTTGACGAAGCCGCCCTGGCGGCGGCGCTGGACAGCGGCAAGGTCGCGGGGGCCGGGGTCGACGTGTTCTCGGACGAACCGCCCACCGCCGACCATCCCCTGGTCCGCCATCCGCGCACGGTGTTGGCGCCCCACAACGGCGCCGCCTCGGCCCTGTCGCTGGAGGCCGCGGCCCGGATGACCGCGCAGAACATCCTGGATACTTTCGACGGCGTTCTGAAGGACGAGATGATCTTCAACCTGGCCGGCCTGCGGCAGGGCGGCTGATCCCGGGCTTCACGGTATGGCCGGCGCCGTGGCACCATGACGGCGATGGACAACCTGAAACAGCATCTTGTCGGCGTGATCGTCGTCGCCGCGACGCTGGCCGTGTTGGCGGCGGGCGTGGCGCTGTTGCTGGCCATTCCGCTCGCCTTTCCGCTGACCCTCACGGCCCTGGCCCTGTCGCTTGCCATGGCCGCGCTTTGGACCGCTTGGCGCCGGACACGCCAACGCCGGGCCGGGCGCGACAATTGAGGCACCGATCGGTCGTTCAGCGCCATAAAGCCGTCACCATTTTCCCGCACATCTGCAGAGACCGACGCGCAACCTGCAGCAGGAAAGACCGAAGACTTGGCCGACCACGACGATCCCCGCGACATTGCCGACTATCTGATCCAGGAACACGGGCTGAACGGCGCCCTGGACGCCGCCATCGAAGGGGCGATGGTCGCCCAGAACGCCCGCGACAACTACGCCCTCAGCGTCTGGCGCGAGATCAAGGCCGTCATCCGCGAACGCCAGGCCGCCCATGCCGCCGCCGAGGAAGACGCAGGACAACCGGCCTATTCCGACCATCGGTAATTGCCATCGGTATTGGAAAGAGAAAGCCCCCGGAAACTATTCGTCTCCGGGGGCTTCGAATTGGTACGCGCTACAGGGGTCGAACCTGTGACCTACTGATTAAAAGTTTTTAGTAACTGAATTTCAGCCCAAAACAGATCAGTCGGTCAGAACGTTAGTCCTAACGTAAAATCAACGACTTGCGAGGAATATACATAACAGGCTATAACACTAGGTGACAAGGCTTATCGACACATTGTGTCACCTAACTGTCACCTAGGAGAGCAACTGATCATGCCGAAACTCGCTCTGACATCGAAGGCGATAGAGCGCCTGAAACTACCTGAAACCGGGCAGGTCGATTATTTCGACAAGACCCTCCCCGCCTTCGGCATCCGGCTCGGCAGCACGACGCGGAAGTTCTTCGTCGTCACCCGCATTCACGGCAAGCGGGCGCGGATCACGCTCGGCGATGCCAAGGTCGGCGACGGCCCTGGGTTATCGCTCTCTGAAGCCCGCCAGAAGGCGGGCGACGTGGTGGAACAAGCCGCGCACGGGTTGGACCCCCGCCAAAAACGCAAGGCCGAGGTTGACGCAAACAAGAAGCGCACGGCGAACACCTTCGGCAAGGTCGCCGACGACTACGTCGAGAAATACGCCAAACGTACCAAGCGGTCGTGGAAACAGGACGAGCGCATCCTCGACCTCTACCTCAAACCGAAATGGGGCGACTGGCCGATCACCGACATCACCCGCGCCGACGTCGTCGACGTGTTGGATGAGATCGAGGACGGCAAGATCAAAGGCCAGCGCAAGGGCGGCACGGTCGCAGCGAACAATGCCCTCGCCGTCGTCCGCAAATTATTTCATTGGGCGATGGACGAACGGGCGCTCATCGAAACAGTGCCGATCGGGCGCAAGATGAAGCGCGGCGTCGTCGTCTCACGCAAGCGGAACTTCACCGACGACGAGGTCCGTGCGATCTGGAAGGCGGCAGACACGATCGGCGGCTTCAAAGGTGCTGCGGTCAAGATGCTGATGCTGACCGGCCAGCGCCGCGCCGTCGTCATGGGAATGAAGTTCAGCGAGATCGAAGGCAACCTCTGGACGATCCCAGGTGATGCCGAGGGGCGCGCCAAGAACAAGCGAGAACACGTCGTCCCGCTGACGCCCCAGGCGCTCGAAGTGATCGCCAGCGTGCCGCGTGTCGAAGGCAAGGATCACGTTTTCGGCACGGGCTGGCGCGGGGATAGGCCGCTCAATATCGGCTCGAAGCTGCACAACGAGTTCACCGAGAAGTGCGGCTTCGACGATTGGGTCTGGAATAACCTGCGCGGGCTCGTCGCGACACGCATGCGCCGCCCTTTGAACGTCTCCCCTGCGATCATCGACGCCGTGCAGGGACGACTGGATCAGTCGGTGCAGGGGCAGCATTACGACGCGAACGACTACCTCGAAGACAAACGTGCGGCGCTGACCGCCTGGGCGAACCTGCTGGACCGGATCGTCAGCGGCGAAGACGCGGGGAACGTGGTCGACATTTCGGAGGTGCGGGCATGAGTGGCAAACGCCCAGCGATCCTCGACAAGCCGATCAAGCTCGCCCGCGGTGACTTGATCGGCTTCAGCGAGCAGTTCATCGAGCGGGTGAATGTGATTGAGGCGTATTATCGCGTCCCGCTCGAAGGCGGCTACCTGGACATGGCCCGCGACAACTTCAAATGCTTCGAGGTGAAGGTGCTTGGTGAGCCGGGGCGGAAGAGTGATAAGACGGTTCGCGACCTCGCACTCTTCGTCGATATGGCGCGGGAACTAAAAAAGAACCCCAGCGTCAAAAGGGCAGCGGGGCGGATATTAAGCAAGCACCCAGAGTACGCCAACGTCACCAGTAAACAGGTCGAAGACGCAGAAGAGAAAATGCGGGAAAAGTACGCGGAACGCATACGCGTTCGGTTTGAGAATTTGACTGGGAAAAACCCCGAGTACGCAACTGCTCAGGCGCGCTTGGTCGACTTAATACGTCGGCTGAACAGAAAATAAGTGTAAGAACAAGAAATAACTGGATTGTCTTACATACCCTCACCCGTGACACCTTGGCTCGTGACCACAACTAGCCAAGGTGCCCCGCGATGGATACCTCCGACCTCACCGCCGCAATCGCGGCAGAGTACGCAGCCAGCTTAAAGGCGCTCCTCGTTTGCAACCTCACCCGGCGCGAGGTGCTGGCTATAACCGGCGTCAACGCGCAGATGCTGCATCGGCTCATTAATCGCCCGCTAGGCGACCCCCAGCGTTTCCCCAAACCTTTCACTCTAACTCGTCGCGCCAACGCCAAGAGTTACTGGCGCGGTGGTGAGGTCGTCGACTGGCTGCTGCGTCAGGAGAGATTTAAGGAGGTTGAAAAGTGAGCGCCTACATCACCCAACAAGCACTGGCAGAGGCACTCGGCGGTTGCTCGACCATGACGATTTGGCGGCTGCGTCAGCGCGACGACTTCCCCAAAGCCTACCGCGTCGGGGGGCGAGTTCTTTTTAACCGCGACGAAATCGACGCCTGGATCGAGATGCAAGCCGAAGGAGTGAAAGCATGACAGACGAACCCCCCATCGAAAACAACGACCCCGCCGCCGCTGGCACGGTGACGGGGTCGGAAAACCGATCAGTAATCGGCGACTACAACAACGCAGATTTTACCAAACTGGTCGGCGTCGAACAATCCAAAACCCAGGCCGAGGCCGAGGCGCGGCTCGAAGCCGGGGAGTTGGTTTGGATAATCACGGACGAGCCGCCGATCTACGGTGCTGACGGCTGGGCAGAGAGCGGCTGGCTTCGGATGCCCGACTACGCCGCCGACGGGGAATGGTCGGTTCTGGCGTTCCCTGACAAGCCGGGGTTTCTCTCCGCGCCGGTCGGGCTCGTCGTCAAACACTTCGGAATATGTGCCCGCGAACTGCGCCGTCGCAGGTGGTGGAAGTACGATCCCACATTCGAGGAAGAGGTCGCCTTGTTGGCCGACGTTGGTCGGGGTGACAGGTGTGACCTGCGTTCAGGGCTGCTTTGGCGTGCGCATAACCGCGCAGCGGAGGAGTTCTCCCCACCTAATAAACTCCGCAACGTCGTGCTGCGCTCAATGGCGATACCTGGCGGCGAGAAGGTCATTGCCTGGTTCTCTTATGAGCCGAGGGGGTGCTGATGGACGCGCACGCAGACATCAATTCGGTGTTAGACGCGATCGACAACGTTGCGCTGCTGAGTGAACCCACCCCGCTCGGTGATCTCTCGAAGATCAAAATACCGCGCCGTGAATGGCTCATCTTCGAGCGGCTGATCCCAGGCTACGTTACCGGGGTGGTCGGGCAAGGTGGATCGAACAAGACGACCCTCGCGCTGACGGAAGCCGTCGCCGTCGTGACAGGGCGACCGCTGACCGATCATCGTGTCGACAAAACCGGCAACGTCTGGATCATCAACCTAGAGGACGACCGCGACGAGATGCACCGCCGCCTGCTGGCGATCTGCCTTAAGAACGCGATCGACCCGGCGACGCTAGCCGACAAAGTGTTTCTAGACGCGGGAGCAGACCAGAATTTCGCCGTCGTTACGGAAACCAGCCATGGGGTCGTCGCGTCCCCGAATGTGAAACGCTGCATCCAGCATATCAAGAAGCATGAGATTTCCCTGCTTATCGTCGACCCTTTCGTTCGCGCCCATGGCGTCAGCGAGAACGACAACCGGGCGATGGACGCTGTTATCCAACAATTCTCGAAGATCGCCCAGGCGACCGGTTGCGCGATCAGCCTCGTGCATCACACGGGAAAGCTGAATGGTCGTGACATCGCGGGGGACGCCGACGCGGGGCGCGGCGCGTCCGCGTTCGTGAACGCGCTCCGCGTCTGTCACACGATCACAGTCATGAGCGGGAAGGATGCAGAGACGCTCGGCATCCCTGAAGCGGAACGGCTGACCTACGTGCGCCTGGACCGCTCGAAGGCGAACCTCCTGCCCCCTGCCACGTCGGCATCGTGGTTTCATCGGGTCGGTGTTGATTTGGACAACGGCGACAACGTCGGCGTGCTCGAAATCTGGGATGCGCCAAGGGTCGAGACGATGAACGACGACCGTAAGACAGACTTTGTCGAGTTGGTCGAGCAACGGTGGCGGGAGGGGAACCCGCTGGCGTCTGCGCCAAACTCTGCACGTTACGCGGTCAACGCGATGGATCAAGTCCTCGGGATACCGAGAGCAGCGGGAAAGAAACTTCTCAAGGAGGTCATCGCCAGCGGGCTTGTCAAGGACGCGTTCTTCGACAAGAGGAACAAGCAGCGCGGGCTGATCGTCAACGGCATGGATTTGGGGGAGGATAACTGATGCGGAAGCGTGCGGAAGTGCGCGGAAGTAATTTCCGTAAGTCATTGATTTCATTGAAGAGGGAGTGTTTTGCGGAAGTTCCGCGTCACTTCCGCAAGTCATTGAAAAACCAGCGTAAGTGTTGGCGGGAGTGTGTCCCCCATACCCCCCCTACGCTTCCGCGCCCTTTCGGGCGCGCGCGGAAGCGTCGTTTTGAGCGCCTGACCGAGAGGAGAACCAGACCATGACCGACCAGACCGAAATGACCGTGGCCGACGCCCCTACCGCCCCCGCGACAACGGAAGCGGCACCGACCGAAGTCACGCCGACTGATCCTGACCCTACCCCCACGACCGGCAACACCCTCGATGCCGCGCGCGCAATACTGGCCCAGCGATGGGGCGGCGACGTCGACGTCAACCTTGAGTTCGCCGACGCGGCGGCGGCGGCGGCAGGCGTTTTTGACAATCCCGCGTTACTGGCGGCGTTCGACGCTCTCGACGCCGATACCCAAGCGGCGGCGGCTGAGATGTTCGCCAGAATTGGACGTCAGTCCGCAACCGAGGCCGGTGACCCATCGACGATCGACTTCACCCCTGACCCTCTGGCGGGCGCTGACGCTCAAACGCTGCAAAGCCGCTACGACCAACTGACCGACG
>NZRL01000150.1 GCA_002696205.1 Rhodospirillaceae bacterium | reverse complement strand
CGAAGCTCGAGCGGAACGTGCCGCCGCGCACCATCTGGGTCGCCGTGCGCCAGGTTTCGGGATTGATCTTGTCGTCTTTCATTTTGGGGCCTCCTGGTTCGCCCTATCCTTACATTTCGGACCGACGACCGGCGGCAGCCACAAAAAAACCCCGACCGCGCAAACAAGGGTCAGGGCTGCAGCGCCACAGACCGTTTAGCGGAGATTTTTAACGTGGCCGCAAGCTGGTCGAACAAATCACCACGAGGCACGGACCATACAACGGTCCCCCGAAAGGTCAAGGGCCAAGCCGGGGAAGACCCGCCGGAACCGGTTTTGAAAGGGCTCGTGCCGTCCTATTCGGCGGGCGGCGTCCCGCCGTCCTTGGCCGATTTTTCGATCACGTGGCGGACCCGTTTGACCCCGAACCAGATGCCCGCGACCACCGGAACGAAGGCGATCGCGACGACCTCGTAGGGATCGATGGGCAGGAAGCCCGCGTGCTTCGCCCCCTTGGCCAGGTAGGAGACCAGGGACAGCAGATAGTAGCTGATGGCGACGACGGAGAGACCTTCGACCGTTTGCTGCAGGCGAAGCTGCAATCGCGCGCGGCGGTTCATGGATTCCAGGAGATCGCGGTTCTGGGCCTCCAACGCGACGTCGACGCGCGTGCGCAGCAGCGAGGTCGCGCGGGAAATGCGTTCGGACAGGCGCTCGATCCGGATCGACAGGTTCTCGCAGCTTTCCATGGCGGGGGCGAAGCGGCGGTCGAAAAACTCCATCGCCCGGGGCACCCCGTCGATCCGTTCCTCGCGCATCGCCGCCATGCGGCGCTTGATCAATTCATGATAGGCGCGGGCGGCGGCGAAACGATAGGCCGTCGCGACGTTGACGGCTTCGGTCTCGGCGGCCAGGGCCGAAAGATCGTCCAACAACTGGCGTTCGTCCTCGACCGCCTCGCGCGTGCCCAGCCGCGTGATGATGCCGCCCAGGCGCTTTTCCACCGCCGCCAGGCGGGGCCGCGATTCCTTGGCCAACGGAAAGGCCAGCATCGCCATCATGCGGTAGGTCTCGATTTCCAGAATGCGCTGAACCAGACGGCCCAGGGTCGAGGGGCTGATCTCGCCGACGTTGCACAGGAATCGGGTGAAGCCATCGGCATGCAATTGGAAATCGGCCCAGAGCCGCGCCTTGCCGCCGGCGACGATGGAGCCGGTCAGCGGATTATTGTCGAACAGGCCCGCCAGGTCCGACGGCGACCGCTGGCTGCCCTGGCCGGTTTCGACGGCGACATGGCAGGCGGCGATGACCTGGCCCGGCAGGCCGGAAACCCAATCCTTGGGCAGGCTATCGATGGCCGTCTGCTTGAACGGCTGATCGGAGACCCCGCCACGCATGATGGTGAAGGTCGAGAATTCCGTGTGGCGTTCCCACTTGAGCCGCAATTCCCCCAGCTCCGTCGAGAAATGGGTCGCATCGGCGGCCGGCGGGGCGACGCGGAAATGTTTGCACAGCGCCTCCAGATGCGCGACATGCGGCGCCATGCCGTCCTCGCCCGAGATCACCGCGATATGCGAGACCTGCACGGGGGCGGCCATGTCCTCGGGCGGACGGGCGTGGATTTCTTCCGCTAAGGCGCGGCGCAGGGGATGTTCGTCAAACATGGTCGTTCATTTCGCCGGTTCGCTCAGGCACAATACTCAGCATAGTCCATTCGGGACGGGGCCCTCGAAAACATATTCAGAGCCCCCTATATAACCTGAGAGACGGGCCCTTTGGCCCCCCTAAATTCAAATTCACCCACCCAGACCCCAGGGACCGCCATGACCGACCTCGCCGCCACCGACGATCTGTTCTTCAACCGCACCGGCATGGACCGTGGCCGGGTGCAGGGCCTTTTGGACGATGCCCTGACCGGCATGGACGATGGCGAGCTGTTCCTGGAGTACCGCCAATCGGAAAGTCTGGTTCTGGACGACGGCCAGATCAAGACCGCCAGTTTCGACACGGCCCAGGGCTTCGGCCTGCGCGCCATCGCGGGCGAAAGCACGGGATACTCCCATGCCTCGGACCTGTCCGAAGCCGCCATCGCCCGCGCCGCCGAAACGGTCAAGGCCGTGCAGCGCGGCCATACGGGCACCATGGCCGCGGACCCGCAGGGCACCAACCGCGCGCTTTACATGGACGACAATCCGCTCGCCCAGGTCGAATTTCAGGAAAAGGTCGCCATGCTGCGCGCCATCGACGCCTACGCCCGGGCGAAGGACGACCGCGTGCGCCAGGTTTCGGCATCGATCCTGGGCAACTGGCAGGCGGTGCAGATCGTCCGCTCCGGCGGCCATCGGGTCGCCGATATCCGCCCGCTGGTCCGCGTCAACGTCTCGGTCGTTCTGGAACAGGACGGGCGGATGGAAACCGGCAGCTACGGCACCGGCGGGCGCGTGACCTATGAGCAGTTCATGGACCCGGCCAACTGGCAGAACGTCGTCGACGAAGCCTTCCGCCAGGCCGAGGTCAATCTGGGCTCCGTCCCGGCGCCTGCGGGCGAAGTGCCGGTGGTGCTCGGCCCCGGCTGGCCCGGCATCCTGTTGCACGAAGCCATCGGCCACGGCCTGGAAGGCGATTTCAACCGCAAGAAGACATCCGTCTTTTCCGGCCTGATGGGCGAACGCGTGGCCTCGCCCGGCGTCACCGTGGTCGACGACGGCACCATAAAGGACCGGCGCGGCAGCCTGACCATCGACGACGAAGGCACGCCCAGCGAAAACACCGTGCTGATCGAGGACGGCATTCTGAAGGGCTACATGCAGGACCGCACCAACGCGCGCCTGATGGGCGTCGCCCCCACCGGCAACGGCCGGCGCGAAAGCTACGCCCACCAGCCCCTGCCGCGCATGACCAACACGGTCATGCTGGGCGGCGACAAGGACCCCGAGGAAATCCTGAAATCCGTGAAGAAAGGCATCTACGCCGTCTCCTTCGGCGGCGGCCAGGTCGACATCACCTCGGGCAAGTTCGTGTTCTCCTGCACCGAAGCCTACGAAATCGAGGACGGCAAGGTCGGCCGGGCGCTGAAGGGTGCGACCCTGATCGGCGACGGCAAGGACGTGCTGAACCACGTCACCATGGTCGGCAACGACATGGAACTGGACCCCGGCATCGGCACCTGCGGCAAGGACGGCCAAGGTGTTCCCGTCGGCGTCGGCCAGCCGACGCTCAAGATCGACCAATTGACGGTCGGCGGCACCGGCGGGTGACCCCGGACGCGCCGCCGCCGGACCTGGTCCCCGACCGGGACTGCGGCGGTTGCGTGGAATGCTGCCGGGTCCTGCAGATCAACGACGAAGAAATCCGGAAACCGGCGGGGAAGCTCTGCCCGGAAAGCTCGGGCGCCGGCTGCGGCATCTACGACCGCCGACCCGGCGTCTGCCGCGGTTGGTTCTGCGGTTGGCGGAAACTGGGCTACCTGCCCGACGACGCGCGGCCCGACCGGTCCGGCGTGATCGTCAATACGAACCGGGAAGACGGCGCCAGGAATTGCTTTGAGCGGCACTACGTCATCGTCCGCGGCACTCGGGCTGGCGAAGATTTCCAGAGCCCTGCCGCGCAAGCCGTCATCACGGCGCTGACACGGCGCAGCGGCCTGCCGGTCTGGTTGGGCTATGAGGATTCGAAGACCCTGGTCCACCCCCGGGAAGAGATCGCGCATCTGGTCCTTAACGGCAATCCGCCGCCCGACCATCTATCGCAAGAGATCGCCGATTGGCGGCAGCGGCTAGGCCCCGCGTGAGGTGGATCAGGCGCTGGCCGCCAAATCCTCGCCCGCCAGGGCCTTTTCCATCAGGGCGACCGATTCCGGGATGCCGTAGAGGGCGATGAAGGAGCCCATGCGCGGGCCCTGGGACTGGCCCAGCAGGATTTCATACAAGGCCTTGAACCAGTCGCGCAGGTTTTCGAAGCCGTGGCGTTTGCCGACTTCGTAAACTTCCGTCTGGATGTCCTCGGCCGAGGTATCGGCGGCCATGGCGCGCAGCGCGCCCGCGAGGTCTTCGAGGGCCGCTTGTTCCGCGTCCGTGGGCGCGCGGTAGGTTTTTTCCGGCTTCACGAAATCCCGGTAGTAGTTGATCGCGTAACCGACCAGGTCGTCCAGGAAAGGCGCGTTTTCCGCCGTCAGGTCCGGGCGGTAGCGCGAGATGAAATGCCAGAGCACGGACTTGTCCTCGGTATGGCAGACGCCGGCGAGGTTCAGCAGGATGTTGTAGGAAAGCGCCCCCTGCGGTTCCGGCGGATTGCCGGAATGGATGTGCCAGGCCGGGTTGGCGAGCTTCTGTGCGTCGTCCTGATCGGCATAGGCGTTCAGGTGCGACAGGTAGTCGTCGACGTTTTTCGGGATCACGTCGAAATAGAGCCGCTTCGCCGTCTTCGGCTTCTGGAACATGAACAGCGCCAGGCTTTCGGGCGGCGCATAGGCGAGCCATTCTTCCATGGTCAGGCCGTTGCCGCGGCTTTTCGAAATCTTTTCGCCGTTTTCGTCCAGGAACAATTCGTAGGTGAAGCCCTGCGGCGGCGTGCCGCCCAGGATGCGGCAGATCGCGCCCGACTGCTTGACGCTGTCGATCAGGTCCTTGCCGGACATTTCGTAATCGACGCCCAGCGCCGTCCAGCGCATGGCCCAGTCGGGCTTCCACTGCAGTTTGCAATGACCACCGGTGACGGGGGTTTCGACTTTCTCGCCGTCTTCGTTTTCATAAACGATGGTGCCGGCGTCGGGATTGGTTTCCAGCACGGGGGCCAGCAGCACGCGGCCCGTCTTGGGACAAACCGGCAGGAAGGGGCTGTAGGTGACGCGCCGTTCTTCGCCCAGGGTCGGGATGATGACCTTCATCACCGCGTCGTAGCGTTGCAGCAGGGTCAGCAGCGTCGCGTCGAAATCGCCCGCCTTGTAGCATTCGGTCGAGCTTTTGAATTCGTAGTCGAAACCGAAACCGTCCAGGAACGCACGCAGCCGCGCGTTGTTGTGATGGCCCATGCTTTCATGGGTGCCGAAAGGATCGGGAATGCTGGTCAGCGGCTTGCCCAGGTTTTCCGTCAGCATCTCCTGGTTCGGCAGGGTTTCCGGCACCTTGCGCAGGCCGTCCATGTCGTCGGAGAAGGCGAACAGCTTGGTCGGGATGTCCGACAGCGCCTGGAAGGCATGGCGCACCATGGTCGTGCGCGCGACCTCGCCGAAGGTGCCGATATGCGGCAGGCCCGAGGGGCCGTAGCCCGTTTCGAACAGGACATAGCCTTTTTCCGGCGCCTTGCCCTTGAGCTGTTTCAGAAGCTGTCGGGCCTCGGCGAAGGGCCAGGCGTTGGCGTTTTCGGCGATCTCGCGCAAGTCGGTCATGTCTCAATTCTCGGGTCAGGAAACGGAGCGGGAACCTAGCGCCCCTGCCCGCCTCAGGGCAAGACCGAACGACAGAATGCCGCCTAGTACGCGTATTCCGTGAACACCGGGTCGATGTCGCCGTGCCAGCGGCGTTCATACGCGACCAGCAGTTCCTCCGCCGGGGTCATGCCGGAATCACAGATATGGTGGATCGGCTGCAGGAAGTGGCTTTCGTCCAGGCCGACGGCGTCCAGGCGTTTGCGGTTCTTCAACCCGGTGCGGGAGATGCAGAGCGCCTCGCAAGCGACCTCATTGACGGTGCGGTCGCGGAACGGCGTCTTCAGCGCCGTTTTCGGCACGTCGCGGCGCATGACTTCGCGTTCTTCGTCGGTCCAGTCCTTGACCAGATCCCAGGCGGCATCGCGGGCTTCCGTATCGTATAGCAGCCCGACCCAGAACGCCGATAGCGCGCAAAGCCGTGCCCAAGGGCCACCGTCCGCTCCCCGCATTTCCAGGAAGGTTTTCAGGCGGACTTCGGGGAACGCCGTGGTCATGTGATCTTCCCAGTCCTTCATGGTCGGCAGTTCGCCCGGCAGGACTTCCAGCTTGCCCGCCATGAAGTCGCGGAACGAATGACCGGCGGCGTTGATGTAATTGCCGTCGCGATAGACGAAGTACATGGGCACGTCGAGGATGTAGTCGACCCAGCGCTCAAACCCGAAGCCGTCTTCGAACACGAAGGGCAGCGTGCCGCAGCGGTCGGGATCGACGTCCGTCCAGATGTGCGATCGGAAGGAGAGATAGCCGTTCGGCTTGCCGTGGCGGAACGGCGAATTGGCCCAAAGCGCCGTGGCGATCGGCTGCAGCGCGATCGCGATGCGGAACATCTTGCGCATCACCTCTTCGGAATTGAAATCCAGGTTGACCTGCACCGTGCAGGTGGACTGCATCATGTCGAGGCCGAGCGAGCCCTTGGTCGGCATGTAGTCGCGCATGATCGCGTAGCGGCCCTTGGGCATCCAGGGCATTTCCTCGCGCGGCCATTTCGGATTGTAGCCGAGGCCCAGGAAACCGATGCCCAGCTCGCCCGCCACTTCCTTGACCTGTTTCAGGTGCTGCGTCACTTCGCCGCAGGTCTGATGGATGGTTTCCAGGGGCGCGCCCGAAAGCTCCAACTGCCCCGCCGGTTCCAGCGAGATGGAACTGCGGTCCGGTTTTGACAGCGCGATGACGTTGTTCTTTTCCATCACCGGGGACCAGCCGAAGCGGGTCATGGCGTCCAGCATCTGGCGCACGCCCGGCTCGCCGTCATAGGTCAGCGGGCGCAGGGTCTTCAGGTCGTAGGCGAATTTCTCGTGCTCGGTGCCGATGCGCCATTCGCGTTCCGGCTTGCAGCCCGCTTCCAGATATTCGACCAGGGTGGCCTTGTCGGTGACCGGTTGGGACTTGGAGGAGGTGTCATTGGCCATGGCCGGGTCTCTCGTCTCTTGCGCTTGCTTGGCGTCGGTCGTCAGTAATTGGGGTGGGCGGGCCCATAGTCAATGTTTCGTCAGGCACAGGTGTTTTTCAATTCCAGTCGCCCGCGACGGCCTGGGCCACGGCCAAGGCGGCCAAGGCCGCCGTTTCGGCGCGGAGGATTCGCGGCCCCAGGGTGACCCGGGCGACGAAGGACAGCTTAGCAAACCTGTCAAGCTCCGGCGCGGAGAAGCCGCCTTCCGGCCCTGTCAGGAACCCGGCGGCGCCGGCGTTCGCGCCCGCCAACGCCTGGGCGAGCGGCACGCCGCCGCCCGTTTCGTCCAAAATGAACAGGCGCCGGTCATCGGGCCAGGTATTCAGCAGCGCATC
Source organism: Rhodospirillaceae bacterium (assembly GCA_002696205.1). Classification (GTDB taxonomy): domain Bacteria; phylum Pseudomonadota; class Alphaproteobacteria; order Rhodospirillales; family Casp-alpha2; genus UBA1479. Next base: position 11,203 of record NZRL01000150.1, on the reverse strand, counting down.
CAGGGTCTGCATGTCCGAAACCTCGGGCAGGGAGAGGCGCTCGCACTGTTCCGCCGCCTCGACGGCGGTGGCGGTCAGGCGGTCGGTATTCGTGCGGCCGGTCTGGGTATTGGCCGTGGCGACGGGGATCAGGCGGGCGGCGCCCAGTTCCGTCGCCTTCTGGACGATGAAATCCGTGCCGGTCTTCTTGACCGGCGCGAAGGCGAGCCAAGGGCCGGGGGCCTCAACCTGCGGGCGGGTTTGCGTTTCCGGCAAAATGTCGGCGCTGCGTTTGTCGATCCGTTCGATGACCGCCCGCCATTCGCCGTCGCGGCCGTTGAACAGATTGACCGCGTCGCCCGGGCCCAGGCGCATGACCCGGCCCAGGTAATGGGCCTGGTCGGCGGAGGCCGCGACCGGCACACCTTCGGCGAGGTCCCCATCGATATACAGGCGGATACCAGCCGCCATGGCGCTTTTCCCCTTTGATCGGAACGAGCCCCGCCCGTATTACTTGAGGTCATGGATGAGCGACAACATGTTTCGGCCTCGGACATTCCGACGGAAAGCTGGATCGACCGGGTGCCGGGGGCGGCGATCAGGCCCTATCTGCGGCTGGCCCGTATGGATCGGCCGATCGGCACCTGGCTGTTGCTGCTGCCGTGCTGGTGGTCGCTGGCCCTGGCCGCTCCCCTAGGGGCGGAGGGCGCGGCTCCCTGGCCCGACCCCTGGTTCATGGCGCTGTTCGCCATCGGTGCCCTGGTCATGCGGGGGGCGGGCTGTACCGTCAACGACATCGCCGACCGGGATTTCGACGGCAAGGTCGCGCGCACGGCCGGGCGGCCCATCGCCTCGGGCCAGGTTTCGGTTTTCCAGGCGCTGCTGTTCCTCGGCCTGCAATTGGGCATCGGGCTTGCGATCCTGTTGCAGTTCAACGACTACGCCGTTGTTCTGGGTGCCGCGTCCCTCGCCCTGGTCGCGATCTATCCTTTTGCCAAGCGGGTGACCTATTGGCCGCAGTTCGTGTTGGGGCTGACCTTCAACTGGGGGGCGCTGCTGGGATGGGCGGCGGTGACCGACGGCCTCGCGGCCCCCGCCCTGGCGCTCTATGCCGCCGGGGTGATGTGGACGCTGGGCTACGACACCATTTACGCCCATCAGGACAAGGAAGACGACGTTCTGGTCGGCATCAAATCGACGGCCCTGAAGTTCGGCGAGGGCACGGGGCCCTGGCTTGCCGCGTTCTATGGCGCCACGGTGACGCTGATGGCCGGGGCCGGGCATCTGGCGGGATTGCACCCGATTTATTTTGCGGGCCTGGCGGTGGCAGGACTGCACCTCGCCTGGCAGGTTCGCTCCCTCGATATCGACGACGCCAAGAACTGTCTGACCCGGTTCAAATCGAACCGTGATTTCGGCCTGATCGTACTGGCCGCGATCGTCGCCGGACGGGTCATGGGATCCATCGGGTGACCCTGTCCGCCCTGCGCCGGACCAATCGGCGGTACAACTGCCAGGGCGTCAGCACCCAAGGTTCCTGCAACCCCAGGACCCGCTTCACCGCCTCGACACAGGTATAGAAACGCCAGGCCTGGGCGATGCGGGGCGGCCGGTCGGGGCGGACCAGAAGCGCCCGCATCCCCCGCGCCCGAAACACCCGCAGCAACGGCAACACCGGATAGGCACCGATCACACCGGTGAAGGTGTAGTGGGACATGGGATCGTAGTAGAGCCATTCCCCCTTCGAGCGCAGCAAGGCGAAGCAATGCCGGAACCCGGGCCGCAGCACGCGCAGCCAGGCCAAGCTTGCGACCCCGGAAAACACCACGATCGCCAGATCGGGGGCGGAGATTTCCTCCTCCCCCGGTCCGGCCTCGGCCGTCGCCCGGTTAAGGGCGGCAACTTCGCCCGCGTCGGCCCGCGCATCGTCGCGCAGCAGCCTCATGCCAGGATTCCCTTTCGCCGCAGGATCGTCGACATGCGGTCGAGCGCTTCGTCCCACAATCGGGCGGCGGCTTGCTCGGCCCGCACACGGCCGTCCGGCGCGCGGTCCCGGGCCCCGAAATCAAGCAGGGTGCGCAGATGCAGGACCTTCAACACGCCCGCCCGCACCAAATGCCGGGCGACCAAGTAAACATCGTCCGCCTCACACGGGCGTACCATCCCGCCCCCGCCGTCGAACCGGCAGCCGTCGCGGCGCGCCGCCTGCGCCCGCATGAACCAGAACCAGGCCTCCTCGGCCGTATCGAAAGGCTGCTGATCGGCAACCGGCTGCGGATGGGGGACATATCGTTGACGTTTCAAGGGCGGTGGCCTCCATGCAGCTATTGGCAGAAAGAACATTTCAAGAACATCTGCAGGTATACAGCCCGAAATTCCTATGTCAACAATTTTTGCGGGTTTTTTTCCTATAACATCAAACGGAATACGTGATATTTTTCTGATACACAATAACTCTCAATAAGTTAGGTCTTTATTTCCGGCCCCTCCGTAGGATCGCCCCTGCAGTGCCGACGCGATTCCCTGTAGCAATTCAATCTGATTTGTAAGACAATGTTCCCATGTTACGGCATTCGAGCGTTTGGCATGCGGTTGACCGGCTGGCCCGTGAACACGGGCTGTCGACCTCCGGCCTTGCCCGCAAGGCGGGCCTCGATCCGACGACCTTCAACAAAAGCAAACGCACGACGCGGGACGGCAAGTTACGCTGGCCGTCGACGGAAAGCGTCGCCAAGATTCTGTCCGCCACGGGGGCCAGCCTGTCCGAATGGGTGTCCTACGTGGACGAAACGGAAGGTGGCGGCGTCTACCGCAACGTGCCGCTGATCGGCTTCGCCCAGGCCGGCAACGACGGGTTTTTCGACGATGCCGGCTATCCCATCGGCGGGTCATGGGACGAGATTCCCTTCCCAGGCCTGAACGATCCCAACGCTTTCGCCCTGGAGATCACCGGCGACAGCATGGAACCCGTGTTCCGCGACGGCGACACCATCATCGTCGCCCCCCACGCCTCTGTCCGGCGCGGCGATCGCGTCGTCGCCAAGACCGTGGAAGGCGAGGTTATGGCCAAGGTTCTGGTCCGCCGGACGGCCCGGCACATCGACCTGCAGTCGCTCAACCCGGCCCATGAGGACCGCTCACTGGAGATCGCCGAGGTCGAATGGATTTCCCGCGTCGTCTGGGCCAGTCAATAGGGCCGGATCGGACTGAGTTCAGTCCATTTTTTCCGCACTGCGGGATGATTTCAGATCTATCTATCTGAAACAAAACAAATAATTTTATCCACCTTGGAGATCCTCCGCCGAGGCGTTATGCTGCAGGAGCGAACGCGGCACCCGCCTGACGGATCGGGCGCCGACCCCCGATAACGGAAAAGGTGGAGTTTCATGAAGTACGGTCAAAGCCGCGGCGGTAATGTCATCAGCTGGATCGACGGCGAATGGCATGACGAAGAACCCGCCGTCGCCAAAGCGACGGATCACGCCATGTGGCTGGGTTCCGCGGTTTTCGATGGTGCTCGGTCAATCGCCGGCAAGGTCCCCGATCTGGAAGCCCATTGCGCCCGCGCCATCCGGTCCTGCGAAATCATGGGCATGCAGTCCAAGGTCACGACGGAAGAAATGGTCGATATTTGCCACGAAGGCATTCAACAGTTTCCCGACGATGCTCAGCTCTATCTCTGCCCCCTGTTTTACGCTTCGGGGGGCTTTGTCGTTCCGGACCCGGAATCGACCCATCTCGTGCTGACCGTCGAAGAATCGCCGCTCCCGGAACCGAACGGCTTCAAGGCTTGCCTGTCGCCCTTCCGCCGGCCCGCCGCCGACATGGCGCCGACGGAGGCCAAGGCCGCCTGCCTGTATCCCAACGTTTCGCGTGCCGTCGCCGACGCCAACCAACGCGGCTTCGACACCGGCGTGATGCTGGACCCGGACGGCAACGTCGCCGAGTTCTCGTCGGCCAATCTGTTCATGGTCAAGGACGGCGTCGTTCATACGCCGGAAATCAACGGCACGTTCCTGAACGGCATCACCCGCCAGCGGGTTATCCAGCTGCTGAACGAGGCCGGGGTCGAGGTCGTCGAACGGACGATTTCCTATGAAGAACTGACCGAAGCCGACGAATTGTTCGCCACCGGCAACTATTCCAAGGTCATCCCCTGCGTCAGCCTGGACGGCCAAGCCCTGCCCAAGGGGCCGGTGTTTCAGGACACCCGGGATATGTATTTCAGCTATACGGACAACTGCTGAACCCGTGGCCGTCCGGCCATTTCGGTCTGATAACGATTATTTCCAGATCGGCTTGCCGCTGCCCGGCAGGCCGTAGTCGGCCCATTTGCGGGTGACTTCCTCGATCACGTCGTCTGACATGCGAATCTTGCGGCCCCATTCGCGGTGGGTCTCGGCGCCCATCTTGGTCGTCGCATCGATGCCCATCTTGCTGCCGAGCCCCGGTTCGGGCGAGGCGAAATCCAGGTAATCGATGGGTGTGTTTTCCACCATCGTCACGTCGCGGGCCGGATCGACATTGGTCGACACGGCCCAAATCACGTCGTTCCAATCCCGCGCGTCGATATCGGCGTCGACCACGATGACGAACTTCGTATAGGTGAACTGGCGCAGATACGACCACACACCCATCATGATCCGCTTGGCATGCCCGGCATAAGCCTTCTTCATGGAGACCACGGCGACCCGGTAGGAACAGGCCTCGGGCGGCAGCCAGAAATCGACGACTTCCGGGAACTGCTGGCGGAACAACGGCACGAAAACATCGTTCAACGCCTCGCCCAGGACCGCGGGCTCGTCCGGCGGCCGGCCCGTGTAGGTCGAGAGATAGATCGGGTCTTTGCGCATGGTGATCGCCGAGACCTTGAACACGGGGAACGGTTCGACCGAATTGTAATAGCCCGTGTGGTCGCCGTAGGGACCTTCGTCGCCGTAATCTTCCAGCGAGACGTGGCCTTCGATGACGATTTCGGCCTCGGCCGGGACCTTCAGGGGGATCGTCTTGCAATCGACCAGCTCGACCCGCTTGCCGCGCAGCATCCCGGCGAACTGATATTCCGACAAGGTATCCGGCACCGGCGTGACGGCGGCCAGGATGGTCCCCGGATCGGCGCCGATGACGGCGGCGGCGGGCAGCGGCTCGGGCCGGGTTTCCTTCCACCGGGCGTGGTGCTGCGCCCCGCCCCGGTGCTTGAGCCAGCGCATCAGGGTCGTGTCCTTGCCGGTCACCTGCATACGGTAGATGCCCAGGTTGAAGGCATCGCGCTTGTCGCCGCCTTTCTTCCCGGCCTCGGGCCCCTGCGTGACGACCAGGGGCCAGGTGATCAGGGGCGCCGGTTCGCCTGGCCAGCAGGTCTGGATCGGCAGGGCCGCCAAATCGATATCGTCGCCTTGCAGCACCACGTCCTGGCAGGGTGCGGATTTCACGGTCTTCGGCTTCATGGCGACCATCGTCTTGAGAAGCGGCAGCATCTCCATGGCGTCCTTGAGGCCTTCCGGCGGTTCCGGCTGGCGCAGGAAGGCGAGCGTTTCACCGACCTCGCGCAATTCTTCCGGCTCGCGCCCCATGCCCCAGGCCACGCGTTCCACCGTACCGAACAGATTGACCAGCACCGGCATGTCATAGGGCGTGCCGTCCGCGTGCACAGGGTTTTCGAACAGCACCGCCGGGCCGCCCTCGGCGATCAGGCGGGTCTGAATTTCCGTCATCTCCAATTCCGGCGTCACGGGCGCGGAAACGCGCACCAATCGGCCCGCCGGTTCCAGGCGGTTGAAGATGAAATCCCTGAGCGAGGCATATGCCATATGTGGATCCTTAAGGCCCCGGTTCTGTCCCGGCCGATGAGGCCCGACGTTACCGCTTGAATCCATTAGGCAAAAGGCGAAAATGCCGCGCCCGGGCCGGATCAGTGATGTGACGGCGGTCAGTTGTCATAAAGGGCAAACACGGATACCCTTTCTCCGCCGATTCGGGACATTAACATCCTATAAAACATCGGCGGTCTAGGATTCGGCGGTTTTCCGGCTGGGGAGGTCGGAACGGCGCGACGACATGGCGGGAAGCAACGGTTTCAATTGAACGATATGCCCGGTGACGCACCCCCTGCGCAGAACAATGCGGCGCTGAATAATTTTCAGCGGCTGATCGACGTCGGCATCGCCCTGTCGGCGGAGCGCGACATCAACCGTTTGATGGAAAAGATCCTGCTGGAGGCCAAGGACCTGACCAAGGCCGACGGCGGGACGCTCTACATCAAGACGGAAGAGGACGCGCTGAAGTTCGAGATCATGCGCACCGATTCCCTGAACATCGCGTTGGGCGGCACTACGGGCAAGGACATCACCTTCCCGCCGATCCGCATGTTCGACCCGGAAACCAAAGCCCCCAACGAAAAGAACATCGCCAGCTACTGTGCGTTGACCGGCCAGTCGATCAACATCAAGGACGCCTACGAGGCCGAGAATTTCGATTTCTCCGGCACCAAGAAGTTCGACGAAGGCACCGGCTACCGGTCCAAATCCTTCCTGACCGTGCCGTTGAAAAACAGCCAGGACGAGATCATCGGCGTTATCCAATTGTTGAATGCGATGGACGGAGCGGGCGAGGTCACCGAATTCTCCAGCGACATCCAACCCCTGGTCGAGGCCCTGGCCTCCCAGGCCGCCGTGGCGCTGGACAATCAGCAGCTTCTGGAAAGCCAGCGCAAGCTGCTGGAGAGCTTTATCGAATTGATCGCCTCCGCGATCGACGCCAAGTCGCCCTATACCGGCGGCCACTGCCAACGCGTGCCCGAACTGACCAAGATGCTGGCCAAGGCGGCCTGCGAGGAAACCGACGGCCCGTTCAAGGATTTCAGCCTGACCGAAGAGCAGTGGTACGAACTGCACATCGGGGCGTGGCTGCACGATTGCGGCAAGGTCACGACGCCGGAATACGTGGTCGACAAGGCGGTCAAGCTGGAGACCATCTACAACCGCATCCACGAGGTGCGCATGCGCTTCGAAGTGATGAAGCGCGAGGCCGAGGTCGAATATTACAAGGCGCTGGCCGAAGGCACGGGCGACCCCGACGAATTAAAGACCAAATACGACGAAACCATCGCCAAGCTGGACGACGATTACGAATTCATCGCCAAAGCCAACGTCGGCGACGAATTCATGGCGCCCGAGGACCAGGACCGCGTGCGCGAGATCGGCAAGATGCAATGGACGCGGACGCTCGACGACCGCCTGGGTCTGTCGTTCGATGAACGCAAGCGCAAGGACCGCACGCCGCCCAAGCCCGTGCCTTGCCAGGAAGACCTGCTGGAAGACCGCGAGGACCACGTCGTCTATCGCGACGCGCTGGAACCGGCGGCCCAGCCGGACAATCCCTTCGGCTTCAAGCTGCACATCCCCGAGCACAAATATAACTTCGGCGAGATATACAACCTGTGCATCGCCCGCGGCACGCTGACCGAGGAAGAGCGGTTCAAGATCAACGACCACATCGTGCAGACCATCATCATGCTGGAACAATTGCCGTTTCCGAAGCACCTGAAGCGGGTGCCCGAATACGCGGGCGGCCACCACGAGAAAATGGACGGCACCGGCTATCCCCGGCAACTGACCGAGGACGAAATGTCGGTCCCGGCGCGCATCATGGCGATCGCCGATATCTTCGAGGCCCTGACCGCCGCCGACCGGCCCTATAAGGACCCGAAGAAACTGTCGGCCAGCATCAAGATCATGTCCTTCATGAAGAAGGACGCCCATATCGACGGCGAGCTGTTCAAGCTGTTCCTGACCTCCGGCGTCTTCAAGGAATATGCCGACCGCTTCCTCGAGCCCTATCAGATCGACGACGTAGATATTTCCCAATACCTTGAATAATCCGCCCTCGACCCCGATCGCACCGCCGACCCGCCCGCGCCGCCCCCGGTCCGTTTCCCGGGCGCTGGCCTATCCCTATGACGTGCCCAACCGGTCCTACGTGATCCACGCGGGCGACGTGACGCCGGTGGAAAGCGACCAGCATCTCGAAGACCTTGCCGAAGGGCTTGAGAACCGCACGCCGGTGATCGCCTGCGGCTCGAACCAGTCGCCGTCGGCGCTGGCCTGGAAATTCGCCCTGGCCGAGGACGGCCCCGTCCCCGTCGTGCGCATCCGCCTGGCCGATTTCGATACGGTCTATTGCGCCCATTTCGCGGGCTACGGATCGGTCCCGGCGACGTTGCACCCCTCCCCCGGCACGATGGTGACGTTGTTCGTCAACTGGCTGACGGATACCCAGCTCGCCCATATGCACACCACGGAAACCACGCGCGGAAATTACGTATACGGCGACCTGTCGAACCTGAACGTCGACGCCGAATACGGCCCCGCCATCGACCGCGCCGGGGCCTATGTCACCACCATCGGGGCCTTCGCGCTGGACGGGCGCGCCGTGCCGCTGGCCGAGGTCGAAGCGACCGGCCGCCCCCATCCGGCCCTGCGCCAGCGCGATCTGATCCAAAGCCTGCTGGACCTGCACGGCCTGGCCGACACCGTCGAGACCTTCGTTCAGCGCAACATCGATGACGAAGACGAACGCGAACGCCGCCAAGGCCTGATCCGCATCGGTGCCTTGCCGTTCCAGTATTCGGCGTTCGAGCCCCGCGGCTGATCGCGAATCGGCGGCGATCCGCGCCTATCCAAAACCATCTTTCCCTAGGCAGACAGACCTGATCGCCGCCCGCCGGACGGGCGATTGGGCCATTGTCCTGTGCAAAAACGGCCCGGACGGGTACTTTTTCCCGTCATGGAACAACTTCTGTCGGACCTTGCGCTGATTCGCGACGGGCTGCTGGACGCCACGGCCGACTATTGGGTGCCGTTGGTCGAAGCCACCGCGACCATGCCGACCTGGGCCCTGGCCGCCGCCGGGGCGGGGGCGCTGGCCCTGCTCGCCGTGCTGATTTTCGGCGGCCGGCGCCTTCGCGGCGGCGACCGCCTGGACCGGCCCGATCCGTTCCTGCGGGCCCCCAACGGCGATGCGGCGGCCCCGCACCCCGTCGAAACGCATAACGCCGCCATCGCCATGCCCCAAGCCGACGCCCCCACCCCAGGGGCGGCGGCGCCCCAACCAATGGAGCCTGACCCCCTGCCCGATACGCCCGAAATTCAGGGTCTGGCGGAAATTCTCGCCGACCGGGGCCTGGACGGCGGCGGGCGGGACGGACGGTTGCGCACCTTCGCCGGTGAACTGGACGATCTGCGCGCCCGTCTGGCGACGGTCAGCGCCGGTTCGGCGTCGACGGCACAGCTTCTGCGCGATGCGCGCGGCGCGATCGCATCGGGCGATTTGTCGCAAGGCACCGACCTTCTGATCCGCGCCGCCGACGAAGAGGACGCGACCGGCCGCAAGCACGATTGGACCGCCGGCGTGCATGGCCGGGCGGCGGCGCTGTCCCGCCTGGTCGCGGGCGACCTGATGGCCGCGCGCGATGACTTGGAGGAAGCCGCGACCCTTTACGCCCTGGCCGCCGAGGCGACGCCGGCAGAAGACACGGAATTGAAGGTCGAATGCTTCGGCAAGCTGGGCGCCCTGGCCCACGGCCGGGCCGATTACCGAACCGCCCGCAAATATTTCACCGATGCCCTGGCCGCCCTGGAAGACGCCGGGGGCGAAGATCACCCGGACCTGGGCGGGGTGCTCAACAATCTGGGGCTTGCCTGCGACCTGACCGGCGACCGCAAATCGGCGGAGGCCCATTATCAACGCGCCCTCGCCGCCGACGAGAAAGCCTGGGGCGACGACCATCTGAACGTCGCGGCGGTGCTGAACAATCTGGCGCTCAGCTACCGCCGGGCAGGCAAGACCCAGGCGGCGGTGCCGCTGTTCCGCCGCGCCGTCGCGATCAAGGAAAAGCATCTGATGCCGGGAGATGCCTCGCTCGCCCGCGCACTGGTCAACCTGGCGGCGGCGCTGCGCGCCCTCGGCCGCGAGGAAGACGCCCAGGATCTGGAACGCCGCGCCGGCGTCCCCCAACCGGCGCCGGAACCCGAACCCGAGCCTGAAGAAGACCCGGCGGCGGACATCGACCTTGGCGAAACGGACGGCGAGACGGCAAATGGGCCTTTGCCGGCCACCTGATCCGAATTGAGGCCGCCTTTACGTGGCGTCAGCCTTTTCCCCTAACCGGAAATCTGTATAGTCGGCCCACCCTCGCGGCGGGATCATCCCGTCCGCCCGGAGGCAATGACCAGGCGTTGCGGGGGCAACCCGCCGTCGGCAATGGCGCCGGCGGCCGCTCGAAGGCAAGGACCAAGCGAATATGACGGAAAAAACCGGTATCATGATCTGCGGCCACGGTAGCCGCGACCAGGGGGCCGTGGAGGAATTCGGCTCCCTCGCGGGCCATCTGGCCAAGCGATTCCCCGACTACGAAGTGGAGAGCGGATTCCTTGAATTCGCCACGCCCGTGATCCGCACGGGCCTGGACAAGCTGAAGGAACGGGGCGTCAACCGGATCATCTGCGTGCCCGGCATGCTGTTCGCGGCGGGCCATGTGAAGAACGACCTGCCCAGCGAGATCAACAGCTTCGCCCATCAGCACCCCGAATTGGACGTGAAGTTCGGCCGCGAACTGGCGATCGATTCCAAACTGCTGCGCGCGGCCCAGATCCGCATCGAGGAAGCCGAAGCCGCGGCCAATGCCGACCAGGGCGAGATTGCCCGCGAGGACACTTTGTTGATGGTCGTCGGTCGCGGCACCAACGATTCGGACGCCAATTCCAACGTCAACAAGGTCGCCCGCATGTTGTGGGAAGGCATGGATTTCGGCTGGGCCGAGGTGAGCTATTCCGGCGTCGCCTATCCCTTGGTCGACGAGGGCCTGAAGAAGGCGGTCAAGCTCGGCTACAAGCGGATCATCGTGTTCCCCTATTTCCTGTTCACCGGCATCCTGGTCAACCGCATCTATCGCTGGGCCGACGAATGCGGCGAAGCCCATCCGGACATCCAGATGGTCAAGGCGAGCTACCTCAACGATCATGAAGACCTGATCGATTGCTTCGCGGACCGGGTCGAGGAAGCCCTGGTCGGCGACAACAAGATGAACTGCCTTCTGTGCAAATACCGGGAGCAGATCATCGGCTATGAAGACGAGGTCGGTGCGCCCCAGGTCGGTCACCACCACCATGTGGTCGGCGTCGGCACGGACGGCCATGGTGCCGAGGACCACGGCATTTATCATGGT
>NZRL01000149.1 GCA_002696205.1 Rhodospirillaceae bacterium | reverse complement strand
CTTCGCGTCCATCCGCAGCAGCTTCGACTTGTCCTTCGTCCGCACGTCGTAGTCCTTCTCGTCGTCGATCCCCAACAGCGAGGGCACGGTGATCTCCCACTGGTCGCCGTGGAAGAGCGGGATCTCGGCGAGCGACTTGAGGCCGTTGAACATGTGGAACAACGCCTCTTCGTCCCAATCGGCACCGGGGCGATCCAGATCCTCGATCACAAAGGGACCTGGCCGGTCGGCGGCTTCGGCCTCGGGCGCCGCCAACAGGCGGCCGCCGGATTTGGCGAGAAAGACCTGCGCGAGATGCGATTTACCGCAATCCTCGGGACCCCAGACACAAAGCAAGGGGCCCGGCCAATCGGGCCAGCGGTCGATCCAATCGACGGCGGCGGCGTTGGCGGAGGTAACCAGATAATCGTCGCGTTGCAGGGCCGGCCGGTGTTCGAAAGGGATCGGAAGCTGTTTTGGCCCGCTCAAGAACCGCCCCCGGCGCCTTGATCGTAAAGGGCGCTTTTCTTGTAGCGCCCGAGCGCGTAGCGGATCAGCACGCCAATGACCGCCGCCGCGGGCACGGCCAGCAGCACCCCGGTGAAACCGAACAGCGCCCCGCCCGCCATCAACGCGAAGATGATCCAAAGCGGATGCAGCCCGACACGGTCGCCGACGAGGCGTGGCGTCAGGACATAGCTTTCCAACGTCTGGCCAACCAGGAAGACCCCGGCGACGGCGGCGATATAGCCCCAGCCTTCCATGCCGAACTGGAAGAAGGCGATGCCCAAACCGACGAGCATACCCACCGTCGCGCCGACGTAAGGCACGAAGGAAATGAACCCGGCGGCCAGCCCGACCAGCAGGCCCGAATTCAGGCCCAGCAGCGTCAGCCCGATACCGTAGAACGCCCCCAGGGTCAGACAGACGCTGGCCTGTCCCCGAATGAAGCCCGCCATGGTCTCATCGATCAGACGCGCCTGTTCGCGGATTTCCGGGGCCGCGTCGCGCGGCAGATAGGAATCGACCCAGGCGACGATCTCGTCCCATTCGCGCAGCAGGTAGAACGACACGATGGGCGTGATCAGGATCAGCGACATGACGTTCAGGAAGGCCAGGCCGCCGGACAGGATTTCGCCCAGCAGATTGCTGATCCATTGGATGACCTTGGAGCCGTACTTGCCCGCGGCTTCCTTTAATTCGCCGCTGTCGGCGCTCGGAAAGTGAAGTTGCAGATCGGCCAGGAAAGGTTGCAGCCAAATCCGGAACTGAGAGAACGCCTCCGGCGCCAACTTGATCAGACCGACCACCTGATGCTGCAGCAAGGGCAGCAGGACGGCGATGACGCCGACCACGGCGGCGAAGAAAGCGACGGTGATGACCGTCGTCGCGAGCGCCCGGGAAAAGCCCTTCTCCTCCAGCCGGTCGGCGACCGGGTCGAGGAAATACGCCACCGCCATGCCCGCCACGAAAGGCAGCAGGATGGCCGACAGCAAATGCACGAGAACACCGGCGACCACCAGGCCGCCGAGCCAGTAGAGCATGCGCCGATCGCGGCTCATCCGGCCTTGGTCCCGCCGCGCAGCGGCTCCAGCGTCCAGAAATCGCCCTGGCCGCGCAGCGCCATGTCGGCCTGTTCAAGCGCGATGATCAGCTGTCCGATATCGCCGATGTAATGCAGGATCACCTGGGCCTCGGCCCGCGACAGCTGCACCAATTCCGTCTCGCGGACGACGGCGACCTGGCCGATCTGTTTCTTCAATTCGATCCATTGGCGCAGGCCGGTGATCGGCACGCGCACGGCGATGGCTTCCTGACGCGCCGACTGCAGCAGGTTGTCGCGCTTCCAATTGTCCTCGATCAACTGCGTCACCTGCCCCGCCGCCCGCGACAACAGGGATTCCGCCGTCTCGCCGAATTCGGAGACGTAGGTCACCACCGTGGTCTGCGGATCGATGGTCAGGTTGTAGCGGGTCAAAGTCACGTCCAGCACCCAAAGCGAGCGCGCCGGATCGTGGCGGATCGACGCGAAGGCGACGGCGACGCTGCCCGCGTCGTAGCGTTTGGCCATGGCCCGCAGGCGTTGCTGATCTCCGGAGACGACCTGATCAACGCCGATGGCGGCGACGTCGGCGAGATCGCCCAACGGCAGGATCGTCGGCACCAGGCTGACCTGGGACGAGCGTTGCTGCCAGGCGGCGCGCCAGGGGTTGGGGTCATCCCACAACAACAGCGCGCCCGCGCGGCGCAGAACCGGCAGGACCAGCACCGGCTTCGACGGCGTTTCGGCGAACGGAATGTTGAAGGCCCGCAACAGGTCACGCACTTCGCCCGGACGGAATCGGTAGTTCAGCCGCGCGAGATAGCGCACCGAAGACGACTTTTCCTCGGCGATCGAGAAATCCTGGATATATTCGGTGATCTCTTCCGGCGACAGGCCCGGCAGACGGGCATAGTCGGATTTCAGGGTCATGCGTTCCAACAGGATCGTCATGGCCTTCTGCTGCCCTTCGTTCAGGGCCTGCTGGCGGGCGGCGGCGGCGGTCTCGGCGGTTACATCGACGGCCACGCCCCTGACTTCGTAGGGGTTCTCGACCTGCGCCCGGGCGGGCAAGCTAGCGAGACAGAGCAGCCCGGCCGCGAATACGGCCATGGCGGCCCGGCGCGGGGACCATTCCTGCGTTGCAAACCGGCGGGGATTAAGTATCTTCGCCTCCATCGACGCGTTGGGCCGGCCGCGAAGCCGACGGGCCTTGAACGGCGCACAATCTAGCACACCCGACCGAGGGAGGAAGGGATTAGCGACACGGATAAAAACGGCGCGCCCCCGGCCGAAGGCCAAGGGCTCAGCTATCGCGACGCGGGCGTCGACATCGACGCCGGCAATGCCCTGGTGGACGCCATCGGGCCGCTCGCCAAATCGACTCACCGAGACGGCGTGATGGGTGGCCTGGGCGGCTTCGGCGGGTTCTTCGACCCGCGCGCGGCGGGCTATACCGACCCCATCCTGGTCGCCGCCACGGACGGCGTCGGCACGAAGTTGAAGATCGCCATCGACGCCGACAGCCACGACGGCGTCGGCATCGATCTGGTTGCCATGTGCGTCAACGATCTGGTGGTTCAGGGTGCGGAGCCGCTGTTCTTCCTGGATTACTTCGCGACCGGCAAGCTCGCCCCCGACGCGGCGGCGCGAATCGTCGCCGGCATCGCCGAAGGCTGCCGTCAGGCGGGATGCGCCCTGATCGGCGGCGAGACGGCGGAAATGCCGGGCATGTACAAGGACGGCGATTACGACCTTGCGGGCTTTTCCGTGGGTGCCGTCGAACGCGGCCAGGAACTGACCGGAACCGGCGTCGCCGCCGGTGACGTGGTCTTGGGCCTAGGGTCGTCCGGCGTTCATTCCAACGGCTTCTCGCTGGTCCGCAAGGTCGCCGAACGGGCGGGCGTGACCTATGGCGACCCTGCCCCGTTCCAGGACGGCGCGACCCTGGCCGACGCCTTGCTGACGCCGACGCGCATCTATGTAAAATCCTGCCTCGCCGCGATCAGATCGGGTGGCGTCAAGGCGCTGGCCCATATCACCGGCGGTGGCCTGCTGGAAAACATCCCCCGCGTCCTGCCCGATGGCCTGGGCGTCGAACTCGAAGCCGGGTCCTGGCCCATGCCTCCGGTGTTTTCGTGGCTCAAGGAAGCTGGCGGCATCGCCTCGGAAGAGATGATGCGGACGTTCAACTGCGGCATTGGTATGGTCGTCATCGTCTCGGCGGATAAGGTCGCAGACCTGAGCAACCAATTCCTGGAAGCCGGCGAGCAGACCTTCCTTATCGGCCGGGTCGTCGAGTCCGACGACGATGAACCCGTCCGCATCATTGCGCCGGACCTCGCCTGGTCCCGGAAATGAGCAAGCTGAAGCTCGCCGTCATGATCTCAGGCCGCGGGTCGAACCTGCAGGCCCTGATCGACGCCTGCGCCCCCCCCGGCTTTCCCGCCGAGATCATCCTGGTGCTGTCGAACCGGCCGGGCGCCAAGGGCCTGGACCGTGCCACCGAGGCGGGCATTCCGACCAAGGTCATCGACCATAAGAATTTCACCGACCGCGCGGCGTTCGATGCGGAAATGACGGCGGCCATGGAAGGCGCGGGCACGGATCTGGTTTGCCTGGCCGGGTTCATGCGCCTGCTGTCCGACGAATTCGTCGATCATTGGCGGGACCGGATGATCAATATCCACCCGTCACTGCTGCCTGCCTTCAAGGGGCTGGACGTACAGGAACGGGTGCTGGAACGAGGGGCCCGGTTCGCGGGCTGCACCGTGCATTACGTGCGTAAGGAAATGGATACCGGCCCGATCATCGTGCAGGCCGTGGTACCCGTTCTGGCGGACGACACGCCGGACGACCTGGCCGCGCGGATTCTCGTCCGCGAGCATGAAATCTATCCGCTCGCCGTGCGCCTGATCGCCGAAGGACGCGTCTCCATCGACGAAAAAGACCGCGCCGTCATCGCCGGCGCGGTCTCTTCCGAAAAGTCGGTCGTCAACCCGGTGGGTTAGCCGACGATATCCAGATCCGAGAAGAAGTAACGGATTTCCTTGTCCGCATTCTCCGGGGAATCGGAGCCGTGCACCGAATTGGCTTCGATGCTTTCGGCGAAATCCTTGCGGATCGTGCCTTCGTCGGCATTGGCCGGGTTGGTGGCGCCCATGATCTCGCGGTTGCGGGTCACGGCGTCCTCGCCTTCGAGCACCTGGACGACGACGGGGCCGGAAATCATGAAGGCCACCAGTTCGTCGAAGAAGGCGCGCTCGCGATGCACGTCATAGAAACCCTCGGCCTGTTCCTTGGTCAGCTGCACGCGGCGCTGGGCAACGATGCGCAGGCCCTGTTCCTCGAACCGGGCATTGATCTTTCCGGTCAGGTTACGGCGGGTCGCGTCGGGTTTGATGATGGAGAGCGTACGCTCAAGAGCCATGGTCGATCCCCTTGTATGGTTGGTCGTTCGGCTGGGTTTCTGATGTCGGTTATTAGTATTCGGCCGTCCGCGGCATCCTTGGGCCGGGTGATCGGCGTCGTGTTGTTCAGGCACGCCCCCTTACGGGCTGTCCAAATATGGCATTCCCCGGGGGCGTCCCGAAGACGGCGCGGGTTATAGTCCCTCCCGACCTGCCATGCAAGGAAAAGGGCCGTGACATTTCGCCGGCGGGTTCCGGGATCAGTCCCCGCCGGCCGGAGACATCTGATTTTTAAGGAATTGTCCCAAAAGCTTATATTCGGACCGACGGGCCGAATTGCGCCGCCAGACCAGGGCAATCTCGCGCCCAGCCCCGCCTTCCAGCGGCCTGAGAACGATATCCGCGCCGCGTACGTGGTCGGACTGCAAGGCCACATCCGGCAGCAGCGTGGTCCCGAAACCGCCCGCAACCAATTCGACCAGGGTGTAGAGGCTCGTCGCCTGAAAGGCCCCCGAACGGCCCGGAGCCGGCTGACGGCGGCAGGCCGCCAACGCATGATCCCGCAGACAATGGCCGTCTTCCAGCAGTAGAAGGTCCTCGGATTCCAGGGCCTGGGTCGAAACCGGCCCGTCGCCCGCGGCCAAGGGGTGCCCCGGCGGCACCGCCAACTCGAACGGATCGTTGGCGAGCACCATGTGATCGAGATCGCCCAGATCATACGGCAAGGCGATCAGGGCCGCATCCAAGTCGCCCCCGGCCAATTGATCGACCAGGCGTGCCGTCCGTTCCTCACAAAGGAACAGCCGCAATTCCGGATAGGCATCGCGCAGCGGCGGCAAAACCTTCGGCAGCACGTAGGGCCCGATGGTCGGAATCGCGCCCAGACGCAACAGCCCGGTCAACGGACGGGTGCTCGCCTTGGCGGTCACGGTCATATCCTCGACCTCCGCCAATACACGGCGCGCACGATCGACCAACTCCTGTCCCAGCGGCGTAATCGCGACTCTGCGCTTTGTGCGCTCGATCACCGTAATACCGAGAATCGCCTCCAGCTCCTGAATGCCGGCGCTGAGGGTCGATTGCGTGACGAAACAGTTCTGCGCGGCGCGGCCGAAATGACCTTCCTCGGCGACGGCGATCAGGTACTGCAACTGTCGCAGGGTTGGCAAATGCGTGCTCATGATCCACACATAATCGTTAAGTTCGATTAATTCAAGATTTCTCAGTTATTTTTTAGATTTTAAAATATTCAAATTTTCACCTCCAATCACGCACGAAAAACGAGAAAAACCGACGCAGTTCCTTGCCCCGAAACAATATCTTCACACCCTCTTCTTGCGCGTGAAGCACCCAGCCAGCCTTGCGGATACCTAGCCTTTAGACTTATTGACCGAAACCTCATTTACACGGAAATTGGGATATGAAAACGGCCAAGGGCGGACGCGTTCCGCACGATTGACGTCCTCCCGGCCGCCGTTTCTGAGACAACCGGAAGGCTGATCCTCCTCTCCCCCCATAGTCACGTCTTTCGGTTTTGCCGGGCCGCGGCTCCTCCTCCCCCCACCAACCGCGGCCCGGCATTTCATTTCCGGATTTCCGGGCCACTCCCTCCCCTTCTCCACTTCTCAGCGCGGGGCCCAACACGCCGTTCCCCCCGGGCGCGCCGCGTGCTATCACCCCGCCTATGCTGCACGTCAACGACATGACATTCCGCCTCGGCGGCCGGGTGCTGTTCGACAAGGCCACCTTGCACTTGCCCAAGGGCAAGAAGATGGGCCTGGTCGGGCGCAACGGCACGGGCAAGACGACCCTGTTCCGGATGATCCTGGGTGATCTTCACACGGATGCCGGGGCCGTGCGCGTGCGGCCCACCGCGCGCATCGGCACGGTGGCGCAGGAAGCGCCCTCGGGACCGACCAGCCTGATCGACACGGTCCTCGCCGCCGACACGGAGCGCGCCCAATTACTGGCCGAGGCCGAAACCGCGACAGACCCGGGCCGCATCGCCGATATCCACAACCGTCTGGCCGATATCGACGCCCAAACGGCGCCCGCCCGCGCGGCACGCATCCTGGCCGGCCTCGGCTTCGACGAAGAGGCCCAGGCCCGTCCCTGCTCCGAGTTTTCCGGCGGCTGGCGCATGCGCGTGGCCTTGGCGGCAACATTGTTCGCACGGCCCGACTTCCTGTTGCTGGACGAACCGACCAACCACCTGGACCTGGAAGCCGCCCTCTGGCTGGAAGGCTACCTGGCGTCCTGGCCGGGAACCTTGCTGGTCATCAGCCACGACCGCACCTTGTTGAACACCGTGGTGGACGAGATCGCGCACCTCTCGGAACAGAAACTGACCCGCTATGCCGGGAACTACGACCGGTTCGAACGCACCCGCCGCGAACGCCAGGCCCAGCAAGCCAAGCTGCAGGCCAAGCAACTGTCCGAACAACGCCGCATCCAGGCCTTCGTCGACCGCTTCAAGGCCAAAGCATCGAAAGCCAGTCAGGCCCAAAGCCGATTGAAGATGCTGGCCCGAATGGAGCCCATCGCCTCGGTCATCGACGAGAAAACGACAACGTTCAACTTTCCCGACCCCGATCCCCTGTCGCCGCCGCTGATCGCCCTGGACGAAGTCAGCGTCGGTTACGGCGATAATCCGGTCTTGAAGAACCTGGACCTGCGCATCGACATGGACGACCGCATCGGGCTGGTCGGCGCCAACGGCAACGGCAAATCGACCCTGATCAAGATGCTGGTCGACCGCCTGAAACCCATGGCCGGCAAAGTCGTCAAATCGTCGAAGCTGAAGGTCGGCTATTTCGCCCAGCACCAGCAGGAAGAATTGAACCTGAACGAGAGCCCGTTCCAGCACATGGCCCGGGCCCTGCCCATGGCGACGGAGACCAAGGTGCGGTCCCATCTGGGCCGTTTCGGGTTTTCCGGGGACTTGGCGGACAGCAAGGTCGAAGTCCTCTCGGGCGGAGAGAAATCGCGCCTGTTGTTCGCCCTGATGAGCATCGAGGCGCCGCATATTCTGTTCCTGGACGAACCGACCAACCACCTGGACGTGGATGCGCGCGAAGCGTTAGTTCAAGCATTGAACGAATACGACGGCGCGATCGTCCTGGTGACCCACGACGCACATCTGATCGATTTGGTCTGCGACCGCTTGTGGCTGGTCGCCGACGGCGGCTGCAGCAATTACGACGGCGATCTGGAAAGCTATACGGCACTGCTTCTTGAACAGCGCCGTGCCGCCCGCCGCGACGCGCAGGCCGACAAGGCCCGCGACGGCACGCCGCCCGCCGTCGATAAGAAAGAAGCCCGCCGCGAACGCGCCCGCCGTCGCGAGGAGACGGCGGCGCTCCGCAAATCGGTCGCCGTCGCCGAGAAGAAGATGGAAAAACTGGCCGAAGAGATCGCGGCGCTGGAAAGCAAACTGGCTGACCCCGACGTCTACAACGGCCCGACCGCCAAGTTGATGGACCTGCAGGTCGCTCATAAAAAGGCCAAGGACATCCTGGAAGAAACCGAGCAGAGCTGGCTTTCGGCCCAGGAAGCCATCGACGCCGCCCTGGACGAAGCTTCGTGACGAGGACCGGCGCGGCGGAGAACGCCCGATGACGCCGGAAAGTCCAGCGCCGCGTTTCGCCGCCATGCGCCTTGCCCTGTTCTACGGGGGCACGTTCCTGGCGCTCGGCATCCTGGGGCCGTTCTGGCCGCTCTGGCTGCAGGACCGGGGGTTGGGACCCGAGGAAATCGGCCTGATCTTCGCCCTCGGCACCCTGGCGCGGTTGGCCGTCACCCCCTTCGTCGCGCGCGCCGCCGACCGGGCGGGCGAACGCAAACGCATCCTGATCCTGCTGACCCTATTGGGCACGGGCACGTTCCTGGCGTTTCACTGGGCCGACGGCTTCTGGTCGATCACGCTGATCACGCTGGCTTTCTTCGCCAGCCGGGGGCCGGTCCTGCCGTTGATGGAAAGCCTGACCATGCTGACCCGCGAACGGGTCCGCTTCGACTACGGCCGGGTCCGGCTGTGGGGCTCGATCACCTTCATCATCGGCGCCTGGGGCATGGGACTTGTCCTGACGGGCGCCCCGACCGATTGGATCCACTGGTCGATCCTGGGTGCCGTCGTGCTGACCTTTTTCTGCGCTTTGGTGCTGCCTGATACCCGTATCCCTGCCGCCCCCCGCGACCGGCGGCCGTTCCGGGAAATCCTGCGTCTGCCGGGCCTCTGGACGGCGATGCTCGCCGCAACCTGCATCCAGGCCTCGCATGCGGTCTATTACAATTTCGGCACCATCCATTGGTTGGCGGCGGGCCACGGCTCGGACGTCATCGGCGCCCTATGGGCCGAAGGCGTCATTGTCGAGATCGTCCTGTTCGGCTTTGCCGCCGCCGCCGTGCGCCGCGTCGGCGCATTTCAGATGATCGTTCTGGGAGCGCTTGCCGGGCTGGTCCGCTGGGCGGGGACGGCGGCAACCACGGATATGGCCTGGCTGGTCATCCTGCAGGCCTTGCATGGGCTCAGCTACGGTGCGACGCATCTCGGTATCATCCATCTGATCACCGAGCGGGTGGAACCGTCTCTCTCTGCCTCGGCGCAGAGCCTCTACGCCATGGCGCTTGGATTCGGGATGAGCATGGCCTCTTACGGCGCCGGGTTATTGTTCGCGTCCATGGGGGGCGGGTCGTTTCTTGCCATGTCGGCGCTTTCCCTGGCCGGTCTGGTTTTTGCCGGATTCTCTTACCTTTCGGCCCGCGCCAACGCCGTCGGCACCTGATCGGACCACGGGTTGGCGGCCTAGTTCCGGGCAATTCTCTAGTGAAATCGAATGAAGAAGCTATTCCATGGAAATGGAATTAGGTTTTATAAGTGAACTCTTAAACAAAGAATTCTAAAATCAGGGGCGGTTGTTTCAAAAACCGACCGGGGCAAGGAGACAAGGGTTGGGATATCTGGATCCACTTCTTTCGTTCTTCAAATTCACGAAGGATACGGACTTGATCGCGGCGACCTGCCTGGTGCTGCTGCTTTCCAGCGTCATCGGCGGCATGCTGTCCAGCATCTTCAAGGCGTTCGGCGGCCCGCTGAAGCCTATCGCCTTTCAGGAAACCAACGGCTTCCGGGTTTTGCTCTTGTTCGAGCTCTGCCTAATCGCGATGATCTTCTATTACCATTTCAACGTGACCGGAAAGGTCTCGGCCGTCCAGGCCATCTTCTGGGTCTCGACCATGTTATCCATGCCGGTGCTTTGGTTCATCGGATCCACGCTGACGCAGGTGCTGTTCTGGGCGAAGATCGCCAAGAACAAGAAAGCCTACCGCGACATGGTGGCCAACAAACGCTACGCCAAGCACAAGAAGATGCGGGAGAAGATTCGGGAAGAGACGAAAGAGTCGAAGGAAGCCGCCGCGCAACGCTCATCGGTCACGGCGAAGGGCAAACGCGGCCATCAGGCAACGGTCAAACGGCGCCGCGCCGAAAGCTGACGCCCCCGGCGTCAGTCCTCGTCGGGCGAGTCTCCGACTTCCGACAATTTGGCCGCTGCCCGGCGCAGCGCCGGAACGAACGACCAGGCCGTATCCATGGACATGCGCACGGTCGGGCCGTGACAGGCGAGCGTACCCGCAAGGCGCCCCCTGGTGTCGGTCACCGGCACGGCGACGGCCACCATGCCTTCGATGAATTCTTGATTGTCAGTTCCGACTTTCTGCCGCCGAATGTCTTCCAGGTTGCTCAGCAATGCATCCGCATCGGTGATCGTGCCGGGCGTATGGGGGACGAGATCGAGACCCGAAATAACCTGACGCCGCCGAGCCGCCGGCAACGACGCCAGCCAAAGCTTGCCCGACGCCGTGCAATGCAGCGGCACGCGCGAGCCG
>NZRL01000148.1 GCA_002696205.1 Rhodospirillaceae bacterium | reverse complement strand
GGACGGAGAGCCAGCCGCGGCGCCTTCGGTGCCGGATGCGGGAGGAGAGGGCAGGGCCTGGGGCCCGCCGGAGGTGCCGCCCATGGGCATGTCTCCTCTGGTTGGGGTGACAGGGGCGGTCGGGGCCTGCGCGGGAACTCTCCCAAAATTCACAAGCCCTTGGCGCGGTTTAGAAAAATCTTCTATTCTCTCCGCCGAAACGGCATAAGAAACCAATCGTGCTCTCGGGGAAGGCCACGTGAACAAGTTCGAAACACGGGGGATGCCTTAACGTGCGTTCAGAAGTGGTGTTCCGCGACGGATCGCGGTCCTGGACCGTTTTCGGACAGGACAACGGTAAGCCGCCCGATCTGGTCGATACGAACCAGGTGGTCGTACGTGCCGGGAACGAAGCCGTCCTGATCGATCCGGGCGGCGTCGAAATCTTTCCCGCCGTGTTCGACGCGGTCGAACGCGAAGTCCCCCTGGCCGATATCCGCCACGTCATTCTGACCCACGAGGACCCGGACGCGGGATCGTCCCTGCCGCTCTGGCGAGAGGTTTGCGTCGACGAATTGAAGGTTCATGTTCCCTGGCTTTGGCTCGGCTATGTCACCCATTACGACCGCGAAGCCGATTTCGTCGCGGTGCCCGACGAGGGTATGGAAATTCGCTTTGGTGATAACGGGCGGCTGCATTTGATCCCGGCCCATTACCTGCATTCGCCGGGAAATTTCTCGGTCTTCGATCCGGTGTCGAAGGTTCTGTTCTCCGGCGATATCGGTGGCGCCCTGGTGCCGCCCGACGACCGCGACGGCTTCGTCGTCCGCGACTTCGACCGGCACGTTCAATACCTGACCGGATTCCATCAACGCTGGATGGGCTCGCCCGCCGCCCGTGACGATTGGATCCGGCGCGTGCGTGACGTGGCGCCCGAAATCATCGTGCCGCAGCGCGGTCTGGTCTTCACCGGCGAAGACGTCGATCGCTTCCTCAATTGGTTCGAGACGCTGGAAATCGGCACTGCCGTGCGCGGCGGCACACCGCAGCGCGTCGCCGGTACACCTCCTGCCGATGGCGAAGCTGCGGCCCCGGCAAGCGAGAATACGCCTGCCCCGGCGCCGACGGCCAAGGCAGAAATGCCGATCGAATCCCCGATCTTCGGTGCCGGCCGACCGCTGATCCGCGCGTTGAAGGACAGCGGAAAGCACTTCCGTCTGATCACCCGCTCCGATTTCGACGGCCTCGTCTGTGCCGTGCTGTTGGAGGAACTGGAGCTGATCGACGACATCCTGTTCGTTCACCCACGTCAGATGCAATACGGCGAGGTCGACGTCACCGACAACGACGTGTCGACCAACGTGCCGTTCGACGAACGGGTCTATCTCGCCTTCGACCATCACCTCAGCGAGATGGAACGCGTCGGCGGTCAGAAGGACAACCACGTCATCGATCCGACGGCACCCTCGGCGGCGCGCGTCGTCTACAACTACTTCGGCGGTGAGGAAGCCTTCCCCTTTATTTCCGGCGAGCTGATGGACGCCGTCGATCAGGCGGATTCGGCGCAGTACGTCATGGACGATGTTCTGGAACCCGAGGGCTGGGCGCTCTTGAACTTCATCATGGACCCGCGCACGGGGCTCGGCCGCTACCGCGGGTTCCGCATTCCCAATTACGAATTGATGATGGGCCTGATCGAGGATTGCCGGAATTATACGATCGAGGAGATTCTCGAGCTTCCCGACGTCAAGGAACGCATCGATCTGTACAATGAACACCGGCCCAAGTTCGAGGAACAGATCCAGCGCTGCACCACCATGCACGGCAAGCTCGCCGTCATCGATATGCGGGGGGAGACGGAAATCTTCTGCGGCAACCGCTTCCTGGTTTACGCCCTGCTACCGGAATGCAACATCTCCATGCATGTGGTGAAGGGCAAGCAGGACCAGAACACGGTCTTCGCCGTCGGCAAATCGATCTTCGACCGGTCCAGCAAGGTCAACGTGGGCGAGTTGATGCTGCGCTTCGGCGGCGGCGGCCACCGCGCTGCCGGCACCTGCCAGGCGGACAACCACATCGCCGAGGAAACCCTGGCCGAACTGATTCACCGTATCTCGTCGGAAACCTGACGGCGGCGTTCGTCTAGGGCATCCCCACCCGCCCCAACCCGGTCAGCAGATACCAGGCCATGGCGGCGGTGCCGCCGACCAGCGCCAGCAGAGCCGCGAACATTCCCCGGATCAAGCCCGAGCGCAGAGCGGTGAATCCCTCCAAAACCTGAACCTGGTTCTCCGTGATGCGGTCCTGCGTCTGGTCGATGCGGCCGTGCAGGCGTGTGCGGGAGGCCCGTGTCTGCGTCATGAAAGCGCGCAGTTCGTGGCCCATGCGGTCGAAGGATTGAGCGGCTTCGCGCGACCGTTCGACGCATTGCCGCTCATGCGCCAGGATCGCCTGCCGCGCCAAGCCGGCTTCACGTAGCGCCTCGTTGGCGACGCTGAGGGCGCGGTGGGTCGGGATGTCGGTTGGGTGGGTCATGTCTTCGTCCGTCCCGCCATGCGGGGTCAAAGGGTGAAATCCGTTTGCGCCTTGAAGCTGCCCGCTCCGCGCCAGCGGGGGGCGGGCCGATTGGCGCCCCCTGGCGGCAAGGCGCGGCCCAGGCGTACCGGCTCCGCCAAAAGGCAGCCGGCGACGGCGTCCAGGCCGTCGTCCCGGCTGGGCGCGCCGGGGGTCCATTCGCGCATTTCGCGGACGAAGGGCGTCTGCCAGACCGCCTCATGGGCGTGCAGGCGGCCGGCGGCCAAGACGGCGTCGAAGGCATCCAGGATGCGAAGGTCCTTGGCCCGATGGCTGGTCGCTTCGATCACGGCGGCCTCGATTCCGGCAGCCGCCAGTTCCCGGCGCAGCAACCCCGGAAGGAAGCGTCCAATGCCGTTGGTCTCCAAGACGACCGCCGGCAGGTGATGGTCGCGCAGGAAGGCCGCGACCTGCCTGCATTGCTGGGAGGCCTCGTCCAGGTTTTCACCGAAGGCGCCGCCGGTCGATGCACGGGCGGCTTCCTCCGGATCGTGTTCCAGGTATCGCACCGCATGCAGGTAATGGGTGCCGTCCGTATCCGTGAACAGGCCCGCGACGACGCTGGCGTCGCCCGCGCCCGGCGCTCCATATGCCGGATCCCACCAACAGGTTGCGGAGACCAGACGTTTGCCGCCCAGGGTCAACACCGCTTCGCCGTTGCGTTCGGCGTAGTCCAGATCGGCGGCATAAGCGACCAACCGCCCCGGGTCCAAACGGCTGTCCAGGATGTTGACCGGCTCCAGCAGCATCTGACTTTTGAATTTGTTGGGGCCGCTGCGCTCGCGGATCGCGTCGATGCGGGCGATGGGAAATCTTTCGGGCCAGCGCGACGTGCCGCGCGCCGTCAGCAGGGCGAGTTCCAACCGCTCGAAGCTGTCCAGGAAAGGCTTCGCTTCGCCGCTGCCGGGGCGGGCGTCACCAGCGTAGATCGTGTCGTAGGCATGCGGCGTGCCGACGTAGAGTTGCAGCCCCCCCGGCACCAATACGTATTCGATCTCCGCCAGGCGGGCGCGCAGGTCGGCGCGTTTGGGCGGCGTGTCGCAGGTGTTGGGCACCTCGACGTCGTCGCAGATCACCACATCGGCGCGCGAGCCGGTCAGGTTCGCGCCGATCCCGCGGGCCAGCATGGACGGGTCGCGCAACTCCGCCCGGCGGTTGACGGTGAATTGTTCCGACGCCCATTGGTCGGCCCGCGCGGGTTTCAGATCACGGGTCAGGGGATGGCGTTCGATGATGCGTTTGACGTTGCGCACCATCTTGCGGGCCAGGGCCAGATCGGCGGCCAATACCATGATCCGCAGGTTCGGGTCGTTCAGCAGAAGCCAGGCGGAAAACAGGCCGACCAGTGTCGACTTTCCAGAGTTGCGGAACGCCATCAACAGAAGCTCCCGCCGACCGCCGTCCCAATGCTCCTGAAGCCAGCGCGCCATGCGGATGTGAAGGCGCGGTGTCTTTAATTCCTGCTGGTTGTTCCACAGGGCGACGAACAGGTCGAAGCTGACCGGCTGCTGCATGGGTCCTCGCGGTCACGGCCTTTCGTGGGGGCCGAAGCTGAAATTGACGGGCAGGGAGACACGCGTCTCGGCGGGCCCGAAGTTCGGGGTTGCGCAATGACGCAGCGATCCCGGCATGAAAATCATGCGCCCCGGCGGCGTTTCGATCCGGTGGCACCGGTGGGGCTTGTCCGGAGATTGGACGATCAAATCGCCACCGGTCCCCTTCACCGAATAGACGGCGACGACGGGTGTGCCCCGATGGTCGTGCCACGGCACGCCTTCATTCGGCTTGAAATGGTTGCACCAGGATCGGTGGCGGTAGGGCAGGCCGACAAGGTCGGGTCGGTGTCGCCCCAGATAGGCGGCTAGGGCCGGATAGAGCCGCGCCGCCAATCCGGCAAGTCCGGGCGGCAGCGGGTCGCGGTCGAACAGGCATTCGGTCGCCCGGCGGTTCAGGATGTCGTCGCCGTAGCGCGCGGCGGGTGTCGGGTCGCTCGTCCGCATTTCTTCCAGGATCATGTCGTTCATGGCGGCGATGCGCCCGCCGGTGAAATCGAACATGGTGACGCCGGGCGCGGCATCTGCGTATCCGGCGAGGTCACGCATGGGCTGCAGTCTCCATCGCCTTGGATGAATGCGGCGAGGCCAGGCGGATGACTTCCGCCGCCGCCACGCCGGGCCGACGGATATGACCGTCGTCCAAGGCGTCGATCCGGGTCAGGGTCAGGCCGGTCATATAATAAAGTGCCGCCGCCAGCATCGCCGTGTTGTAGGTGAAGCTGACGTCGCAGGCGGCCTGCCAATGATCGCCTTCCAGGAACATGCAGGACCCTTTGCAGAGTTGCACCACCGGACAGGCGCGGCATTCGTCCCGGGTCTGGTGGTGACGGGCGCTGGTCAGGCGCACGGCGTCCAGGCCAGCGACATTGCCCAGGTTGTGATGGGCGTCCTCGGCCGAGACGTTATGGCAGGTCGTGACCTCGCCCATCAGGTTGACGGCGATGGTGTCTTCGCGGTCCATGCCGCATTTCTGGCCGAGGGCGGCAATGGGTCGGCTCTTGCCGAGGCTGTCGAGAAAGTCCTCGATCTTGTTCCGCACCGAATTGCATCCGGGCACGGTCTCACCGTTGGCGGCTTCGCTGAACAGGGTGTGCAGGGCTTTGCGATGTTCCGCTTCGTCGCGGGGGACGCAGGCCATGGCGTCGTCGTCATAAGGCAGAAGAATTTCTTCCGTGTTGGACGAGATCGATCCCGGCGGCACGCCCAGCTTGTCTTCGATGTGACGGCGCACGGCGGCAAGGGAGAAATTCCAGCGCGTCAGCACCGTACCGAACCCCAAGCCGAAGTCCGGCTCGTTGGGGCAGGGTGGGGCCTCCTCGTCTTCGATCTGTCCGGCGGCGGCCATCATCCGGCGGATCAGTCGGCACTTCTCCGGATCGTCCAGAATGTCTTCCGGATTGCGATACGTCTGCGCCGGGCCGTCGTGGCTGATCTGCACGCCGAAGCGATGGGCGATCAGCCAATCGACTTTCTCGTCGTCGAGTAGGGATCCGTTGGTGATCACGTTGAACCGCGCCCGGGGAAACCGACGGCGAAGCTCTTCGCCCAGGATCTTCAGCTTGGCCCAATAGACGAATGGCTCGCCGCCCCAGAATTCGATGCGGATATCGTCCGTGCTCGTTGGATGGAACCAGCCGTCGAGATTGCGCAGGAACAATTTGGCGTCCTCCACCGCGCCGCCCAGGAAGCTGTTCCAACTGGCCTGGTTGCAATAGGCACAGGCGTAGTTGCAGCGGAACCCCATCTGAATTTTCAGGACCCGGACGTCTTTCTTGTATCCCGGGGCGGTCGGCGAAACGCGATGCGGCACGGTCCAGGAAACGGGGCCTTCGGTTACGAAGGCCGGATGCACCATTCGGTTGCCGTCGCCTTCGTCGATCAGCGTCGAAGTCGTCGGGTCGTAGATCAGATGACGGGTCACGTCGCCTTCCAGCGTCAATCGATAGGTCATCAGCCGAACTCCCAGTCTTGCGGCATGGGCGAAGGAAGGGTGAAGAAAGCCTGATCCGGATTGGGCGAGCCGTCCGGCAGGGTGGCGCGAGCATCCCGGTAGGTCACGCCGTTCGCGGCATCCGTATGATCGAATTCACCGACGAAGCCGAGCGGCCCCAGACGGGCCTCGACGATCACATCGTCATTGGTGAAGCCGCCTGTGCCGTCGCCGTCGGTGACGATCTTGACGACCGGAACCAAACCGATGCCTTCCGATGTGCAGATGTGGTCGACGAAATCGAAGATGTAGACGTACTGCTTGTGATCCCAATGAGGATAGGCGGCATCCGGGCGCAATTCCGTCGGACAAAGTGCCGCCATGGCGTCGATCTCCAAAAGTTTGAACGCCTCGGGTGCTGGGCTGCCGTTATACAGCGTGCTCAGGTAATGGACTGCGCCGTCCCGCATGGTCGCGGGGTTCCAATCCAGTGTGACGTCGCCCATGGGGGTCAACAGCATCCCGGTCAGGCGTGGGGCCAGTTCCTCGCCCAGCCGATTGCCGCCGGCCCCACCTTCGCCGGGCCGGTTGATGCCGTCGCCTTGCAGGTACCAGCTTTCAAGCCGGAGATGATCCGTATCGACCGTCAATCCATGGACGACGTTTTCTACGTCGCTGCCGGGCACGGTCCAGATGCGGCGTGCGCGTTTCAACATGGGACTTCTCCGGTTTCGAGGTGTCGAGGGGTGGCTGCATGGACGCGCCGGACGAAACGCCAGGCGGCGCCGAGAACCCAGAAGGTCAGGCAGATAACTATCGCCGTATAGGCCCAGCCCCAGACCTGGAGCCCGGCGCCGCCGGCAATCCCGAACAAGGCGATTGCATAATCGTTGCGTAGTGCGTCGAGCCAGACTTTCATCCGCCGCATATATCGCGGCTGGCGCGGGGTCAGGAGTTTCTGCGGGTTCCACGGGACGATGGTTAGACGTTGCCGTTTGGCGAGGCCCCAACCGACGGTCATTAGAACGATGCGCAGGAAGATCGCCGCCCCGGCACCGCACCAGGCAAGCGCCATGTCACCTTGGCGCAGGCCGATGGCGACCATCACCAGGACCATGGTCACGTAGCCGACGGCGATGTCATAGAGCCCGCCCAAATTGGTTGCGGTGCCCGTCGCGCGGGCGACGTAGCCGTCGATCCAATCGGTCCAACGCGAGACGAAGATCAACGCCGCCCCGGCGAAGGCCGTCGCCGGCCCTTCGCCCTGGGCAATCGCCACCAGGCCCGCGAGCGCGAGGACCAGACTGCCGGTGGTGATCCAGTTAGGATGCAGCCAGGTCAGCCGCGGAGCGACGGCCAAGGCCGTGTCGCGGTCCCAGTTGATCAGCCGGTCGAAGGTCATGGCCGGTTTCCTTTCTGACATAATCCTGGAAGGGGAAGGCGTAGTCGGGCCCCGCCACGGCCCAAAGGCCGCCGTGCACTTCGTAGCTTCCGGATCCGTTGTGACAGATCGGCTCGTAGAGCATCAGCGTGCCGTCATGGTGGACGGGTTCAATTGTTTCGACGGCAAGGAAGCTGTCGAGGCTGCCCCAGGCCAGGCGGTCGCCGACGACCATCTGTTTCGGCCGTTCGCTCGCCGGTGCGTAGATTCCGTCGGCGGGTGGCGTGGCGACGCCGTGGACGTCGGCGAACCGGTCGAGCGATCCCGGTTCCCGCATGGCCGCGTACCAGGCGTCCGGATCGGCGGCGACCCAGCCGCGGGCGAGCGACCAGATACGATGCGCGCCGGCGACGAAGTAACGGCCGTTGACCAGGAAGGCGCTATGCGGGCCGATGCGGCCGACGTACATGCGGTCGACCCGGTTCACGATCCCGAAGGCGCCCTTCACCCGGTCACCCGGCTGCAATGTCTCGATAGGGCGCATGCTGCCGTCGGCCATGGTCACCGGCGTTCCGGCGGGAAAGCAACAATCACACGCACAGGCGCAGGCGCAGACACAAGCACAGGCGCAGTTGCAATTGCAGTTGGAGTAACAATTGTAATTGTCGTCCCCGGCACCGCCGGTGCCCTGGCCGTATCCGGTGATCGACCGCCGACGGACGACGGTCAACTGATCCTCGGCGGCGACGGCATAGGCCGTGTACTGTGGTGCATGCCAATCGGTGAGCGGCGCATTGGTCGTCGTCTGACCGCCCGCGAAATCGTATCCGCTGGGGTTCCCCGGGTTGGACTGGTTCATGATCGTGCCGCCGTTGCGGTTGCTCGAACTGCCGCCGATCCCTGGCCAGGTCCACCAGTTGCCGTCGGGCGGCATCCAATAGGGATCGCCCGCGCAGTTGCTGTCGGCCAACAGGCCGGTGCAGTTCTCCGCGCGGACGTCGACGCGTCGTTCGCGTTGATGCCCGTCGGGCGCCAGGCGCGACGGTCCGATACCGTGCAGGCGATCGTGGCTGGTCTCGCCGGGGTCATCCATATGCGCCGTCTGGCGGTGCAGGCCCATGGTCAGGCCGCCGTCCTCCGCCTGCGGCGCCGCCGGACCCGGGCCGTGCCGGCGCGGGTCCTGTCCGCCGCGCGCACTCATCAGTAATCGACCCCGTCGACGACGATGTGCACGCTCTTGCTGGCCGATACCGCCGAGGTCATGGCGACCTCGATGGTCTCGCCGGCGCCGAGCGTCAGGAAACGGCCCGGGTCCGCCGGGATCGACGGGATCGTCGTCGGGTCCAGAAGATCGACCGCGGGCGCGGAACTGACACGCCCCGAGTTGGTCGGCAATTCGAAGGTCGCGAGGATGCAGGACGTTGTGCCGTCGTTTTTCTTTACCTGAAGCGACGGCGTCGTGTCGTCGCTCGAGGCCGAGATCAGATGTACGCGGGCACCGTTGGCGCCGGCGGTGAAAACGGTTTGCGCGTCCGTCCCGTCGGTGTCGACGATGACGGTGCATTGGGAATTGCGGGCTCCCAGATATTCGGGGGTACTGGCCATGATGGGGGTCTCCTTAAAGTCCGAAGGAAAGCGCCGTCAGATGGGCGCCGTGGGTCAGGGTCGGGTCGTATCGAAGGTCGCCTGCGGCGTCGACGCTCAGCACCGCGCCGGCGTCGCCCGCCGTCGGTGCCGCGATGCCGAGGTCCAATTGCGTGGCCAAGGTTGCCCGCGCCGTCGCCGCGTCGACGTCGTCCAACAGGGTTTCGATGAAGGCCGTGACGGGCGCTTCGCCGACCGAACCGGTGCCGGCGATGGGCGTGCCTTCGGCATCGAAGGCGAGGAAGGCGCCCGCCCGCGTCGTCCGGTCGGGCAGGGTCAGGACGACGTCCGGATCCGTCGGCGACAACTGGACGGACCGCCGCGCGTCATCGGCGATCTGCTGCAGGGCGGCGGTCAGGAAATCCAATTCGTCGTTGATAACCTGGGCGCGAAAGGCCCCCGATTCCTGGAAATCCGATTGCCGGGCGATGGTCAGGCGGCGGCGAAGGGTGACGGCGACGCCGTCGCCGGGCGCCGCGTCGAAGGTCACTTCGCCGCCCAGGTCTTCGCCCGCGCCGGTCACGGCAAAGCCCGTGTCCTGCAGGGAGTCGTCCAGGTAGACCTCCAGGTCGGCGGCCTTGAAGATGGGAAAAGGATAGGTGAACAGCACCTGCTCGCCGTCGGCGGTGTACTGTTTGCGCGGCGCGATATCGCCGATCTGAATATGGTCAGCCATGGAATTCTCCGGTTGTCTGTATGGAAGGCGGGCGGATGGTGCCGCGGATTGGACGGACCTACGTCAGGGCTTGCCCTGCCAGACACGCACGCCCTTTTCGACCGACCGGCCGACGACATAGCCGCCGACGCCGATCTTCAGCAGGTCCCACATGTCCGGCGGCAGCGGCAGCATGGGCACGCCGAACCAGGGGTGGACGATGAAGTTGTTGGCGACGATGACGCCGAACAGGCACATCAACAGCGGCCGCCAATTGCGTTGCAACCAGCTGTCGCCCTGGGCCTCGGCGACGATCACTTTCGCCGCCGCCTCGATCTCCTTCATCTGGCCGGTCAGGACCATTTCCTGCAGGCGGGCCTTGATGCGGGCGGCTTCGTCCTTGTCCGCGACCGACTTGTCGATGACGTTGAACAGGCCGCTCACCACCGGCGCGATCAGGGTGCTCAGCATCGCGGTCACTCCACGTCGTTGTAGAACAGATGCCGGCCGATCTCGGCCGAGGGCGCCCGGCCCCGGGCCCAGGGCGGGTTGACCGATTTGGCGTGGTAATGGGTGGCGCCGTCGGTCGGGTCGCCCAGCGTTCCGGCGACCGCCCGCCGGGCGATCCGGCGGCAGGTCTGGAACACGCGGTTGCCGTCGTCGACGGCTTCGATCTTTGCCCGGTTGGGGTCGCCCGCGTTCCAGCAGGAAAACTGCCACGGCCGCTGGCAGACGGCCTCGACCGTGCCGCCCCACCAATAGGCGCCGCCGGCTTCGCGGGCCCGGCGCACCCGGTTCATCACCACGGCGGCAACGGCTTCCTTGCCGCGCACGGACTCGCCCCGCGCTTCGCCGTAGATCGTGCGCGCCAGGATGTCGCCAGCGCGATCGTTCCGTGTAGACAGGCTGTCCGCCGATGCCGGTTCGGGCGGCGGCGGTGGGGCCGCGGGCGTGGCGGCGGCCAAGCCGGGCGTGGCCGGATGCGAATGATCGGTCATGTCAGGTTCCTTCGTGGTCTTGGATTTTCTCGATGCTCCGGCGGCGAGGCCGGATCCGGTCCTGGAGGATTTGCAGGCCCACTTCGAATTCATGGCGGGTGTCGTCCAGGGCTGTCGCGGCGG